>NZ_JACCAS010000001.1:3793482-4109605 GCF_013409255.1 Paraburkholderia bryophila
TCTCTGTCCAGCAGGCCGGCCGGCACGAATTGATGCGCGCCTTCCGCCTGGTCGGGCACATGAGCAAAAACGGCTACCCGGTCAGGGACGCGGCGAGTTGCCAAGTATGGCTCCTTAAAAATCGAGATCGCGAAGTTCGGTTTTGGTCGCGCTACGCACGCGCTGCGGCAGCTTGCGCGAGTGCAGCGCAATCAGGGCGGGCACGTCGCCAGCGAGTAACGCTTGCAACGACACCTCCGGCGCCATGGCGTGCACGTAGCGCAGGACTTGCGCCAACGTGCGTCCAGGATCGCCTTTTTCAATCAGAATCGCCGTGGACCGGGACAGTCCGGCACGCGCAGCCGCGTCGGACTGGCGCAGCTTGACGCCTTGCCTGAGTTGGGCGATGCGCTCACCCAACATTTGCGCTTCGGTGAGACGGACGGACGGCACGAGAGGCGTTTCGTTGCGCTTCATAATGTCTGCAATCGTAGTCTTAAAGTGACTTATGGCTTGTGATTGAGAACATGCTATGCCACTCAAGTTTTATCGTCAAGACCGGAATCACAGACCTTAAGCGCGTTAAAGACTGGGATTGCAGACATTTTTGGGGGCAATGGTCGCGGATCGATCCAGGCGCGCCAATTTCGCCAGACGACGGATTAACCCGACCGGAGCGGCCTTAGCAAATGATTCTGGTGGATGTCGACCCAGTCCAGCACGGTCTTGATGGGAGAGGTGGATGAACCACCTTGCAACGCTTCACGAACGGAAGCGGTGGAGCGGGCGATGGGAATCGAACCCACGGCTCTAGCTTGGGAAGCTAGGGTATTACCATTATACGACGCCCGCAGAGCGCACGATTTTACTCGGGAAAGGGCGGTTAGCGCAAATCGCACCGCCATTTCCCGCCCAAGCCGAGGCTGCGCCCCAGCTTCAGATCACGAAGTAAGTCAGCTGAACCGCCGCGCGCGTCACCACCATCAGCAGCACCTGCACGATCACGAAGAGCAAAATCGGCGAGAGATCGATGCCCCCGAGCTGCGGCACGACCCGGCGCAGCGGATTCAGAAATGGCGCGGTCAGTTGATACAGAATCGGCATGGCCGGCGAACGCGGATTGAGCCACGACAGCAGCGCCATCAGGATCGTCATCCAGATGATCAGATTCAGCGCCCACTTGATCAGCGTCAGCACCGAGACGATCAGCAGCGTCGGTACGAGGGTCAGCGGATCGGCGCCGGTCAGGACCACCATCAGCACCACATAGACGATCGCCGCGATCAGCGCCGCGACGAGGCTCGCCCAGTCGATGCTGCGGGTACTCGGCAGAATGCGCCGCAGCGGCAGCACGATCCAGTTGGTGGCTTGCAGTACGGCGTTCGTGACCGGGTTGTACGGCGGCATGCGCACGACCTGCAGCCAGGCGCGCAGCAGCAACGCCGCGCCGAACAGCGTAAAGACGGTATTGAGCAGAAAACGGGCGATATCGCCAAACATCGTGTGTCCTTATCCTTCTGATGGCGGCCGTCGATCGGCCGCCGGGAGCCGGCGCGAGCCGATCGGTGCGCCGGCGGTTTCATTCGGTTTCCATGCGCCGATTGCGCGGAAGGGCACGTCATGCGCGGTTTCGGGCTTGCCCAGCTTACTTCGATTGCGCGACGTTCCAGCGAGCTTGAGCGCGGTTAGTGCAACGATAGATCGCTGCCTTGTCCGCCTCCGCTCGCCATCACACGGAAATCTTGATCTCGCTGATCAGAATCGTGCCGTTGCCGCCGTCGGTGTAATTGGGAATGTCGGCTGTGAGTGGTTCGGCGGCCGATTTGAAGACTTTATAGAACTCGTCCGCGCTGTCGAACAGGAAGTGGCCTGCGGCGACATACGGCGGCGGCGTTCCCGGCGGCCCGGCGTTGATGCCGACGTCGACCGACCAGCCTTTCAGCGACGGCCCGAACAGCTTGGCCGCCAGCGGCATGTGCGTGACGCAGTAATAGTCCACGTCGAAGTGGCCGTTTTCCCGGTACGGATAAAGGATGCTGACCTTGATCATTGTGCGTTCTCGTCTGTTGGTCCCGAAGCGCGGCGCTGGCGGATTGCGCGCGGCGCCGGACGTCACATTATCACGGCTTACTTGACGCTTGCACCTGCTGCCGCCTGATTCAGCGAGCGGTTGAGCGATTCTTCGACAGCCTCGGCGATGGCGTCGATGGCGGCGGGCGGCGTGGCGCGGCGTTCGGCGAGTCCGACCGCGCGCCGCGTCAGCAAACCGTACAGCGCGGCGTGGTCGCCGCCGAGCCCTTCCAGCAGCGCCAACTGCTTTTCGACGACACCCGTGTCGCCGCGCGACACGGGGCCCGCGAGCGCATTGGACAGGCCCTTGTCGCGCGCCGTTTCGATGGTGCCGGCGAGCATCGGCAGCAGCGCGCGCAGCGCGTCGTCCTCGGCGAAACCGAGCGTGCGCCACAGCGCGACGCATTCGGCGAGGCTGCACAGCGCGAAGCTGGCGGCATAGTGCGCGGCCGCGTGATACAGCATGCGGCCGCCCGCCGGAATCGACAGCGGATGGCAGCGTAGCGCGACGGTTAGCGCCGTCAGCGCGTCTTTCAGCGCGCCGTCGGCCTCGATCGTGACCGAGCAGCCGGCAATCCGTTCGAGGTCGGCGAGGTCACCGCCAAAGAGGTACAGTGGATGAAAGCCGCCGATCGCCGCGCCCTGGTCGCGCGCCGGGGCCAGCAGCTCGACCGGCGAGGCGCCGCTGCAATGCACCAGCGCCTTACGCGGACCACTCACCGTCGCCGGGTCGAAGCGCAGAGTGTGGGCTGACGAACCGATATGGTCGTCCGGAACGGCTAAAAAGATGATGTCGGCGGCGTCGACAACCTGTTGAGGGTCGTCACAAGCCGCGCAATGCTCGATTTGACTGGCGAGCCGGCAGGCTGAAGCCGCCGTGCGGCTCGTCACCGCCGTGACCGGATAACCGGCGCGGGAAAAGCTCAGCGCAAGGCACCGCGCGAGCCGGCCTGCACCGATAAAGCCGAGGCGCGGCAGAGAGGACTGGGACATGGTTGCCTGCTCCAGACGGAACATTGGGACGGGAAAGCAGAAGTATCGCGCATCCGGCCGCTCGCGCGCGGCCTTGGCGCCTGGGCTTTCCTCTGATCAGTTGGCGCGCCGTATGGCGCGGCTGGCCGGTTATCCGGCGGCACGCGCCCCGCAGGCTTGAAAACTGCTCACAATTTCTTCATGTGCCGCTTTAGCCGTTGCAGTTCCGGGTATTTCGTCTCGCAGTCAGATTCGGGAGGTCACGATGAGCATTTTTTCTTACCGAAAGCACTTGCGGTTCCTCACCCACGCCCAGCGTCGCCGCTGGTGGGACCAGAAAAAACGCCTGACGCCGCGCGTGCGGATTAGCGGCGCCTACGTCCCGCCAAGCGTGTCGCGCGAATTCGCCTACGTGAAGGTCGGTTGACACACCGCTGCTAGCGCTGTTTGCAGGTAAGAGATGCCCGGCCTCGAACGCCGGGCATTTTTCGTTGTGGCGCTTCAATCGGGCCGTCAGGATTGAAGCGAATTTGTAATCAAAGATTACTGAAAAGCGCGCGTTCGACGCCGTGCGCTTCATCAAGCGGCCAATCCGATCCCGCGGCCGCGCGGAAACCCTTAGTTTTCAGCCCGCTACACCGCCCGTTCGGCATTTCTTGCGCACGGACGAATTGCGATGTATTGCCGCCAATTGCAATTTGCAACAAATGCGAACAAATACGATTGGGCTTTTTCGATACATTGATTTCATGGCATGCAACGCATGCGAAGTCGGCGACCTTGGTGGGCCGCGCTAGGAGAATACAAGTGAAAAAGATCGTTCCGTTTGTCGTTGCCGCCGCACTCGGTCTGGGACTCGCCAGTGCAGCCGAAGCGCACGTGTCCGTGGGTATCGGTATCGGGGTGCCGATCGCGCCGGCGTATCCGGTTTATGCCGCGCCGCCGCCGGTTTACTACGCGCCGCAGCCAGCCTATGCGCCGCCGCCGGTTTATTACGCGCCGCCGCCGGCAGTCGTGGTGGGCGGGTATTACGGCGGCTATGGCCGTCCTTATTACCATCACGGTTATTATGGCCGCGGCTATTACGGGCACGGTTATTACGGCCACGGCTACTACCGCCGCTAATCGCGCAAGCGCTTAGCGCAGGTTCAACGGCGTAACGCCGGCTTGATCGCCGGGTTACGCCGTTTGTGTTTTGTTGGCGCGGCGGTGATCCAAAACATCGGTGAAGCTGGGAGAATGGTTGTTTAACCATCGCTCTGGAGAGTTTCGCCGATGCATGCGCTTCCCGCTCCCACTTTCGACGACGTCCTCGACGCCGCTGCGCGCCTCGAAGGCGTCGCGCACCGCACCCCTGTTTTGACCTCGAGCACGTTCAACGAACGCACGGGTGCGTCGGTATTCTTCAAGTGCGAGAATTTTCAGCGCATGGGCGCCTTCAAGTTTCGCGGCGCCTATAACGCGATTTCGCACTTCGACGCGGAGCAGCGCAAAGCCGGCGTGCTGACGTACTCGTCGGGCAATCATGCGCAAGCCATCGCGTTGTCCGCGCGGCTCGCCGGCATTCGCGCGACGATCATCATGCCGCACGACGCCCCCGCGGCCAAAGTTGCGGCGACCAAGGGTTACGGCGGCGAAGTCATCACCTACGACCGCTACACCGAGAACCGCGAAGAGATCGGCCGCCGCCTCGCCGAAGAACGCGGCATGACGCTGATTCCGCCTTACGACCATCCGCATGTGATCGCGGGGCAGGGCACCGCGGTGAAGGAATTGATCGATGAAACCGGCCCGCTCGACATGCTGTTCGTTTGTCTCGGCGGCGGCGGATTGATCGGCGGCAGCGCGTTGTCGGCGGCGGCGTTGAGCCCGGCATGCACGGTGATCGGCGTCGAGCCGGAAGCCGGCAACGACGGCCAGCAATCCCTCGCGCGCGGTGAGATTGTGCGCATCGACACGCCCCGTACTATCGCCGACGGCGCCGCCGCCACGCATCTCGGCGACTACACGTTCGCTATCATTCGCAAGCTGGTCGCGCGAATCGAAACGGTCAGCGACGCGCAGTTGATCGACACGATGCGTTTTTTCGCGCAGCGCATGAAGATCGTGGTCGAGCCGACGGGTTGCCTCGCGGCGGCCGCGGTGCTGAACGGCATTGTTCCCGTGGAAGGCAAACGCGTCGGCGTGGTGATCAGCGGGGGTAATGTCGATCTGGAAAAGCTCGCGCAATATCTCGCTTGATAGATCGTCGGCGCTGGCGCTAACGCTTGCTGAACGGAATAGAGGGTCGCAGATGGAAAAACGGCTCGCCTAACGCGAGCCGTTTACGTATCAGCTCACCGCGTGCGCGGTCTGCACGATCAGATCGCGATACCCGTTGACGATCACGCTATATGAGAAGTACGCGAACAGCAGCGCGGACAGCACATGACACGCGCGCAGCAAACCGGTGCCGGCGCGCTTGCGGCCGTGACTGCCGAGCCCGCAGATAAAGATTGTCCAGCACAGTCCGCCGAGAAAGAAGCCGCCGAGAAACACCGGCGCTGTTGTGACGCTCGTCGCACCGGCTTTCGCGATCAACGCGCCGCCGACGGCTGCGAACCACAGAATCGCCGAAGGCGACGACACCGCCAGCAAGACGCCGCGCAAAAAGCCGCGCCATGCGGACAGATGCGGCGCATTCGCGTCCGCCTCGCCGGCGACTGCGGGCGCCGACGCCGGGAACATTGCCTCACGCGCCATCTTCCACGTGAGAAACAGCAAAATCGCCGCGCCGCCGATCCACACCACCCAGCGCACCGATTCGAACTGCAGCAGCGCGGCCATGCCCGCGAGCGCGAGCGCCGCGTAAATCAGGTCGCCGATGCACGAGCCGAGGCCGAGCCAGAAGCCGGGTTTGAAGCCGTGCGAGAGCGTCAGCGAAATCATCGCGACGTTCACGAGACCGATATCCAGACACAACGACAACGACAGAAAAAAACCATCCGACATCATTGAAAAAGCATGCATCCGCGCAACCACTCCCTCGGTGTTTTGTTATTTGAACTTGTCGTGCGTCTCACCTACAGGCCGAACTCGTTCCACAACGAGTCGATGCGTTGTTTGACCGCCTTGTCCATCTCGATCGGTCGGCCCCATTCGCGATCGGTTTCGCCGGGCCACTTGTTGGTGGCGTCGAGACCCATCTTCGAACCGAGCCCCGCCACCGGCGACGCGAAATCCAGATAGTCGATCGGCGTGCGGTCCACCAGCACCGTGTCGCGCGCGGGATCGATGCGCGTGGTGATCGCCCAGATCACCTCTTTCCAGTCGCGAATATTGACGTCTTCGTCGACCACGACGATGAACTTCGTATACATGAACTGGCGCAGAAAACTCCACACGCCGAACATCACGCGCTTGGCGTGGCCGGGGTAGCTTTTCTTCATCTGCACGATGGCCATGCGGTAGCTGCAGCCTTCGGGCGGCAGATAGAAATCGGTGATCTCGGTGAACTGCTTCTGCAACAGCGGCACGAACACTTCGTTGAGCGCGACGCCGAGCACCGCGGGTTCGTCGGGCGGTTTGCCGGTGTAGGTGGAGTGATAGATCGCATCGCGGCGCATGGTGATGCGTTCGACGGTGAAGACGGGGAACCACTCCTGCTCGTTGTAGTAGCCGGTGTGGTCGCCGTACGGGCCTTCCAGCGCATGTTCGTAGCCGGCCGATGCACCTTTGGCGGGCCGGGGCGGCGCGCCGGCCGGAGCGGGTGAGGGCGTGCCTTCCTGCGGATAGATGAACCCCTCGAGCACGATCTCGGCGCGCGCGGGCACCTGCAAACCGTCGACGCCCGGCGTGATGCATTTGGCGAGTTCAGTGCGCCCGCCTCGCAGCAGTCCGGCGAACTGGTATTCGGACAAGGTATCGGGCACCGGCGTGACCGCACCGAGGATCGTGGCCGGATCGGCGCCCAGCACGACCGCCACCGGATAAGGTTTGCCCGGATTCTGCAGCGCGAATTCGCGGAAATCGAGCGCGCCGCCGCGATGGGCGAGCCAGCGCATGATCAGTTTGTTACGCCCGATCAGTTGCTGGCGATATATGCCTAAATTTTGTCGGCTCTTATTTGGGCCTTTTGTGACGGTCAGGCCCCACGTGATCAGCGGGCCGGCGTCGCCCGGCCAGCAGGTCTGAATCGGCAGCTTGGCGAGGTCCACGTCGTTGCCTTCCCAGACGATTTCCTGGCAGGGCGGCGCGCTCACTGTTTTGGGCGCCATGTCCCACACCGCCTTGGCCAGCGAGAAGAGTTTGCCTGCGTCCTTGAGGCCTTTCGGCGGCTCCGGTTCCTTCAACGCGGAGAGCAGCCGGCCGACGTCGCGCAGCGACTCGAGTGCGGCGCCGTCGCCTTCACCGGCCTGCGCGTCGACACCCATGCCGAGCGCCACCCGACGCGGCGTGCCGAACAGGTTGCCGAGCACCGGAAACGCATGCTCAGCCTTGCTCTCGAACAACAATGCCGGGCCGCCGGTGCGCAGCACGCGGTCGCACAGTTCGGTCATTTCCAGGACAGGCGAGACGGTTTGCGAGATACGGCGCAGCTCTCCGATCGATTCGAGACGGCCGACAAAATCACGCAGGTCTTTATATTTCATCTGGGGCGGTTCAGTGCCGCGCGAGCGGCGGGAAAGAGGGGCGCGGCAGGCTGCCACCGCGCCAAAACGATTGTCGATTTTACCTGCGTTGACTAGCGCACGTAGCTCAGCCGAACGGCCTAGGTAGAGGAAACCATTTGAGATAGCTCAAAAGGCGCATGCTGCGTGGTTCTTGACCGACTGAACACTGTTCATTATTACAATTAGTTATACTTTTGCCCGTCTATAGTGTTGACGATCTATAAAACCCTGCATAGAATCCGTCCACATTGGTTGCAGGGCGTGAACCTTTTTACCACTGCCCCCGGTCCCTTTAGACGCAACGCGTCACCGTTTACCGAACCCCTGCACGGTATCTGACGGCCTTACTGAAGTCCTCGCCAGCGCCAACTGACGCTGGTTTTTCGCGTGGGAGCCATCGCCTGCATACTTTTTTGGTATGCCGCGTCCACTTTTCAGGACGGCTCCCCACAGACGGTATTTGCCGTTTCCCGACGTCGCTGCTGCCCTAACCAGACAGAGCACGCGATGTCTTGACTCTTCGAACGTGTGTTACCGCCTGTTCACATGGCGGAGTTCGGGGATCATGCAACATGGGAGATCTGAATGAACGCCTGGTTATCGTGGCGTCCCGATGAGCGTATTGCGCAGGTTGTGCGTGGTGTGCTGCGTCGCGGGACGCGAATGAGTCATCACCTGTTCAGCATCGTCGGCGGAATCGCTGTCGTGCTGGCACTCGTACTGTGGCTGATGCCGGCCTTGCGCGGCACACTCGCCGCCAAGCTGATGCCGGTTGTGTCGGCCGCCGTGCAAGCCGGGCCTGCCCGGTTGCTGCAGGGCAACCCGCTGCCGTCGTTCGGCCCGCCGGGTAGCCCGTCTTCCGACGAATCGCTGTCCGCCAATTCGAACGGTGCCGACAGCGCGAGCGGTGCGAGCAACGGCAACACCGCCGCCACCGTGAGCAACACCAGCTTTGACGGCGCCTTCGACGGCTCCGGTTCGGCCGGTATGGGCGTCGCGGCCCTCAACGGGCTCGACCCGCGCACCATGCAAAGCGTCAGCGCGCTGGCGCGTCTGATCCCGTCGCAGCGCGTCTCCGCCGACGCCCGCGATGACCGCGTGCTGGTGTCGACTCGTGAGCAGGATCTGGTCGCGTCTTACCTGGCGCGGCGTTATCGCGTCGCTCAGGAGCCCGTTAGCGAGCTCGTCAAGGCCGCGTTCGACACCGGCCGCGAAGTCGGTCTCGATCCGCTGCTGCTGCTGTCCGTGATGGCGATCGAATCCGGCTTCAACCCGTACGCCGAGAGCGGCGTGGGCGCGCAAGGCCTGATGCAGGTTATGTCGAAGGTGCATTCGGACAAGTTCCAGTACTTCGGCGGCCAGGGCGCGGCGCTCGAACCGGTCGCGAACATCAAGGTGGGCGCGCTGGTGCTGAAGGATTGCATCGCCCGTGGTGGTTCGTTGCCGGGTGGCTTGCGCCTGTACGTGGGCTCGACCTCGCAGGACGACGGCGGTTACGGCGCCAAGGTGATGGCTGAGCGCGGCCGTCTGCGTGACGTGGCGCGTGGCCGCAAGGTGCCGATCAATGCGCCGCAATCGCCGGTTCTGACGACTGCGTCGGCGAATACGACGGCTGCGGCGGCTGCCAGCGGCAAGCGCGTGCAGGTGACGCTCGACGGCGGTCATCCGCTGAGCGCGGCACCGGTGAAGACGCCGGTGTCCGAGCAGGACGACGCCAGTTCCAACGCGCCCAAGCATGTTGCTTCGAATTCGGAGTTCGGTGCTTAAGGTTGGCGATATGAGCTGGACGCGACCGGGCTGATGCAAGGGCAAGGCCACGGCCATGAAAAAAGGACACTCAGGGGTGTCCTTTTTTACGTCTGGCGAGCCGACCCAGAAGAATCAATGCCGCCCGAACAGCTTCGCCAGCCGGTCGACGGCTTCTTCCAGCTTCGGATAAGCCGTTGCATACGACAACCGGATGTAGTCCTTCGGCGCATGCGTGCCGAAATCCATTCCCGGCACCAGCACCACGCCCGCATCGTGCAGCATCGCTTTGGTCAACGCGGCGCTGTCGCCGGCGGCCGGATGCGCGACCGTGCGGCAATCCGCGTAGACGTAGAACGCGCCGTCGGGCATGACCGGCACCGAAAAACCTAGCGCTTCCAAAGCCGGCGCGATGAAGTCACGCCGACGCTTGAACTCCAGCCGCCGGCTTTCGTAGATGGCGATGGTGTCCGGTTCGAAGCACGCGAGCGCCGCGTGCTGGGCGAGCGCCGACGCGCAGATGAACAGGTTCTGCGCGAGCTTTTCGAACGCGCCGACCATGTTCGGCGGCACCACCAGCCAGCCGAGCCGCCAGCCGGTCATGTTGAAGTACTTCGAGAAACTGTTGACGGTGATCACGTCGTCGCCGAACGACAGCGCCGACACCGGCTTCGCGTCGTAGCTCAAGCCCTGGTAGATTTCGTCGACGATGGTAAAGCCGCCGCGCGAGCGCACCGCTTTGACGATGCGCTCGAGTTCGGCGGGTTCGATCGACGTGCCGGTCGGATTCGACGGCGAGGCCAGCAGCACACCACGGGTGTGCTCGTTCCACAGACGTTCGACGTCGGCGGCGGTCAGCTGGAAACGCTCGGCCGGGCCGCTCGGCACCATGACCGGTTTGCCTTCGGCGGCGATCACGAAATGCCGGTTGCACGGATAGCATGGGTCGGGCATCAGCACTTCGTCGTCGCGATCGACCAGCGCCGCGCATGCCAGCAGCAACGCGGCGGAAGCGCCGGCCGTGACCACGATCCGGGCCGGGTCGACGTTCACGCCGTAGAAGTCGGCGTAGTGCGCCGAGATGGCTTCGCGCAGCGGCTGCAGGCCGAGCGCATTGGTGTATTGCGTGACGCCGCGGCGCAGCGCGTTCGCGGCGGCCTCGATAACCGGTTCGGGCGCGGTGAAATCGGGTTCGCCGATTCCCATGTGAATGATGTCGCGCCCGTCGCGCTCCAGCAGCGCGGCCTCCTTGGCCAGCTCCATCACATAGAAAGGCTGGATGGCATCGACGCGCGCGGCGAGCCGCACCAAGGGTTCGGTCACGGAGTTCATACGATCAGTTCAGATGCATTCAGAAGCAAAGACGGTCCAGATTCAGCAAACCCAGTGCATGGCCGCGGCTCACGCCGCAGCCATGCACTGCCTCAAGCTCAAGACTTGCGGGCCGCTTGCGTTTCAGCCGCGCGCAATTGCGCCGCCAGCTTGTCCAGCACGCCGTTCACGTACTTGTAGCCGTCCGCGCCGCCGAACGTCTTGGCGAGTTCGACCGCTTCGTTGATGACCACGCGATAGGGAATATCCACATGGTTCTTAAACTCGTAGGCGGCGACCAGCAGCACCGCGCGTTCGACCGGCGAGAGCTGTTCGAGCGGACGGTCGAGACACGGCGCGATGTCGGCGGAGAGCGCTTCCGAATCGCGGATCACGCCTTCCAGCAGCGCGTTCAGATGTTCGTGATCGGCCTTGTCGTAGCCTTGCGCGCCGCGCAGTTGCGCGTCGATTTCGGCGCCGGGCGAACCCGACAGCAGCCACTGGTAAAGCCCCTGCGTGGCCAGTTCGCGGGAGCGTCGGCGTGCGCTCTTCATGCCTCTTCCTCTTCTTCGTCTTCTTCTTCGTCGTCGCCGCCGAGTTGTTCGAGCGCGACGGAGAGGTTCGCCATTTCGACGGCCACACGCGCTGCGTCACGACCCTTTTCGGTCATGCGGGCGACGGCTTGCTCGTCGTTTTCAGTGGTCAGCACGGCGTTCGCGACCGGAATGCCGAAGTCGAGACCGATACGCGTGATGCCCGCGCCGCTTTCGTTCGAGACCAGTTCGAAGTGGTACGTCTCGCCGCGAATCACCGCGCCGAGCGCGATCAGTGCGTCGAATTGCGCGCTTTCGGCGAGCTTTTGCAGTGCCAGCGGAATTTCCAGTGCGCCCGGCACGGTGACCAGCAGCACGTCTTCGCCGGTCACGCCAAGGCGTTCGAGTTCTTCGATGCAGGAGTCGGCGAGGCCGTTGCAAACGGGTTCGTTAAAGCGCGCCTGGACGATGCCGATGCGCAGTCCGTCGCCGTCGAGATTCGGTTGGTATTGTCCGATTTCCATTGTGAATTCCGTAGTGTTTTGAGTGGGCGCTAATGCGCGAGAGTGGTCGGATCAGCCTTGTGGAGCTTGTGCCTTGCTGCCCGGCATCGGAACGAAGCCGGTGACTTCGAGACCGTAACCCGACATGCTGCCCAGCTTGCGCGGGTTCGACAGGACCTGCATCTTGCCGACACCCAGCTCGCGCAAAATCTGCGCGCCGATGCCGTACGTCTTGAAGTCGACCGGACGGCGTTTGAGCGCCTCGGCTTTTTCCTTCGAATCGAAGGCCTTGAACACGTCGATCAGATGGTCTTTCGTGTCGCCGCAGTTCAGCAGCACGATCACGCCGCAGTCGCGCGCGGCGATTTCTTTCATGGCCGCGTCGAGGGTCCATGAGTGGGTGGATTCGCTGACTTCCAGCAGATCCAGCACCGACAGCGGCTCATGCACGCGCACCAGCGTGTCCTGATCCGTGCACGGCGTGCCGCGCACCAGCGCGAGATGCGGCTGGCCGCTCGGCTGGTCGAGATACATGACCGCGCGGAACGCGCCGTGCGCCGTTTGCATGGTGCGTTCGCAAATACGCTCGACGATCGACTCGGTGCGGCTGCGATAGTGGATCAGATCCGCGATCGTGCCGATCTTGAGATCGTGTTCTTTCGCGAACTCCAGCAGGTCCGGCAGACGCGCCATGGTGCCGTCGTCTTTGATGACTTCGCAGATCACCGCGGCCGGCGTGAGGCCTGCCAGCGCGGTGAAGTCGCAACCGGCCTCGGTATGGCCGGCGCGCACCAGCACGCCGCCCGGCTGGGCCATGATCGGGAACACGTGGCCCGGCTGCACGATGTGCTCGGCCTTGGCGTCCGCCGCGACCGCTGTAGCGATCGTGCGGGCGCGGTCTGCCGCGGAGATACCGGTGGTTACGCCTTCAGCCGCTTCGATGCTGACCGTGAACGCCGTGCCGTACTGCGTGCCGTTACGGTACGTCATGAGCGGCAGGTTCAGCAGCTTGCAGCGCTCCTGGGTGAGCGTCAGGCAGATCAGGCCACGGCCGTAGCGGGCCATGAAGTTGATCGCTTCCGGCGTGACGAATTCGGCGGCGATCACGAGGTCGCCCTCGTTTTCGCGATCTTCTTCGTCGACGAGGATCACCATCCGGCCGGCTTTCAGTTCGGCGATGATCTCTAGAGTGGAGGCGAGCGTCATGTTGGCGGAGATTTTCGGGAAAGCGCGTATTTTACGCCACGCGCGGTTCCAAGTCGCCTCCGCCGGAAGGGATAGGCCGTTTGGCCGACTGGCGGACGGCTGCGGATGCCTCCCGAGCCGGCCCGCCAACGCGCGCCGGCGCCGCGGCGGGTTCCCGCCGCCCGCCCCGCGCCGGAACTCCCGCGGGCGTGGATTCAGCAGTGGAACCGCTCAGTGATCCGTCAGGTTCGCCTGCAGCACGGTCAGCGCCGTCATGTTGACGATCCGCCTGACCGTGGAGCTCGAGGTCAGGATATTCACCGGCGCGTTGACGCCGAGCAGGAACGGGCCCACGGCGACATTGCTGCCCGCGCCGGTTTTGAGCAGGTTGTAGGCAATGTTGCCGGCGTCCACGTTCGGGCAGACCAGCAGATTGGCCGCGCCCTTGAGCGGCGAGTTGGGCAGAATGCGCAGGCGCAACGCTTCGTCCAGCGCGCAATCGCCATGCATTTCGCCGTCCACTTCGAGCTCGGGCGCCTGCGCCCGCACCAGTTCCAGCGCGCGGCGCATCTTCGCGCCGGAGGCCGCGGCGCCCGAGCCGAAGTTCGAGCGCGACAGCAAGGCGGCCTTGGGCGTCAGGTTCAGCCACGCCATCTGCTTCGCGGCGGCGATCGTGTATTCGGCGATCTGTTCGGCGGTGGGGTCGTCGTTGATGTGCGTGTCGACCAGCGCGACCGTGCGCTCGTCGAGCAGCAGAATGTTCATCGCCGCGTAGGTGCGCGCGCCGGGTTTCTTGCCGATCACTTCGTCGACGAAGCGCAGGTGGTCGTGATACGCGCCCACCGTGCCGCACACCATGCCGTCCGCGTCGCCCAGGCGGACCATCATCGCGCCGATCAGCGTCAGGCGCCGGCGCGTCTCGACGCGCGCCATTTCCTTCGTGATGCCGTCGCGGCACATCAATTCCCAGTAAGTCGTCCAGTACTGCGTGAAACGCTCGTCGTACTCGGGATTGGTGACTTCGACGTCCTGGCCGAGTCGCAAGCGCAGACCGAATTTCTCGATGCGCGCGAGCAGCACCTCCGGCCGCCCGACCAGAATCGGCCGCGCCAGCTTTTCGTCGACGACCACCTGCACCGCGCGCAGCACGCGTTCGTCCTCGCCTTCGGTGAAGACGATGCGCGCCTTGCCGCCGTCGCGCACGAATTGCCGTGCGTTCGAGAAAAGCGGCTTCATGAACGCGCCCGAGTGGTAGACGAACTGTTGCAACTGTTCGACGTAGGCGTCCAGGTCCGGCAGCGGTCGGGTCGCGACGCCGCCTTCCATCGCCGCCCGCGCGACGGCTGGTGCGATCCGCACGATCAGGCGCGGGTCGAACGGCTTGGGAATCAGGTATTGCGGGCCGAACGCCACGTCGTAGGCGCCGTAGGCGGCCGCGACCACTTCGTTCTGTTCTTCTTCAGCGAGGCCGGCAATCGCGTGCACGGCGGCGATTTCCATCTCCCGCGTGATGGTGGTGGCGCCCACGTCGAGCGCGCCGCGGAAGATATAAGGGAAGCACAGCACGTTGTTGACCTGATTCGGATAGTCCGAGCGGCCGGTCGCGATCACGACATCGTCGCGGGTCGCGTGTGCTAGTTCCGGGAAAATCTCCGGCGTCGGATTGGCCAGCGCGAGGATCAGCGGCCGCGCGGCCATGGCTTTCAGCATGTCCGCGCTCAGAATGCCGCCCACCGACAGGCCGAGGAACACGTCCGCGCCCTCGATCACCTCGGCCAGCGTGCGCGCCGGGGTTTCCTGCGCGAAGCGCGCCTTGTCCGGGTCCATCAGCGTTGTGCGGCCGCGATAGACGACGCCTTCAATGTCGGTCGCCCAGATGTTTTCCACCGGCAGGCCGAGGTCCACCAGCAAATCGAGGCAGGCCAGCGCCGCGGCGCCCGCGCCGGAGGTGACGACCTTGACCTCGGCGATGGACTTGCCCACCACCTTCAGGCCGTTGATAAACGCGGCCGACACGGTGATCGCCGTGCCGTGCTGATCGTCGTGAAAGACCGGAATCTTCATGCGCTCGCGCAGCTTGCGTTCGACGATAAAGCACTCCGGCGCCTTGATGTCTTCGAGGTTGATCCCGCCGAAGGTCGGCTCCAGGCCGGCAATGATGTCGACCAGCTTGTCCGGGTCGGTTTCATTGATCTCGATGTCGAACACGTCGACGCCGGCGAACTTCTTGAACAGCACGGCTTTGCCTTCCATGACCGGCTTGGAGGCCAGCGCGCCGATATTGCCGAGACCCAGCACCGCGGTGCCGTTGGTGATCACGCCGACCAGGTTGCCGCGAGCGGTAAAGCGGTAGGCCTGAAGCGGATCTTCCGCGATGGCCGAGCACACGCTGGCGACGCCCGGCGTATAGGCGAGCGCGAGGTCGCGCTGGGTCGCGAGCGGTTTGCTGGCCACCACGGAGATCTTTCCCGGGGTCGGGAATTCGTGATAGTCGAAAGCGGCTTGCTGGTCGGTCGGATTCATGTTTTTCGCCTTGGTGCGCGCCGAGCCGGTCCCGGTGCGATCTGTTAAGGCGATTCTAGAGAGCCGTCATAATCTGATCATTCTGTTTTAATATCGGTCCATCATTTTTTTGTGATGGGTGCGGGCTAACCGACGACTTTGCGATGACATTCGAATCGAACGATCTGGTCAGACGCTTGAGCGCGCGGCTGAAAATGCGGCATCTGGTGCTGTTGCTGCAAATCGAGCAGCACCGGTCGCTCACGCGAGTCGCCGAGCATATGGCCAGCAGCCAGCCCGCCGTGACCAATGCGCTGGCGGAACTGGAGAGCATGTTCGGCACGCCGCTGTTCGAGCGCTCGTCGCGCGGCATGCTGCCGACCGCATTGGGTACTGTGGTGCTCAGGCGCGCGCAGGCGATGGTCCACGATCTCGACCACCTCGCGCGCGATATGCAGGCGGTGGCGTCCGGGCATGCGGCGCATCTGCATGTCGGGGTGATTCCGTTCATCTCCGGGCAGATGCTGTCGGCGACCTTGCGGCGCCTGAAATCCGGTATGGCGCGGCGCTTGACCGTGACGATTCACGAAGGCACCAGCGAGCAATTGCTCTCGCAACTACACGACCATACCGTCGACATCGTGATCGGGCGCGCGTCGGCGGCGCTGGATCTGTCGCAGGTCGGCTTCGAGGTGCTGTACCAGCAACAGCCCCGGCTGATTGCGAACCGGCGGCTGGCCGCGCAACTGGCGCGCGTGAAGCTCGACTGGAACACGCTGCGTACGCTCGACTGGATTCTCGGCGCCCCGCAGACGCCAATGCGCGAGCAGGTGTCGGATCTGTTTCTGGCTGCGGGCGCAGCGCCGCCTGTGCCGATGGTGGAGAGTTACTCGTCCAAGCTGATCGGCGAAATGATTGCGTCGGGTGAAAACGCCGTGTCGATCGTTCCGGCCGATATCGCCGAAGAGCTGGTTCGAATCGCGGGCGTGGCGATCGTGCCGTATTCGTTTCAGTGGACGCTGCCGCCGATCGCCGTGTTCACGCATTCGCAACGGCCGCGTCCGGAGGCGCTGACTCTTTTCATTGCGTCGTTGCAGGCGATCTGCGCAGAGACCTATGTGGAACGGCGGCGGGAGGGCTGAGTCGAGAGTGGGATACTTAGTTAGTGTCGTTGCGCGGGCGGGTAGCTTGCCAAACCACTCGCGAGCCCAGTGAAAAGGCGGCAATTCCCCGCTCTATTCGCCGCGTTCGCTGCCATCGGAGCACGATATAGTCGGTCGGCATGGCTGTTTAAGCCACCTCTTCTCACGACGGACGTCGAAATGATTCCAATCGGTCTAGCCTCAACGCTGCTCAGCAATGTAGGCAGCGCAATCCGTTCCGGTCTGTCGCAACTGGCCGGCAACAAGAGCAGCGCGAGCGCTTCGGGCGCCAGCGCCAGCCAGCAACCGACTTTTGCTACGCACCTGAAGGCGGCTACCTCGTCGACCAGTACGACGGGAAGCCATCACCATCATCTGCATTCCAAGGGAATCGTGTTGAGCGCGTCGGCCGATGCCGTGCCGTCGACGTCGACGTCTCAAGCGAGCGGCGCTAACGCCGCGGTCGGCAAGAGCATCGATATCAGCGCGTAAGCGTTTGATGGTTCAACGGTTTAACCGTCGGCTTTTTCTGGCCGACTGTTAAACCGTCAGAACTCGCTTCGGTAGGCGAAGAGCCCGGGCAGACCACCCGTCATGACGAACAGGATGTTCTGTCCTGCGCGATAGTGTCCGGCGGTGGCGTTTTCCACCAGACCCGCGAAGGCTTTTCCACCGTAGACCGGGTCGAGCAGCAATCCTTCCGTCGACGCCATCAGGCGAACTGCTGCGCGCATGCCATCGGTTGGGATGCCGTAGCCGGCGCCGAGTTGCGCTTCATCGATTGAAATCGCGCTGCTGTCCACGCGGAGAGTCGCGTTGATGAGTTGCGCCGTCTGGTTGGCTTTATCGAGCGTGGTCGAGCGGGCCTGTTCGGCCTTGCCATACACCGTGAACGCGCTCACGAGCGACGGATCCCGTCCCATCGCAACCAATCCGGCGACGAGTCCGGCGTGCATCCCACCGCTCCCGTTGGGAACCACGATGCGATCGAACGATATGCCATCTACCTTCGCCTGGCCGACGATTTCAGCCGCGCAATCCGCATAGCCCAAACAGCCCACCGGACTCGAGCCGCCCAGCGGACAGACATAGACGCGACGGCCTTGCGCGCGCAACTCGCTCGCGCGGTCCTCGGCGAATTGCAGCGCGTTGGCCGAGCCAGGCAAATCGTGCACGTGCGCGTCGAACAATGCGTCGAGCAGAATGTTGCCGTTGTCGACGTAGTCGGGGTCGTCACGCGGCACCGCTCTCGTCAGAACCAGCTCGCACTCGAGGCCGACACGCGCCGCGGCCGCGGCCGTCAGGCGCGCGTGATTCGACTGCCGCGCACCGACGGTAATGATCGTGTCCGCACCGCTCGCTAGCGCTTCGCCTATCAGGAATTCGAGCTTGCGCAACTTGTTGCCGCCACCGCCCAGACCATTCAGATCATCTCGTTTGACGAACACGTTCGCGCCGCCTAAGTGGGCGCTCAGGCGAGGCAGATGCTGGATCGGCGTCGGCCCTTCGAGGAGGGCGCGGCGCGGAAACTTCGACAGATCGAGTTGGGGTGTGGTTGAGGTAGTCATTGCCGTTGCGCCGTCGATAACATTCGCTCCCCGCGCGGCTCAATGAGATTGAGCCCGGCCGGAAACGCTCGCACTCCCGGGATTGCGTGGACCTGATCAATAGGCATAATACGGCCCCGCGCCGCCGGGCGTGCTTCGTCCGTTGAACGCAACGAACAACGAGCGGCCGTAAAAGAACGGCAGCCCCCAATCGAAGCTGGTCGAGAGGAAACTCGCTGCACCCAGGGCGGAGATCGGCCCGGCGCGATCGTTTTGCGCGAAGTTGCCGGCGCCGAACAGGCTGTTGACATTGGCGACGTTGAAATTGACCGTGCCGTTGATTCCATTGCCGCCGACATTGACGGCGGATAGCGCGGTCGGTGAAGCCGGACAGTAGTCCACAGTGCCAGCACAAAGCGGCAGACTGCTGTCGTTGAAGCTGTAGCGATTCGTTCCACTGTCGATAAAGCTATCCGGATAAGACGTGCCGTTATAGACCGTCGTGATATCCCCATTCAGGTTGGTGGCATAGACCTGTGCGCTGCCCAGGGCGTTGTCCGCCTGCGTGCCGATACCGAAGATCAACTGCCCCGTCGCATTGACCGCCCCAGCGCTCGAAATACTGGGCAGTTGCATGATGACGCCGTTATTGTCCTGAGCGAATTGCGCCACCGGATTGCCGACTTGTTGTGCCAGCGGGACGGCGGTCGACGTGCACGAAGTCGCGCCGCAGGTGTAGTAACGGTTATTGGCCGGGTTGAGGGAACATCCCGAGCCGCAATCGGCTGGCGTGACGCCGATGCCCATAATGCCGTTGGCGTTCATCGCCGCGCTGGTGCTTTGTGCGGCGCCGCCGGTACTGGAGCAATAATTCGGCGCGGCCGGCATGGCGGGGTCGGCCACGATATGAACAGCGATATTGCTAGCGGTTTCTCCACCCATTTTGACGTCCGCCAACCTGGCCGAGCCCCAGACATAACTGCTCACATAAAAATAGCATTCGCCGAGTTGATTGCCGGCACTGGTGTTTTGACTGGCAAGATTCAATGCTGCGATGGCAGGGGTCGACAACAACCTTAAACCGACCGAGCCGGTATCGATCAGCACGTGATCGATGGTCTGGCAATTATTGGTGCCCGGCGCGCAAATCGTGACGTTAGTATAGGCGCGATTAACGACGCCGAACGTGCCATCCACTGAAATCGCGGCCTTATTCTGACCGGACGTTCCGGTTGAGACCGAGCTCCCGGAGCCGCCGCCACAGCCTGCCAGCAGCAGCAAGAGCGCTGCAATAAAAAACCTGCGCATAGAGGTCCTTACTGAATAGCCTGAGCCGTTACGCCTTGCGGCAGCAGTGCGGGCAGGAAAGCCTGGCCGAAGAATGAGTTCATATGACCGCCCGTGGAGACAACCATCCCGGCAGCCTGAAATGCGATGGGACCTCGCTCGCCGTTCTGATTCGCGCTCTGGATGCCTGCGGCGTAAGCCGGAAAATAATTGCCGAGCAGCTGTCGTAGATTCGGGGGCGTCGGGCCTCGCCACGCGATGCCGAATACGCTGCCGTTCGATAGGAACTCTTTAATGACGGTCCCATCCGTTTGAGTCAATTGCTGGACCGAGACGCCGGCCGGTAAAACGGTGGGCGCGTTGGTTGTATTCGCGGCGCTGCTGGCATTCGCCCGGATCGCCGAGGATGTCGATTGCTGAGTGCTGGCTTGCAATTGAGTCTGGTCGGCGACGATGCTCGACATATTGCCGCCGAGAGTGGCGAATGCAGGCAGAGGCATGATGACAACTACCGAGACAAGTGCAATCCTGGTTCTATAACCCATATTAGTTATCTGCAAGAGTGGTCAGTCTGGGAAAAGCCGTCGCCGTAAGATGCGACCGCGAATACAGGCGCAGCGAAAATATTTTATTTATTGCTGTTTCGGACTATTCAGCAGAGGCGATCTTCAATAGCAGTTTGCAGCTTTCATTTGCGTGAAGTTGCCCGGCCAGAGACGATTTCATCGTACCAATTGTTTCTTTCAGTTGTATTTTCTTCTGGTTCGGAAAGCGCTAATCGGCAAGCGCTTCCTGGGGACTAACGGATACGAATTGCGGAGAGCGGTCGTATGGCGGGGGCGGCGTAGACCACTTTTGTGCCGGGTTTGACGTACGTCGTTGACTCGGACTTTGTCGTGTTTTGATGCACGTTCGGATGCGGGTACGTCTATGTGAATCAGGTTGCCGCTTAACCCGTTGGCGTCCACTCATCTCGACGGACCTCAGGAAGCCCGGCGAGTGCGTCGAGCGGAGGCTCCGCAACGTCTCACCCTAAAGTTTAGAGCCTACCTGCCGATATTCAGGCATCCGCAATGTTTCATGTTTCTGATCATGAGTCAGTACTACGATTGCGTTCCCATCGGTCCAAATATCGGTGGCGTTACCCTCGCCTCGCCCACGAGATGGCTGAAGCTTCCGGTGGGGGCAGGGAAAGTGCTCTGGGGAAGAAAAAATATGCCTAACCAGGCCTATTTTTCAGGGAAGTTGTTGGTGGCGTTCAGGGCAGCGCCGCATCGGCGCCGTGATCAATTTAAACAGAATCAACTCAATGCCTAAATCAATGGCTCCACGTCGTTCGCGTGCTGTTCGCTCAAGTCATCTCCCCCATTCGACTTTGCAGGTCGGTGTGCTGAACCTGGCACTCGTGGCGGCATCTTCTTCCATGCTGTCTTCGCATGCCTGGGCCGATACCACCATTACGGGGCTTACCACCGGTTATAACAACACCGACACCACGAATGTGACCGTGGTGAGCATTAATGCGCCAAGCGCTACCTATGGTGTTAACAACACCATCTCGATGGGTACGCTGAACGTCACGGACTCGATTACCGCCGGATCGGCGATCAGCAACTACGGCATCGAGAACTTCGGCACCATCTCGGCCCTGCTCAACTCGGGAACCATCACGGGTGGTTATGGTTTGTATCTTCCTGCCGGGACCATCGGCACTATCACCAACAGCGGAATAATCCATGGGCTGGCCGGAAATGGTATCTACAACAATGCCACTGTCGGTTCACTAACCAATGCTTCCAGCGGCACCATCAGTTCGGCTGCCTACAACGGCATATATAGCGGTGGCTCGATCGGCACGCTGACCAACCAGGGCTTGATTACCACAAGCAGCACTACCAGCGGCTTGGACAGTGGTATCTACGGTGGTGGGACGATTACCTCGCTGGTTAACAGCGGCACCATCTCCGGTGGTGGCGCCGGCAGCGGTATCTACAACGTTGGGCTGATCACTTCCTTAAACAACAGCAGCGGCACTATCAGCAGCGGCACCGCCAGCGGCGGCATCGCGCTCTACAACGCCGGCACCATCGGTACGCTGAACAACGGCGGCGCGATCAGCGGAGCCACCGATGGGATCAGTAATGCGGGCAGCGGTCACCTGAACACGGTAACCAATAGCAATCTGATCAACGGCTCCATTGCCGGAATACTCAATAGCGCCACCATCGGCACGCTGACCAACAACAACGGCGGCACGATCAGCGGCGCCACCGGACTCCGCAACAGCGGCACCATCGGCACGCTTAGCAACAGCGGCATCATCACCGGCACCAGCTTTGCGCTTTACAACGCGAGCAGTGGCCTGAGCACGATCACCAACAGCGGCACGATCGCCGGCGCGATCACCAATACCAGCAGCACGACGCTGACCATCAACGGTGGCACCGGTGCGGCCTTCGGAACCTTGACCGGCAACAGCGGCGCCATTGGCAGCTTCACCAATAGCAACGGCAACCTGGCGTTCGGTTCCGGCAACCTGCTGCTTAACGACAATATCAATGTCGGCAGCAACACGGTGACCAATGTAGCGGCGACGCTGCAGGTGAACAGCCCGATCGCCATCACGGGTAATTACAGCCAGGGCAGTGGCGCTACGCTGCAGATCGGCGTGGCGAACGGCGCGGTGGCGGGCGGCGCGCCCGGTACGGATAGTGGCTATGGCAGGCTCGTCGTGTCCGGCAATGCCACGATCGCTTCGGGGTCGTCGGTTCATCTGGCGGCCTTGAGCAGCTATGGTTTTGCCCCCGGTCAGCGTTTCGTGGTGGTGGATGCCGGCGGGGCGAGTACGTATAACCAGACCAGTCTGAATTATTCGGCAAGCGGTTATGGCGGGGCGATTACGGGGCAAAACGTGTCCAACGATGGTCGCAGCGATCTGGTCCTGACGCTGAGCACGCCGACGCCGACGCCGACACCCACACCGACGCCAACGCCAACACCCACACCCACACCCACACCGACGCCGACGCCGACACCCACGATCCCGGCAACCACGCCGAATGCCATCTCGTCGCTCACCGGGCTGTCGCGCTACACCGGCATCAGCAACCTCGCGCTGCTGAACCTGTTCGATGCTTCGCTCGCGCTGAACCAGCAGGGCTCGGCCGCGCAGTCGAACCAGGCCGGTGCGAAACTCAGCCCGATCAGTCAGGCCTCGACGGCTCAGGCGGCGGCAGCGCCCACGCTAGACGTGCTCAATATCATTGCCGCGCACTCCGACTCTCTGCGTCTTGCGCAGGCTGGCGGCACGAGCGGCGTGTCGACCGGCGAGAGCGGGCCGGCATGGGGCGTGTGGGGCCAGGCATTCGGCGGTCATGCCAGCCAGGACCAGCGCGACAACGTGGACGGCTACAGCGCCAACTTCGGCGGCCTGCTGTTCGGCGTAGACCGTGCCATCAGCGACGCGTGGCGTGCGGGTGGCGTGTTCAGCTACAGCAACGCCGCGATCAGCAACACGGGCGACACCGCAGGCGATACGACCCGGGTGAACTCATACAGCCTGTTCGGCTACGCCAGTTTCACCGGCCGGACGTGGTACGCGAACCTGTCCGCCGGCGCGGTGCAGCAGCGCTACGACACGAACCGTGTGGTCGACTTCCCCGGCTTCTCGGGTAACGCGAACGGCAGCTTCAGCGGTACGCAGTACGTGGCGCGCGCCGAAGCGGGCTATCCGCTGGCGCTGGGCGTGGCAACGCTGACGCCGCTGGCAAGCCTGACCTACAGCTACCTGCACCAGAACGGCTACACGGAAAGCGGTGGTAACGGTGCGGCGCTGTCGATCGGTGCGGCACACACGACATCGGTGAACAGCGACGTGGGCGTGAAGATTGAACGCGAATGGGCGACGTCGTACGGTGGACTGGTGCCGGATCTGCAGATCGCGTGGCGTCACGAGTACGACAACACGCGGGCGCAGACCACCGCCAGCTACGCAGCGGACCCGACCGGCCAGACGAGCTTCACGTCGCTGGGCGCAAGTCCTGTGACGAATTCGGCGGTCATTTCCGTGGGCCTCTCGCTGTTGCGTGCCAATAACCTGAGCATCACGGCGCACTACCAGGCCCAGCTCGGCTCGGGTTACGTGGCTCAGGGCGGCACGGTGCGTCTGCGTCAGCTGTTCTAAGCCGCAGGGGCGGTCACTACCTGTTGTACCAGCAGTCGAGCGCATTCCCTCATCGACGAGGGAATGCGCTTTTTCTTTAGGCCATGGCGATCGTAGTACGATCGCGTGCATCGAATTGCCAAGCTATTTACCGGAGTAACAGCATGCCAAGCGCGCCTGATTCCGCCGGCTCAATGACTATTCCAGTCGCGCTCGATCGGGCTCATGCGCACTGGAACGCCGGTCAGGCTGTCCAGGCGGAACAACTCTGTCTGCGGGTGTTGGCCGCATGGCCCGGCCAGTCCGATGCGCTCCACCTGCTCGGGCTGATCGCGCATGCCTACGGCAATCTGGATCTCGCGATTTCGCATCTGCGCGAGGCGTGCAAGGTGCCTGGCGCGCCGGCGATCTACTTCAGCAACCTCGCCGAAATGTGCCGCCAGAAGGGCCTGTTGTCCGAAGGCGAGGCTGCCGCGCAGCGCGCGGTCGAGTTGGACCCCACGCTCGTGGCCGGCTGGAACAACCTGGGGATCCTGCTGCAGGAAGCGGGCAAGATGGAACAGAGTCTGGCGTGCCTCGAGCGGGTGGTCGCGCTCAAGCCCGACTGGGCCGACGCCCACAACAACCTGGGCAACACCTGGCGGCGGCTCGGCCGGCTGGATCACGCAGAGGTGCATTACCGGCACGCGCTGGCGTTGAACCCGTCGTATGCGATCGCGCACAGCAACCTCGCGTTTCTGCTCTGTTCGAAGGGGCATTACGACGACGCGGCCGCCGAGGCGCGCTTCGCCATCGATCTCGATCCGAGTCTGGCCGACGCGTATCTGAACCTGGCCGAAGTGGAACTCTCGCGCCGCCGAACCGATGCCGTGCTCGCCACGCTGAACGCGCTGCACGCCTTTGCGCCCCAGCATCCACAGGGGCTGGTGGCGCGCGCGCGAGCTTTGACGCAATTCGGGCGCATCGATGAAGCGCTCGAGTTTGCCCGTCAGGCCGTGGCGCTCGCCCCGCATCACGCCGAGGCGCACAACGTGCTGGGCCAGGCGCTGCAGAGCCAGGGCAGGATCGACGAGGCGCTGAGCGCCTTCGAGACAGCAGCCGGCTTACCCGGCACGGTGGCGGAAGAGGCCCTGATCAGCCGCGCGCACCTGTTGATGGAAGCGGGCCGCAAGGAAGAAGCCCTGGCGGGCTTCGAACGCGCGCTGGCGACTTTCCCCGGTTCCGTGCGAGCGCTGGCGAGCCGTGCGCACGTCAAGACGTTCGAGGCGGACGACGCCGACATCGTGGCGATGGAAGCCGTGCTTGCCGAAACGGAGGGGCGTCCGCTACCCGAGCGGATCGACGCGCATTTTGCGCTGGGCAAGGCCTATCTCGACACCGGCGACGCGCAGCGCGCCTTTCACCACTTCGATAGCGGCAACCGTCAGAAGCGCGCGAGCATTACCTACGACGCCACTGCTACCGCTGGCTGGATGAAGCGCATCGCCGAGACGCTGACGCCCGAACGTCTGGCCGGGTTTCAGGGCGCCGGCGCACCATCGGACTTGCCGGTGTTCGTGATCGGCATGCCGCGCTCGGGCACGACGCTGATCGAGCAGATCGTGTCGTCCCATCCGCAGGTGACGGGGGGCGGCGAACTGTCGGTGCTGCGCTCCGTGATCGAGGGTCGCGGCGCATTTCCCGACTCGATCGGCACGATGACACGCGACGACGCGGCGCATCTCGGCCATGCCTACCTCGCGCGGGTGAACCCGCTTGCGCTGGGGCGCCTGCGCCTCGTCGACAAGATGCCCGCCAATTTCTTCTACACCGGCCTGATCCCGGCGATCCTGCCGGGTGCGCGCATCATCCATTGCCGGCGAGATCCGGTGGATACCTGCTTGTCCTGCTACACCAGACAGTTCGGCGGCGAGCAGCCGTTCACATTCGATCAGGCCGAACTCGGCGCGTTCTACCGCAGTTACGAAGGGCTGATGGCGCACTTGCGTGACGTGCTGCCCGCGGAGCGTTTCATCGAGGTCGACTACGAATCCGTGGTGGACGATCTCGAGGGCGAGGCCCGGCGTCTGATCGCGTTTCTGGGTCTGCCGTGGGACGACGCCTGCCTGAATTTCCATGAGAATCGACGGGTGGTGCGTACCGCGAGCGTCGACCAGGTGCGCCAACCGATCTATAAAACGTCGCGGGGCCGCGGGCGGCAGTATGCCGACCATCTTGGCCCGCTCCTGTCAGCGCTGGGTGTCGACATACAATGAATCCGGACTTTGGAACGATCGACCGGCAGGCTCGCGAGTTCATCGCGGCCGGTCGCTTCGCTGAGGCCGAGGCGCTGGTGCGCCCCTACCTCGCCTCGGGCAGCGGACCGCTGCCGCTGTGGAAGCTGCTGGTCGCGGCAATCCGTCCGCAGGGGCAGATCGCGGAAACGCGCGTGATTCAGGAGATGCTGGTCGCGACCGTGCCAGGCGATCTCACCGAACGCTTCCATCTTTCTGAAACCCTCCTGTTGCTCGGCGAGTTCGAGCGGGGCTGGCGCGAGTACCACCATCGTTACAGCATGGCGCACACACACGCGATCGGGCGACGGGTGCAACGGCCGCGCTGGGACGGCCGGCCGATTCCCGGCCGGACCTTACTGATCCACGACGAGCAGGGCTTCGGCGACACCTTCCAGTTCATGCGGATGGTGCCGTGGGCCAAGGCGCGCAGCGGCGCGCGGGTGGTCCTCGAAGTCAACGAGGAAACGCTGTCGCTCGCCCAGCGCACGGCGGGCTTCGATCACATCGTCGCACGGGGCAACCTGCCGCCTGCATTCGACATGCATTGCGAAATGATGAGCCTGCCGATGGTCATGGGCCTGAAACCGGCCGACCTGCCTGGGCAAATTCCCTATCTGTCAGCCGACCCGCAACGCCTCGACAAATGGCAGCGGCGGCTGGCCGGGTTGCCACGCCCCCTGGTCGCGCTGGTGTGGGCCGGCCGGCCGACTCATGTCAATGACGCAAACCGTTCGATGACGCTCGATCAACTCGCGCCGCTGGGGCACGCGGGAGTCACGTTCCTGTCGATCCAGAAAGGGCCGGCTGCGGACGAGGCGGTTTCGCCACCGGCCGGCATGTCGCTCGTGTCCCTGAGCGACGAGATCGAGGACTTCGAAGATACGGCGGCGATCCTGAGCATTGCCGATCTGCTGATCTCGGTGGATTCGTCGCCCGTGCACCTGGCCGGCGGGCTGGGGCGGCCGGCATGGGTGATGTTGCCGATGGTGCCCGACTGGCGCTGGATGCTCGATCGAAGCGACACCCCCTGGTATCCCAGTGTGCGTCTGTTTCGGCAAAGGCAGCGCGCGGACTGGAGCGATATCGTGGCCGCGATGGCGCTCGAACTGACGCGCTTCAAGGGCCGATGACGGCGACATCGTTCATGCAGCGATCGTGCCGTTCATGGCCCAAGGGCTGTCAATGCATGGCCGCGGTGTTGTCGGCGTGGTTGCTGACCGGCGCCATGGCAGGTTGCACTGCGCTGGACCCCAATGCACATGCCGCCGCGCTGGCGGAGCCAGCCGGCTTGCAACGTGAGTTGATCGACAGCGGCCCCTTCGTGCTGACTGCTTTTTCGCGAATCTCGCAACCCGACAAGCCTCTGCACCTCTACATCGAAGGCGATGGCCAGGCATGGGTTTCGCGCACCGAGCCCTCGCTGGATCCGACACCTCGTCAGGCTGAGGGTCTCGCGCTGGCCGCGGCGGACCCTGCGCCGAACGTTGTGTATGTGGCCCGCCCCTGCCAGTTCACACCGATGGCGATGAATCCGCGCTGCGGCATTCCTTACTGGACCGGCAAGCGCTTTGCGCCCGAGGTGGTGGCGTCGATGGACGGGGCGGTGAGCCAATTCGCTGCGCGATTACCGGGGCAAGCCGTCGAACTGATCGGCTATTCAGGAGGTGGTGCGCTGGCCGTGCTGGTCGCGGCGCGGCGCGCCGACGTCGCATCGATCCGTACGGTGGCGGGCAATCTCGACGATGAGTTCGTCAATCGCCTGCACGGCGTCTCGCGGATGCCCGAATCGGAGAATGCAGTCGATTTTGCGAGCCGGGTCGCGGCGATTCCGCAGATTCACTTCAGTGGGGCTGAAGACGAGGTGGTACCACCCACTGTCGCGCAGCGATTCGCAAACGCAGTGGGTCAGCGGTGTGCACGCGCACTGACGATCCCGAAACTCGCGCACGCCAGCGACTGGAGCAGTCGCTGGCCGGCTATGCTGGCGATCTCACCGGTGTGCGCGCTCACAACGCCAGAGCAGTAGATTGCTGCCTTTGTCATGAATCCGCCGATGCGGCACGCCGCGCCGGTTGTGAGTATCCCGAACTGTCAGCTGAGGGTGAATTCAGGTAGACGGCAGTAGACGCTGATTTTTGGAAAATAAAATTATTTCAACGACTTATCGCCGTCCTGAGACGTGCTGAGCATCCGCTCCACATACCGCGCAATCAAATCAATCTCCAGATTAACCGCCGACCCTTCGCGCAGATTCTTCAGCGACGTCACCTGCACCGTGTGCGGAATCAGATTGATCGAAAACTCGCAGCCATCGTCGCGATCTTTAACCGAGTTCACCGTCAGGCTCACGCCATTCACCGTGATCGATCCTTTAAAAGCCAGATACCGGCCAATCTCACGCGGCGCCAGCACGCGCAGTTCATGCGATTCACCCACCGGCGCGAAATGCGTGACCGTACCGAGCCCGTCGACGTGACCGGAAACGATATGCCCGCCCAACCGATCATGCGCGCGCAGTGCCTTCTCGAGATTCACCTCGCCAGCCTCGCCAAGCCCTGCCGTGCAGTTCAGACTTTCGCGCGACACGTCGACTTCGAACGAATGCGCGGTCAGCGCGACCACGGTCATGCAGGCGCCCTGGATCGTGATGCTGTCGCCGAGTTGCACGTCGCCGAGATCGAGCCCGCCGGCTTCGACGTTCAGGCGCACGCCCGCGTCGCCGTCGGTGCCGAGCGGCTTGACTGATTCAATGCGGCCCACTGCCGCAACGATTCCTGTGAACATCGTGCTAATCCTCGATCAATTTGAAATGGGTTCAGACGTGGAATCGGTGCCGGGCTCGCCCGCGCCGGGAGGCGTGAAGCGCGCGAGAATCCGCAGATCGTCGCCGATCCGGTCGATCGCATGGAAATTCAGTTTGACGCGGCCTTCCAGCGTGTCCGGTGCGCTCAGATTGAACATGCTCATCGAGTCCATGCCGAGCAGGCTCGGCGCAAGATAGACGAGCAGTTCGTCGACGCAGCCTTCACGCAGCAGCGAGCCGTTCAGCTTGTAACCCGCCTCGACATGCAGTTCGTTCACGTTGCGCTGACCGAGCACGTTCAGCACGGCGGGCAGATCGACCTTGCCGGCTGAGTTCGCCAGTTGGACGATCTCGGCGCCACGATCGCGCAACGCGTTGGCGCGCTCGGTATGACGCTGATCCAGATTGCCGCAAAAAATCAGTGTGGGCGCGCCGGCCAGAATCTGCGCCTCGGGCGGCACGTCGAGCTGACTGTCGATCAACACGCGCTGCGGCTGGCGTGGCGTGTCGACGGCGCGCACGGTCATGCGCGGATCGTCTTCCCTGACGGTGCCGATGCCCGTCAGAATCGCCGACGCCCGGGCGCGCCACGCGTGACCATCGGCGCGCGCTGCTTCGCCCGTGATCCACTGACTGACGCCCGAAGGCAAGCCCGTGCGGCCGTCGAGCGACGCCGCCACCTTCATGCGCACCCAAGGGCGGCCACGCGTCATGCGCGACACGAAACCGATATTCAGTTCATGCGCTTCCTGCGCGAGCAGTCCGCAACGCACTTCGATACCGGCGTCGCGCAAGATCGCGAGGCCGCGTCCGGACACTTGCGGATTGGGATCTTCCATCGCCGCGACCACGCGCGCGACCTGCGCTTCGATCAACGCGTTCGCGCACGGCGGCGTGCGGCCGAAGTGGCTGCACGGTTCGAGCGTGACGTAGGCCGTGGCGCCGCGCAGATCGTGACCGCGCGAACGCGCGTCTTTCAATGCGCGGATTTCCGCATGATCCTGGCCTGCCGGTTGCGTGAAGCCTTCGCCGATCACTTCGTCGTTCTTGACGAGCACGCAGCCGACCCGCGGGTTGGGATCGGTGGTGTACATGCCGCGCTTGGCGAGAGCGAGCGCGCGTTCCATATGGACGAAGTCGGTTTGCGAGAACATCGGCTTCAGGCCGCGAGCGAAGCGAACGCGCCACGCGCCGCGTCGATCGTGGCGTCGATAATCGCGTCGTCGTGAACGATCGACACGAAGCCCGCTTCGTACGCCGACGGCGCGAAGTACACGCCGGCGTCGAGCATCTTGTGGAAGAACGCGTTGAAGCGCGGCACGTCGCTCTTCGTCACTTCGGCGAAGCTCGCGGGAATCGCTTCTGCGAAGTACAAGCCGAACATGCCGCCGAGCGAATCGGCCGCGAACGGCACGCCGGCTTCATGCGCGACCTTCACCAGACCTTGCGCGAGGCGCGTGGTGCGGGCGGTAAGCGTGTCGTAAAAGCCCGGTGCCTGGATCAGTTGCAAGGTTTTCAGGCCCGCGGCGACCGCGATCGGATTGCCCGACAGCGTGCCGGCCTGATAGACGCCGCCGAGCGGCGCGAGGTGCGCCATGATGTCGCGCCGACCGCCGAATGCCGCGGCCGGCATGCCGCCGCCGATCACTTTGCCCAGACACGTCAGGTCCGGCGTGATGCCGTAGACCTGCTGTGCGCCGCCCAGCGCGACGCGGAAACCGCACATCACTTCGTCGAAAATCAGTACGGTGCCGTATTCGGTGCAGAGGCGCCGCAAGGTTTGCAGGAATTCCGGCGTGGCGCGCACGAGGTTCATGTTGCCCGCCACCGGCTCGACGATCACCGAGGCGATCTCGTTGCCGAACGCCTTGAACGCTTCTTCGAGTTCCGCGACGTTGTTGTATTCGAGCACTGTGGTGTGCTTCGCGATATCGGCCGGCACGCCCGCCGAGGTCGGGTTGCCGAAGGTCAGCAGGCCCGAGCCGGCCTTGACCAGCAGGCTGTCCGCGTGGCCGTGATAGCAGCCTTCGAACTTGACGATGCGGCTGCGATCTGTGAAGCCGCGCGCGAGGCGCAGTGCGCTCATGGTGGCTTCCGTGCCGCTCGACACCATACGAACCTGTTCGATCGACGGCACCAGCTTGCAAATTTCTTCGGCGATTTCGATTTCCGACTCGGTCGGCGCGCCGAACGAGAAGCCGTTGCCCAGCACGCGCTGGACCGCTTCGAGCACCTCGGGGTGAACGTGGCCGAGAATCATCGGGCCCCACGAGCCGATGTAGTCGATGTAGCGCTGGCCGTCCGCGTCCCAGAAGTACGGGCCTTGCGCGCGCTCGATGAAACGCGGCGTGCCGCCGACCGAGCGGAACGCGCGTACCGGCGAGTTCACGCCACCGGGGATGGTACGTTGCGCGCGTTCGAAGAGAGTTTCGTTGTTGGACATGGCGATAGCTGGAATAGAGGTTGCGCAGCGGCGCGGGTTGCCGGAAGGCGGTTCGCGCGGCGCTGGGATCGGTGAGGAAATTGTACCGGAGTCAGCGTGAAGCGGCTTTGCGGCGGGCCTTGTTCGTGAGCTCAGGTTTTGCGCGCGGTTTTTGCCGCCACCGCGGCGTGCGCGCTGACTTTGCTGGAACGCGGCGGTATGGTCGGCGGTTCGAGCACTGGCGACGGACGTGCGCCGGTGAGTTCGCGCCAACGCTTTTCCAGCGCGCCTTCGGCGATCGGCTTGATGACGGTGCCGGAACTTTGCGCGTCCCATGTCTGCACCGAGAATGGATGCACGCGCAACGTCTCGCGCGGGATCACCACGCTTGCATGCGCGTCGACCAGCCAGTCGTACACGAAGTCGATACACAGCCGGTAGCCGCGCTTCGTCGCTGCGTCCGGGACCTCGTAAGGCGCGCGCGTCACGTAGCCGGAGCCGAAGATGCCCTTGGGTTCCATGGCGACACGGTGCAGAAACACCCGATCACCCGGCAGGATGCCGCGCGCGAATCCGCACCCCCAGACGTCGGCCACCGCGACACCCGCGGCAACGCGCTTCGCCACGTCAGGCAGTTCGGGCCATGGCCATTTCTTGGGGCTCCAGATCAGCAGGAAGGCGGTCATTGCGTGGTCGTTGCGGGAGGGGAGAGTAGGGCGGTCCGGGTGCGCTCATGCGGCTTCCGGATCGGTCTCGCGGCAGCTTAACCGATCGGCGGCACAGTCGCCGCGGTGGGCCGGCGCCTACGCTTGCGGTTCGGCATGGGCGCGCATTGTTCGCCGATGCGGCAGGGCGTGCGGCTTCGCGGTGTGTGGCGGTATGTCGTGGCGTCACGTGGTGTTGCACGGTGTTCAGATTAACCGTCGCGTACAATTGAGGCGGTCAAGTCGTTGCCTTCCCCGTTTCACCTGTTCCGCCGCCGGTCACGGCGCGGCGCATCATCTGGATTCCCATGTCTCACGTCATCAGACGCCGGCCCGATGGCCGGCTGATTCTGTTGCTCGGTGCGCTCGCCGCATGCGGGCCGATCTCCATCGATATGTATCTGCCGAGCCTGCCGACCATCGCGCAGGCGTTCGCGATCACCAACGGCGCCGCGCAGACCACGCTGACCAGCTTCATGTTCGGCTTCTCGATCGGCATGCTGCTCTACGGTCCGCTGTCGGATACCTATGGCCGTCGGCCGGTGCTGCTCGGCGGCATCATCATGTATGCGCTGGCGAGCGTGGCCTGTGCGTTGTCGTTCTCGATCGGCTCGCTGGTGACGTTCCGCTTCGTGCAGGCGCTGGGCGCGGGCGCGGCGTCGGTGCTCGCGCGGGCAATCGCGCGCGACGCGCACGGTCCGACCGACGCCGCCCGCGTGCTGTCGATGCTCGCGATCGTCACGTCGATCGGCCCGCTGCTCGCCCCGCTGATCGGCGGCCAGTTGCTGCTGCTCGGCGGCTGGCGCGTGGTGTTCGTGGTGCTGACGCTGTTCGGTACGCTGTGCGCGGTCACCGCTTTTCTCAAGGTGCCGGAAACGTGGCCGCGCGAGAAGCGGGCCGAGTCGGCGCTACTGAAATCGTTCGGCGCGTACGGCAAGCTGCTGCGCGATCCGGTGGCGTGGGGGCACATGCTGTGCGGCGGCATGGCGTTCGCGTCGATGTTCGCGTACATCACGGCGACGCCGTTCGTTTATATCGAGTACTTCCATGTGTCGGCTCAGCATTACGGCTTTCTGTTCGCGCTGAATATCGTCGGCATCATGTTCGGCAACTTCATGAATACGCGGCTCGTCGGGCAACTCGGGTCGCTGCCGATCATCTCGTTCGCGGCGACCGTCAGTTGTATCGCGTCGCTGTTCGTGTGTTTCGTGTCGCTGACCGGGCTCGGCGGATTGTGGTCGATCGTGTTCGGTCTGTTCTTCGTGGTCGGCGTGGTGGGGCTGTTGTCAGCCAATTGCACGACGGATCTGATGCATCGCTATCCGGTCAATGCCGGCGCCGCGGCGGCCGTGTTCGGCGCGGTGCAGTTGGCGCTCGGCGCGGTGTCGAGTCTTGCGGTCGGATTGTGGCAGGACGGCTCGCCGAAGGGCATGGGTATCGTTATCGGCGTCGCGGGCGTGTTGTGTTATGTCGGCCGGATTCTGGTGGTCAGATGGCACGGGACGAAGGTGCCGGTCGCCGCTGTGTGAACACTGCATTACGCAACGGTGACAAAGGCTCTTGACGCGGCGCGCACGCTTGCTCACGTCGCGCAATGCGATGTGTCTACGGAAAACACCAGGTGTTGCACGCGCGCGACCCTGCGTTTCAATTTGCATTGCTATGATGGGACCACTGTTCCTCGGAGCGGCAATCATGGCGATCAGAGATTTGATGAATAGCGAACGGCAACACGCCGCTTTCGCTGAAGCGCAGAAGCTGGCTGACAGCGGCGCCTATCACGATTACACGGACATCGAATACGTCCTGCGCTTTGATTTCGGTTTGTCTGATGTATCGGCGCTGCTCGACAGCCAGTTGATGCATCGCGACCTGAATCGCCGGTGTGCGGACGCGCGCGAAAGGCTGGAAGCGCTTAGTGTGTGAGATGGACCACGAGTCCATTGAACTGCGCATTGCCCGCGCCGGCGGCGATATTGACACCGAGGTTGCCGCTCGCACTGGCTAATGCATGAGCGCCGAGTTCCGCGCTATCGTTGCCGCTCAACTGCGCGATGGCATGCACATTCTGCTGCGAGGAAATCTCCGCGCGAGGCGTGTCGATCACCGCGATTTCATTAGCTTGCGCGTTCAGCGCACCGGCGGCGAGATTGACGCCGAGGTTGCCGCTGGCGCCGCGCAACGCATCCGTACCCACTGCCGCCGACACCGAGCCGAGTTTCGCGCTGCCGCCGATATCCTGCAGATTTGACAATGTCGCCGAGCCGAACACGGCGGCGCTGTCATCGTCGGACAAAGCCGTTGATACCCCCGCGAACGCGAACGATGCGCCCGAACCCGCGGCCACGTAAATCAACGCAACGACTAACGAACGAACTTTCATGGGCGCCTCCTGGCGTGTGCGGACAGCATCGATAAACGGGATATCGACCGGGAAAGCGGGAAGTTGAGGGGCGTGGTCGAGCTGAGTTTTCAATCGGAAGAGCGACACGCCTGTTTGAATCGGGGCGAACACAGTGAGCGTTGCTGGACCGATGGAGGCTGACGAAGCAATTTGCCCGATATAAGACTACGACCTCGTGCCGGCGCTCCGGTGATTCAATGGACTGGCACTTCTGCAATGGAACGTGCTCGGCGAAGCCGATTCGACTTTTCACGTATTCACGTATTCACGTAGATAGGGATAGCGAAATGAGAGTCCAGTCAGCCAACAGTCAAATGAACGTATCAACTCAGGCGCAGGCACAGTCGACGCAAGGCGCCGGGCCGGCGGCAACGCCGGGTGAGGTACCCGCGGTGTTCGATACGTCGGCGCACGGGGCATCGGATGGGGAAGGGCACGCGAGCGGAGTCAGCCAGGACGGGTCGCGGCCGTTCATGAGCAACGCGCGGTTCGGTGTGCCCGCGCATTACGCCATCGAACCAGTCGGTCAGCTACGGGCCGATCCATCGAGGCGTGTACAAGGACGACAGCGGGGCTGCATACATCAGGCAAGGCACTCAGGCTTACCCGGTGAAGTACGACAAGGACAACGGTACCTGGCGAGTCCACCGGCCGGATAGCCCGACGAAGTACGCGTATCCCGTCAAACCGGACGATAGCGGTAGCTGGCATGCGCACGGTGAGGTCGGGGTGCCGGGAGGCTGGCGTGGTGGGGCGCCTGGGGGGATGAGTTTTGGGCACCATGCCATCGGACAGTTGCAGCAGCAGGTGCAACAGTTGCAGTTCCAGAGGCAGGACTTACTGCAGCAGCGCCAACACTTGCAAGATCAGTTGCATCAGTTTCCTGGGCCTCAGCACGCGAACCGGTCGCCACTGGAACTGGCGTTTCTGCAGAGCGCGTTGAGCGCGCAGCTTGCTAACATCAACAATCAATTGCATGGGGTCGAGCAGCAGTTGCAACAGGCGAATCAGGCGTTACAACAACTTCAAAACGAGTTGCAGCCATAGCGGTAACAGCGTCGTCGAGAGTGAGCCGGTCGCGAGCAATCCAGACTGGACCATCGGACTAAGATGGCTGTCGGTGCATTCGGCGTTTGAGGTTCTACGGAGGGAAAGACAGTACTGTCGATGCCGGGAAGCGCAACCTGCGAGGCTTCCCGGCCCAGGAATCAGAGTGATTCCGAAGAGATAAAACCATTGTCCTGGCGGAGGCGGTGACCGCCTTAAATTAATCCGGAGCATTCCGAGCCACACCTCGAAACGCCATATAGATAAAGGGTTGTGGAAAAAACGTAGGCCGCATCAGGCTATACTATTCCGGCGCTATCCGGCTCTCGCCGATGGGCTGAATGATGGGCTGAAATGGCACTCACTGACAAGCAGGCAAAGGCACTGCAACACGGCGACAAGCCGGTTTTTGACGGTAAGGTAACGGGGCTCATGCTTAGCCCCGGCAAGGCGGGCTGCAAATGGACATTGCGCTTTACGAGTCCCGCAAGTGGTAAGCGTCGCGACGCGGGCCTTGGCACTTACCCGGAAGTATCGATTGCTGACGCGCGCGACAAGGCGCTGAAGATGCGCCGCCTTCTCGATGCAGGCAAAGACCCCATTGACACACGCGACCGCGAGCAGGAAGCCGCCAGCATCGTCGAAGCGGCTCTTACGTTCGAGAAGGCTGCGCGCAAGGTTCACGACGAATTGAAACCCGGCTGGAAGAACGCGAAGCACGCCGCGCAGTGGCTCAGCACGCTCGAAACCTACATCTTTCCGAAGATCGGCGCGAAGAAACTCGACGCGGTGACGCCCGCCGACTGCGCGGACGTGTTGCGACCTATCTGGCTTGAGAAAGCAGAGACCGCGAGCCGCACGCGTCAGAGGATGCACGCCGTCATGCAATGGGCGTGGGCGCACGGTCACATCGCGGCAAACCCCGTGTCCGTTGTCGATCACATCTTGCCGAAGCAGAGCGCCAAAAAGGAACATCAACCGGCTATGCCTTGGCGCGACGTGCCTGCGTTTATCGAGAAGCATGTTGCCGAGTTCAAACAGGGCGAGGCCACCCGCGCCGCCATGCTGTTTCTGATATTGACGGCGGCGCGTAGCGGTGAAGTACGCGGCGCGGTGTGGGATGAGTTCGACTTGAAGAAAGGCATTTGGGCAATTCCTGCCGTACGGATGAAGGCGAAGGAGCCGCATCGCGTTCCGCTGTCTGAGCCCGCACTCAGGCTTGTCACAGCGCTCAAAGAACAGAAGCTACATGAGACGCTTGTATTTCCGTCACCGCGCGGGAAGGTTCTGAGTGACATGGTGCTTACGTCGTTTCTGCGTCGCGTCGATGCGAAAAGTGACACGTCTGGACGTGTGGCGACAGCACACGGTTTCCGCTCCAGCTTTCGCGATTGGGCAAGTGAACAGGGTTATGCGCGCGATCTTGCCGAACGCGCGCTCGCGCATACGGTTGCAAACCGGACCGAAGCCGCATATCACCGAACTGATTTGCTGGAACAACGCCGATCATTAATGGAAGCATGGGCAAAACACGTTTGCGGGCATTGACGGAGTGCTGAATCTGACGGCGCGTTGATCGAAGCTATAATTTGCAAACTGCCGCGCGTTGTCATCGTCTCAAAAAAATACGCGGTTAAGATTGTTCTTGCCGTTAGACAAAACGGCGCGGGTTTGACAGCCCGTTGCGATGCACCGCACTGCCTACGAAAGTAGGTGGTGCTCACCTATGCACGTCTTTTCTATGGGCGGGTCGTGGTGAGGGAGCCGAAAGGCTCGCCGGTTTGGTGCATCGCCCGGTCTGTCAACCTTGCTACGTGCCCGCTCACCAATCAGCTAGCGAGTGTCGGGCGATTCAGGAACATACCGGAATCCGCACCATGACAAGATCGGTTCAAGCAACGTCCATCCACAAACCCCGCCGCACCTACACCACCAAAGAAATTCAGGTTCAACGCATCGCGAAAGAAGCGGCGGAGTTGAGCAAACAGCACTGCGCCCAATTCGCCACTCTCGCCGCGTTGGCAAGAGCAGTTCAGGCGTTCATCCCGGTCGTGCAAAAACAGCAAGGCGACTATGCCCTGCTCGCAAGCGCGCTCGTTGACTCTGCCGAGCATTACAGGTCCCTGGCAGAAGTTCACGACATAGCGTTCTCGCTTGTCGCAACCGATAACGTGCATCTACTCGATCCCGACGTGCAGGCCGACATTTTGCGGCGGGCCAGGAATACAGGCAAACCGTCAACGAAGCGGGCCAAAGCGGGCACGCCGTCATCAGCGGCACATCACTAACAGCAACAGGCAAGGCGTCGTTGAACAGGCCTTGCCTGTCGAGGTATTGTCGCAGTGTGAGCGGCTGGCGGCGCGCTCTGATTCTTTGATAAAGAATCAAAATAAGTCAATTAGCTACCACCAATGAAGCTGGCTTCCGACTCGCCAAGTTCGGCGAGTTGTCGGTAGACGTACTCGCTTAAACGCGTGGTTATCAAGTCAACATCAACTCCAAGGTCGGCCGCGATCAGGGGTCCAACCCGCGACGGCCACGCGAGCCATGCGTCGCGTTGCTCACGGCACAACTCAAACACAACTTCTTTCGCGACGCTCATTTCGATCAGCGCGTCGGCCTTCTGTTCATACTCAAGCTGGCGAAGCAACGCGAGATAGGTCTCTTTTTTTGCGAGCGCGGCCTTGTAATCGAGCAGTTCGACACCGCCAGAATCAACGAACCGGCGTGCGACGAACGCCCCCGTTTCAACGTCGCCGACAGTTTCGGACAACGTGGGGTTATTCTCGCCCGTGCGCTGGTTGTTCGCACCTTTCGCAAGCGTGCGGCGGTTCGGTTTGCGCCAGTTCGAGCCGATTAGCGTGGCGTCAAGCAGACCATCGGTGTCCTTGCGCAGCAGACCTTTTGTAATCGCGCGCCGGACCTGTTTTTCGTCACAGCCTTCGCGACGCGCAAACTCACTGACGTTAAGACGTTCGGACATTTCGCACCTCGGACAACTTTTTGAAACCCGCTGCTGGTGTTGCAATGCGCTGTGCAATAGCCCGTTGAATCTTGATGCTTGGCAAGGACCCGCTGCGGCCCGTTTCGGGGCTATCGCACCCGTGGGTCATACTTCCACGTCCGCGCCGCCAGCGCGGCGCGTGCCGCCGCCTCATCCCGCGCAGCGGCCAGCCGCTCACCGAAATATCGAACGTCGGGCAACAGCGCCGATAGCGGAGCACGCGTCGCGCGCGATGTGATGTCGTCAAGATCGACATGCGCCCAACCTTCAAGCCGCGACAACTCGGCGATTACGTCGGCGAGCACCGCACGCAGTCGGCGCACATCGTCAGCCGACATATACGGACCCCACGGCAGATACAAGCCGTTACTTTCGTCGCGCAACATCAGGGCGTGATCGGCTGGGGGTTTATCGGCGTCCTTCGCGGCGGCGCGCAGATACGCGACAATCTCGGACTTGAACGGCGCGAGCTTCGGCTTGGTCGCCGCGATGGCGGCGGCTGGCCCGCGTAGCCTCACTATTCCACCCTCCAGACTGACGCTTACCCCCGCCGCATTCGCCATGCCGAGCAGATCGCGCGCGTTCGTATTCATAGCGCGTCCTCGGCATTGTTATCGCCTGCGTGATCGTGTTCTTCCCCGATTCCCCTGTTTTTCGCCGCTACGCCGCTACATTCGCTGTCAGCCTTGACTGGTATGGGTTTCAGCGTAGCGGGTGCGTTTTTGCCGTGCCCCTGTAGCGGCGCACCCGCTACGCTGTACGCCTTGCTGGTACTAGGTTGTAGCGGTGTAGCGGCAAAATCGTCCAAAAACAAGTAGCGGGCGAAGGTATCTGAAAAATCGGCGCGGTCGTAGCCCTTGGCGACGGCATAGCCGCTACGGATGTTCCTGCTTTTGATACCAAACTGGCCGAGCCGTTTTGCAAGCTGCTTCAGACTCAACGGCTTACCGTGATTCCATGTCGCCCACAACTTCTCTTCATCATCGAGCAACGCGCGTAACAGATCGGCCGATGCAATCCGAACGGCTTTCTGGGTCTCGAAAATTTCGTGAATATCGGCGAGCAGTTCGACGCTTACACTCTGCTCCTGTCCTCTGTCGCCGGATAGCGCGAGCGCCGCGCGCCGTGCGAGTTCGGGCCACACGCCGCCAGCGGTATGAGCAATCTGAAATAGCGGTTCCCAGTTATCGGCGGCGCGGTCGTTTAGAGAGTCGGGCAGATCGACACGAGCGCTGCGCACCGTTGGCCCGTTATCGTCGGCCCAGCGCGCCAGCTTCGACGCGAGCATGTCGAACAGGCCGGGTTCAGCATGGCGCAACTTATCGACCTTCTCATGTGGCAGCCGTCGCCGTAGCTCGAAACAGATCGAGCGATCCACAATTGTGTCAGCCAGCTTGCCGATCCCGGCTATCGCTTTCGCGCCCCATACCGAAAACTGTTTCGGCCTGAAATCGTCGCCGACGACACGCACAACATAGGCGGTGTCGCGGGTATGCCCAGCGTTCAGCAAGCCGCGCAATTCCTCATTGTCTTTTGCGAATGCGTCGGCTTCGTCAATGACCAGCGTCGGCCGCCACGCTTCAATCGAGCGAAACAACGCGGCTGGAGAAATGTTCGACGCCGCGAGCGGCCGACAGGTCAGGCGAGCAAACAAGCCAAGCAATGTGCTTTTTCCGCACCGCTTTTCTGGCGAGCTAATCGCCGCAAGCGGCGCGATATTCACGTCGTCAATCAGCCATGTCATGGCGATCCACAACGCCGCAGCGTGCGCCGTCACCGGATCACACACGACGAAGCGCCGCACGACAACGGCCAGTTCGGACAACAGCGCCGCGCCGTCAACCGGTTCGGACCACAGATCAATTTCCGCAAATGGGAAGTCGCCGCCGTTGTTGCGGATAGCGGCTACGAGCCTGTCGAGCGTGCCAACCTGCACGCCAAGCCGCTTTGCTTCGACACGGCGCACACGGTCATAGCTCATGGTGCCCAGTGCGGCAAGTCGCGCGATTGCGTCGTCGTCGCTTTCGTTGTCTGTCCCGCTGCCGCAGTCGGCTTGTTTACCGCTTCCGTTTGCGTCTGACACGTCGTCGTCGCTGTTTGTCGGCTGCGCCGTGACGGCGGCTTGCGCGCTCACTTTGCCGGTGTGGTGTGCGCGCCCGTCAGGGGTGTCGGCCTTATCCTGCGCGCTCGCCAAATACGCGGTCTCAATACATGCGGCCACGGCATCAGGACCGGCGAAGGCTTGCAGATCGTTGAAGTCGGATGCGTTGTCCGGTCGGCCGTCGCCAAAACGGGGAATTGCGAGCGCGCCGCCGATGGCGTGCGTTGCCGCCCGCGCGGCCGTCACTCCTGGATTACCCGCCGTCATGTGGTCATCGTCGGCGGCCAGCACGATTTGAGCAGAAGGCAGACGTGCGCGCCACGCGCGAGCCACGGACAACAGATTGTTGCAGTTGAATGCGACGACGGCGGGGGCACCAGTTGCCGCGTGCACACTAGCGCATGTCGCATAACCTTCGCCGATGAGCAGCACGCCGTCAGCTTGCGGCTCGCCGCCAAACTGATACGAACAACCGCTCACTTCGCAGCCGCCCTTGAATCGCTTTTCGCCGCGCCCGTTGATGAACTGTAGATTCACAATCACACCAGCCGCGTTGTGCAACGGCACGATCAGCGTGCGATTGTCGTCGGTCTCTTTAACGCCGTATGACTTGACGGACTTGTGCGAGAGATACGGATTAGTGTCGTCGGCGTCGTGTGCGTTCTCCCATATCCGGCGTGCGGCCGTGGCGGCGCGCTCGCGAATCTTCGCCCGCTCGGCGGCCGCCGCGCTTTGCGCGTTCTCTATGCGCTCGCGATTGAGCTTATGTTCAGCCGCGCTCAAGGTGCGCTGCGGCCTTGCACACCACTTTTCCGACAGGCCGGTTTTCCAGTAACCGAATGCACCAGCCGACACGCTTCCATCGCCGTAAAGCACATACCAGGCGTTGCGCTGGCCGCGCTTGTCGTCGGGTCCGTCGAAACGGCGTATGCGGCCATCACTGACAATTTCTGATGGTGTGAGATCGTGCGCGGCTAGCGCGGCGGCGAAGGTGGCTTCGGTTTTTCTCGGCCCGCTCATTTCGACTGCCCCGGCTGGAACAGGTCGATTTCGGCGTTGTCATGCGCGCCGCCCCGCTGGCTGTGAAACTCACACTTCGACGGCGCAACATCGGCATCGGGGTAGCCGATATAGCATGCCGGTATCAGGTCACTGACGGGTTTCTTCTTGCCTTGTGCATCGAAACGTACTTCAACGAAACCGTGTTCGCCGAAATCCGGTAGTACCCGGATAACCTTGACAGTTGCATCGGCGTATTGGCCCGCCGTAATGCGGACCTTCATATCCTGGTAAGGATGCGAGATCATGACGCGCCTCCATGCTGGCGCACGGTGCGGCGCGTGCGGCTTCTGACTCGGGGCGTTTCCACGTCCGCCGTTTTGCGGCCCGCGTCAATCTGCTGTTGCACCCATGCAATGACTTCGGCCTCGATCCAGCGCACCGCTGCGCTACCGATGGTGACAGGCTTCGGGAAATCACCGCGTGCGATGCGCTCATAGAGCGCACTGCGTTGCAGGCCTGTTATTTCCGAAACGCGATAACGGGGAATGAGGATCGGGAAATGTTGGTCAGCCATGTCGTCACCTTCGATTCGTGAAGGCTCGCGCCGGAGTGGCGCGGCATGGCTTCGATTAAATGTTCACGGCGAGGCGTTGAAAAGGTGGGCCGGTTCAAAAAACCTGCCTTGGAAATGGCCGGTAGGGTGGGCCGGTTCGAGGGGAGCGGGTAGGCAGGTTTGCGCGACATTCGCCCTTACGACCTTGACTGGCAGGACTTTCGGGGGTGGGCAGGTTAGGCGCCTGGCGTCTTGGGCACGCCACCGCCGGGACGCCAGTTTGCCACCTTGGCGCACTCCTCGACGGCCTGCTGTACAGGATTTCCGTTGTCGTCTACCAGACCGTACGCGGCCGCGTGTTCGCGCAGCCATTTTTCAAGCGCTTGCTTGGCACTCTTTCCGCCGGGGTCTGTCACGGCCAGCCACGCATTGATGGCGGCGGCGAGCTTTGGGGCGTAGCGGAGATTGTTCGAGTCAAGGTAGCCGGGGGTATCAGCGGCAACATCGGGAAAGAAAAAACCGCTCGTGATACCTCTACTCTTCATCCACGCGATCAGGTCGGCGCGCTCGACGGTCGTCAGGTCCCAATCCGGCGAAACACGGTAGATGATGCCGCGCGGCCTGAATCGCGGCGGTTCGGTAGCCCACGCCTCGTTAGCGTCCTCATCCCGGATTGTCAGACTCTCGGCGTAGCGTTCACCTTCTTCGGGTTCTTCATCCCATCCACGTAGCCATGCAGCGCGGCGAATGACCGCTTTCAGTTTGCGTGCGTTGATTGCGTTCACAAGTGCCGCGAGCGCCGTGTGAACCCAAGCAATACCTTCGCTCTCGGTCCAGCCGCTTGAACTCACGAAAAAGTTTCCGCTCTGATCGACTGCGGTCGGATCAAACCCGGCAATCAACGCAGCCGCCTGCCGGACCGTTAGCGGATCAACTAAGCCCCACAGCGGCTTAATCGCCTGAAACGAATAGGGGTCTTCCATGTCGCCTCCTCGCCGTCACTAGTACATAGCGTACAAACGTCGATAACGTTCCGGCAAGCGGCGGCGCGAGAGTTCTTTGTGCTCGATGATGGGCTGCGTGATGGGCCGGAAAAACAAAAACCCCGCAAAGCATTGAATTTACGGGGTTTTTTTGAAGATTCTGGCGGAGGCGGTGAGATTCGAACTCACGGAAAGATTGCTCCTTCGCCGGTTTTCAAGACCGGTGCCTTAAACCACTCGGCCACACCTCCAAGCCCTAAATTGTAACCTGAAAAATCGGCGCTGCGGCACTCGCGCGATCCACTATCACAGTGGATCTTTCAGAAACAGCTCCTGCAAGTCGTTCAGGAACGCCTGACCGAGCGGTGTCGGTGCAATCTTTTCATGGTCGCGTGTGATCAGCTTGCGCCGCTCCGCTTCCTGCAAAGCCGGTTCGATCGACGTCATCGACAGCCCCGTGCGCTCGACGAAGCGATGAACCGGAAACCCTTCCACCAGGCGCAGCGCGTTCAGCATGAATTCGAACGGTAGATCGCGCGGCCCGACTTCGTTCTCTTCCTGCACCGCCGTACCGGCCATGGCCTGCTCGATGAAGGTGGACGGATGCTTGTAGCGCACCTGGCGCAGCACGCGATTCGGAAACGACAGCTTGGTATGCGCGCCCGCGCCGATGCCGAGATAGTCGCCGAAGCGCCAGTAGTTCAGATTGTGTTTGCTCTGCTTATGCGGCTGCGCATACGCCGACACTTCATAGCGACCGTAACCGGCGGCCGTGGTGCGCTCGTGAATCCAGTCCTGCATATCCGCGGAGGCGTCGTCGTCGGGTAGCGCCGGCGGGAACTTCGCGAACAGCGTGTTGGGTTCGAGTGTGAGGTGATACAAGGACAGATGCGGCGGCGCGAACGCCAACGCCGTATTGATATCGGCCTGGCATTCGGCGAGCGTTTGCCCCGGCAGCGCGAACATCAGGTCGAGATTGAAGTTGTCGAACGTGGTGGCCGCCACTTCGACCGCGTGACGCGCCTGCGTCGAGTCGTGAATCCGGCCGAGCGCTTTCAGATGCGCCTCGTTGAAACTTTGAATCCCCACCGACAGCCGGTTCACCCCGCTCGCGCGAAACTGCGCGAACTTGTCGGCTTCGAAGGTGCCGGGGTTCGCTTCGAGCGTGATTTCCGCATCGGCGTCGAGCGGCAGCAGCGCGCGCACGTCCGACAGCATCCGGTCGAGTCCCGCCGCCGACAGCAAGCTCGGCGTGCCGCCGCCGATAAACACCGTATGCACCTGGCGTCCCCACACCAGCGGCAGCGCCATCTCCAGATCGGCGCGCAACGCGTCGAGATACTCGGTTTCCGGGAACGTGTCGCCTTTCCACTCGTGCGAGTTGAAATCGCAATACGGACACTTGCGCACGCACCACGGGAAATGCACGTATAACGCCAATGGCGGCAGCGACGTCAGCCGGATACTGCCCGGCGACGTGAATGCCTTGATGACGCCATTGCCGATGTCGGCCGGCGCCGGTTTGGCCGGTTTGATCGGAATCACGCTTCCTCCGTCAGGCGCGCGAGCAGTTGCCGCAACGCCATCGCGCGATGACTGCCGGCGTTCTTCACCGCCGGCTCGAGCTGCGCGGCGCTCGCGTTCAGCGACGGCAGGAAGAAGTGCGGATCGTAGCCAAAACCATGCTCGCCGCGCGGCGTGTCGAGAATCTCGCCATGCCAGCGGCCTTCGGCGATCAGCGGTTCGGGGTCGTCGGCGTGACGCACCAGCGCCAGCACGCAGAAGTAATACGCGCGACGATCGGTCTCGCCTTGCAACGCGGCGACGAGTCGCGCGTTGTTCGCGGCATCGCTTTTCTCGCCGCCGGCCAACTGTGCGTAGCGCGCCGAATAGACGCCCGGCGCACCGCGCAACGCGCGCACGCACAGGCCGGAGTCGTCGGCGAGGGCGGGCAGGCCGGTCAGCTTCGCCGCATGGCGCGCCTTGGTCAACGCGTTTTCGACGAACGTCGGGTACGGCTCTTCCGCCTCGGGCACGTTCAACTCGCCTTGCGGAATCAGTTCGATGCCGGCCGCGCCGAGCAGCGCCGCGAACTCGCGCAGCTTGCCAGCGTTATTCGACGCCAGCACCACCTTTTTCAACGGCGAATCTGAGCCAACTTCGCCGCCGCTTTGACGAACCTCATTCACTCTTTTGCTCCAGCGCTTCTTTCTGCTTCGCGATCAGCGTGTTGATGCCGTCGCTCGCCAGGTCCATCAGCGCGTTCATTTCGTCGCGCGAGAACGGCACGCCTTCGGCCGTGCCCTGAACTTCGACGAAACCGCCCGCGCCGGTCATCACGACGTTCATGTCGGTGTCGCACTGCGAGTCTTCGTCGTAATCGAGGTCGAGCACCGGCAAGCCGTCGTACACGCCGACCGAAATCGCCGCGACGTAGTCGTTGATCGGCGAGCTTTCGATGCGGCCCGTGGCCAGCAATTTGGCCACTGCGTCATGCGCGGCCACGAAAGCGCCGGTAATGCTCGCCGTGCGCGTGCCGCCGTCGGCCTGGATCACGTCGCAATCGATATGCAGTGTGCGCGCGCCGAGCTTCTCGAGATCGAACACCGAGCGCAGCGCGCGGCCGATCAGCCGCTGGATTTCCTGGGTGCGGCCGGTCTGTTTGCCGCGCGCGGCTTCACGGTCGTTGCGCGTGTTGGTGGCGCGCGGCAGCATGCCGTATTCGGCGGTCAGCCAGCCCTGGCCGCGGTCGCGCAGGAACGACGGCACGGATTCGGCGATGCTTGCCGTACAGATCACCTTGGTGTCGCCGAACTCGACCAGCACCGAGCCCTCCGCATGCTTCGTGTAGTGGCGCGTAATGCGCACGTCGCGCAGCTGGTTGGCCTGGCGGCCGCTGGGGCGATGGGTGGTCTGGGTCATGTTGGGATCGGTCTGGAAGAAAAGCGGGAGGGAAAGCAAGATTTTACCGCCGATCGCGCGGCGGCGGTCGCGCGCGGAACGCCGGCACGCGTCGCCGTGCGCCGGTCGACGGCGAGCGCGACAGGACGGCCCTTCCGGCAAAAATGGGATAATGCCGGTTCTCCGCCCCGCGCCTCGTACACGCCGGGCGATTCGACTCTCCGGCCATCGTCGAGCGCATGGCCACAATCGCGAGAAATACGATGATCTACAGCATGACTGGCTATGCGAGCGCCACGCGCGAACTCGTCGCGGCCTCGGGCACCGGCGGCGTGAGCGTATCGGTCGAACTGCGCACGGTGAATTCGCGCTTTCTCGATCTGAACTTCCGCATGCCGGAAGACGTGCGCGTCTGCGAACCGACGCTGCGCGAAATGCTGATGAACAAACTGTCGCGCGGCAAGGTGGATATCCGTATCAATCTGCAGCGTAGCGAACAGACGGCTAGCGCGGGCTCGGTCAACCATGAAGCGCTGACTCAACTCGCGTTGCTCGAACGCACGGTGCTGTCCACGTTTCCGGAAGCCGGCCGTCTGCGCACCGGTGAAATCATGCGCTGGCCGGGTGTGCTGGCCGAAACCGGCGTGGCGCAGGACGTGTTGCGTGACGCGGTGCTCGCCTGCGGCAAGCAGGCCATTACCGACCTGATCGACGTGCGCGGCCGTGAAGGCGCGCAACTGGCCACCATGCTGCTCGCCAACGTCACCGAGATGGAAGCGATCGTCACGAAGATCACGCCGCTCGTGCCGGAGCTGATCGCCAAGCACCAGCAGAAGATCGTCGAGCGTCTGCAGGAAGCGCTCGGCATCGCCGCGCCGGACACGGCCGCGACGATCGTGTCGCGCGAAGAGATCAACGAGCGGATTCGCCAGGAAGTGACGATGTATGGCATCCGCATCGACATCGCCGAAGAACTGTCGCGCCTTACCGCGCACCTGAACGAAACGCGCCACGTGATCGAGAAGGGCGGCAAGGTCGGCAAGCGCCTCGACTTCATGATGCAGGAACTGAATCGCGAAGCGAACACGCTCGGCTCGAAGGCCGCCGCGAAAGAACTGGCGGATTCGTCGATGACCCTGAAGCTGCTCATCGAACAGATGCGCGAGCAAGTACAGAATCTGGAATAAGGCGGGAGCAACACGAACATGACCGACCACACACGCGAAAGCGGCGCTCCGCGCAATCCCTACGCCGGTGCTTATCCGGGCAATCTGTTCATGGTGGTGGCGCCGTCGGGCGCGGGCAAGTCGACGCTCGTGAACGCGCTGCTCGCCGGCGACGACGCGATCCGTCTGTCGATCTCCTACACGACGCGCCCGCCGCGTCCGAAGGAGCAGGACGGCGAGCACTATCACTTCACCACCGTCGACGATTTCATGGCGCGTCACGACACCGGCGAGTTTCTCGAAAGCGCGGAAGTGCACGGCAATTACTACGGCACGTCGCGCGTCTGGATCGAGGATCAGATGAAAAGTGGCCATGACGTGCTGCTCGAAATCGACTGGCAGGGCGCGCAGCAGGTGAAGAAACAGTTTCACAACGCGGTCGAAATTTTCATCCTGCCGCCGTCGCTCGAAGCGCTCGAAGAGCGTCTGAAGAAACGCGGCCAGGACGAGCCGAATGTGATCACGCGGCGTTTGCTCGCAGCGGGTAGCGAGATGGCGCATGCGGCCGAAGCGGAGTACGTGGTGATCAACGAGAATTTCGATCGCGCGCTCGGCGAACTGCAGTGCCTCGTGGCCGCAACGCGTTCGCGCTTTGCGTCGCAATACGCGCGCCACACGCAGCTTTTCGTGCAGCTCGGCATTCACCTGCCACACGCGTGAACGCGGCGGCGTGTCGAGCACATAAGGTAGAATAAGCAACATACTGAGAAGGAACCCAACATGGCCCGCATTACCGTCGAAGACTGTCTCAAACAGATCCCGAACCGTTTCGAACTCGCGCTTGCCGCGACCTATCGCGCGCGTCAGCTCGCACAAGGTCACACGCCGAAGATCGAAAGCCGCGACAAGCCCACGGTCGTCGCACTGCGCGAAATCGCAGCCGGCCAGGTCGGCGTCGAAATGCTGAAGAAGGTGCCGGTTTAAGGCGCACCGTTTTCCGGTTTCGATTGCCCGCTTGCTTCACGTGCTTTTTGCTTCACCGCTACACTCGCTTTACCAACTTGCTACACGTAATTGCATCAACGTGCAGACCGGCGTCCAACCCCAACCGCTGCGGAGGCGACCATGAGTACCACCCCGCCCACCGCCACGGAAGTGGAACACGACGCCGACTCGCCCTCGTCCGCACGCAAGTACATCGACGCGGTCCTCGAGCAGTCGTTTCGCCATCTGTTCGGGCCGACCGCCACGCCGGAGCAACCGCGCCGGCATGACGTCGTCTCGATTGCCAAACTGACGTCCGCCTTGTCCGGCTATCTGCAGCCGGAAGAGATCAAGGACATCAAGGCGGCCTTCCATTTCAGCGACGAAGCCCACCTCGGCCAGTACCGCCAGAGTGGCGAGCCTTACATCACGCATCCTGTCGCCGTCGCGGAAATCTGCGCGGGCTGGAATCTCGACGCCCAGTCGATCATGGCAGCGCTGCTGCATGACGTGATGGAAGACCAGGGCGTGACCAAGGCCGAACTCGCCGAGCGTTTCGGCGCCAAGGTCGCGGAACTGGTCGACGGGTTGTCGAAACTCGACAAGATGGAGTTTCGCAATCGCGAAGAAGCGCAGGCGGAAAACTTCCGCAAGATGCTGCTCGCGATGGCGCGCGACGTCCGCGTGATTCTGGTGAAGCTCGCCGACCGGCTGCACAACATGCGCACCCTGGGTGCGGTGCCGCACGAGAAGCGCCGCCGGGTTGCGCGTGAAACGCTGGATATCTACGCGCCGATCGCCCATCGGCTCGGTCTGAACAATACCTATCGCGAGCTGCAGGACCTGAGCTTCGCGAACTTCAACCCGCACCGGTACGCCACGCTCGAAAAAGCCGTCAAGGCGGCGCGCGGCAACCGGCGCGAGGTGGTGGGCAAGATTCTGGAGTCGGTGCAGCGCGCGATTGCCGACGCGAAGATCGACGCCGAAGTCACCGGCCGCGAGAAAACCATCTTCAGTATCTACAAGAAGATGCGCGACAAGCAGTTGTCGTTCTCGCAGGTGCTCGACGTGTACGGCTTTCGCGTGGTGGTCGAAAGCGCGCTGGAGTGCTACACCTGCATCGGCGCGCTGCATGCGCTGTACAAGCCCGTGCCGGGCAAGTTCAAAGACTACATCGCGATCCCGAAGGTGAACGGCTATCAGTCGTTGCACACCACGCTGGTCGGCCCGTTCGGCGCACCGATCGAGTTTCAGGTGCGCACGCGCAAGATGCACGAGATCGCCGAAGCCGGCGTGGCCGCGCACTGGCTGTACAAGAACGGCAGCGCCGACCTGAACGACGTGCAGAAGCGCGCGCACCAGTGGCTCAAGTCGCTGCTCGATATTCAGAGCGAAGCCGGCGACTCGAGCGAATTCCTCGAACACGTAAAGATCGATCTGTTTCCGGATGCGGTCTACGTGTTTACGCCGAAGTCGAAGATCATGGCGTTGCCGCGCGGCGCCACCGCGCTCGACTTCGCGTATTCGATCCACAGCGACCTGGGCAACCAGTGCGTCGCGGTGAAGATCAACAATGAACTGCTGCCGCTTCGCACCGAGCTGAAGAGCGGCGACATCGTGGAAGTCATCACGGCGCCGTATTCGAAGCCGAATCCGGCGTGGCTCGGGTTCGTGCGCAGCGGCAAGGCGCGCTCGGCGATCCGTCATTATCTGAAGACGATGCGTTTGAACGAGTCCGTGCAGCTCGGCGAGCGGCTGGTCGATCAGTCGTTGAAGGGCTACGGACTGGCGCTGTCGGACGTTACGCCGGAAGCGTGGGAAAAGCTCGTGCAGTGGACGGGCAACAAGAACCGTCAGGAAATTTTCGCGGACATCGGCCTCGGCCGGCGTGTCGCAGCGGTCATGGCCAAGCGCATCGAGGTGCTGATGAGCGGCCGCGACGCCGACGACGACGGCTCGCGCTCCAACTCCGATTTGCCGCATGCGCCGCCGGTGGTGATCACGGGCACCGAGGGCATGTCGGTGCAACTGTCGGCCTGCTGCCGTCCGATTCCGGGCGACGACATCATGGGCTATATCGGCATCGGCCTCGGCATGGCGATCCACACTACGGATTGCCGCGTTGCGCAGCGTATCCATAAGCGCGACCCGGGTCGCTGGATCGACGTCGCGTGGGCACCGCAGCCGGGGCGCCTGTTCGACGTCGCCGTCAAGGTGCTCGTCCAGAACACCAAGGGTGTGTTTGCCCGCGTGGCGGCCGACATCACGTCGGCGGACGCGAACATCGTCCACATCGCGATGGACGAAGACCTGTCGCAGGAGTCCACGGTGCTGCGCTTCGTGATTCAGGTCAGCGATCGCGTCCATCTTGCTAACGTGATGCGCCGTGTGCGCACCAACCCGGACGTCATGCGTATTTCGCGCGAGCGGCCGAGCGAGGAAGGTCATCACCGTCACGACGGTGGGATGCGGATTGATCGCGAGAGGGCGGATTACTGATTTTGTTTCGCGCACCGCGCGCGATGTGTGATGCGCGGTGTGCTTGAGATGTGGTCGAAGGCGTGCGCGAGCGCGCCTTTTGTTTTTTGCCGCTAGCTTGTCCCAAGCGTCATCCGCGTCAATCTGAACGCCCAGCGCGCCTGTGAGTCTCACGTGTTCCCCAGGGAGAACGCTCATGAACGTAGCTGACCTCACCGGCCTTGCGCTCGACTATTGGGTCGCGCGCAGCCTGCACGACTTCGTGCGCGAAATCCACTTTACCGACAGCGGCGAAACCGTTTCGATTCGCGGCAATGATCGCGGACGTCCGTGGGACGGCCGGTTCACGCCGTCCACGTCATGGGAGGCTGCGGCTGCGGTACTGGAGCGCGCGCAACGGCTGGAAGTGCGCGAGCGGACTGATCAGGGTGCGGCGCACTGCGTCGCGGATTTTGAAGGTAGTCACCGGACGGTGGAAGGGCGAGGGGACTCGCTGCGGGAGGCTTTGCTGAGGGCGTTCGTCGAAAGCCGGTATGGCGAGACGGTGGACGATGTGCTGCACGAGGCGCAGGTGCTGAGCGGCGAGCGAGCGCAGCCGATCGGTGAGGAAACGGCACAAGGTTCGTATGGTGGCGATATGCCGAACCCGGATGGGCAGATTGGGGATATTCAGTCGGCGCCGCGGTAACTGAAGGGCTGGCCGCCGCTGCCAGCTCCGCGAACTCATCAGCCCATGGGCTGGCCTGCTCGACGCAATTGAGCAAAATCCGTCGGACAAAAACAAAGGGCCTTCCGATCGGAAGGCCCTCTATAAGTGGTGCGGCTGGCAGGATTCGAACCCACGACCCCTTGGTTCGTAGCCAAGTACTCTATCCATCTGAGCTACAGCCGCACGCTAAACGGGTGATGCAATACTGCAATGAAACCGGGTAAAACGTAAGGGCCTCCCGGGAGGGAGGCCCTCGAATAAGTGGTGCGGCTGGCAGGATTCGAACCCACGACCCCTTGGTTCGTAGCCAAGTACTCTATCCATCTGAGCTACAGCCGCACGCAGAAACGAGATTATAGCAAAGGTTTTCAAAAAGGGAAGGGTGTAACTGCGATTTGTCTCATGGTCATGATCGTGTACCCTTGATAGGCAGTCGTTTGCTGCAGTCAACGGATGATCATGAACAAGGCCTTTGTCAAAGAGTCGAGTGAAGAGAATGACGACGACCTCGACGTCGCCCAGCCGGATGTCCCCGCGGGTACCAAAAATTACCTCACGCCCGCCGGCTATCGGCGCATGCGTGACGAACTGCTGCATCTGATCGACGTCGTGCGGCCCGAAGTGGTCAGGCTGGTGTCGTGGGCGGCGTCGAACGGCGATCGCTCGGAAAATGGCGATTACATCTACGGCAAGCGTCGGTTGCGTGAGATCGACCGGCGCATCCGCTTTCTGACCAAGCGCCTCGATCTCGCGGAAGTGGTCGACAGCAGCAAGCAGGAGAACATCGATCAGGTGTTTTTCGGCGCGACTGTCGAGTACGCGACCGAAGACGGCGAGGATCACGTCGTGACCATTGTCGGCGTCGACGAGGTCGATCTGGATATCGGCTACGTGAGCTGGATCTCGCCGGTTGCACGCGCGCTGATCAAGGCGAAAATCGGCGATACGGTGACCTTGTACACGCCTGCCGGCCCGCAGCCAATCGACATACTTAACGTCACCTATCCGCCGCCGGACACGGGCGGCTAGGGCGCTGAGCCGTCACGTTGTCGCAACAGATACTGGGATGCGATCGTGACATTGACCCGGCGCGCCTGCGGTACGACAACATAAAAAAAGGCGCCGCAAACGGCGCCTTCGATACTACGAGACCTGCGTGCCGCTTTAGAAGCGGTGACGCAGACCTGCAGTGACAGCCACTTGCTTGTTGTTGCCCGAAGCAGCCAGACCGTTGATGTCGGCGTCGACGATCGCGCCGTCGTTGACTTGCTGGTATTCGCCTTGCAGGTACACGTCGGTACGCTTGGACAGTGCGTACGCGGTTTGCAGGTTGAACTGGTTCCAGTGCGGACGCGTACCGGCCAGGCTCGCCTTGGTGTACGTGTACGAACCGGCGATGCTCACTGCCGGCGTCAGAGCATAACGGGCGTTCGCTTCAAAATTCTGGAAGTGAGCGCTGCCACCGCCGAAGCCGCCGACACCAGCCGATTGACCCGACGCACCCGCGCCGATGCCAGCCAGACCCGACAGGTTGGTTTGCGAGTACACCAGGCCGACTGTTGCCGGGCCGAACGCGTAGTTAGCACCCGCGCCCCACGTCTGCTGGCGACCAGCAAAGAACGTGTTGTCGCTCGACACCGCGCCACCCGAGTTAAACGCGGCCTGTGCGCCGGTCGCACCGTTGCTGTTCAGTTGCAGGTAAGCGGCAGCGACGTTCAGGCCGCCCCAGTTGTACGACGCGCCGGCGCTGTACGCGCGGTTGTTCGCAAAGCCGTCAGCCTGGTTCGAGAAGCCGTACAACGCGCCGAACTTGAAGCCGCCGTAGTTCACGCTCTGATACTTGACCGAGTTGTTCACACGGAACGAGTTGTTCAGGTTGTCGTTGTCGAACGGGTGCGCGAACTGCGTGCCGCCGTATTGCGTACCGGTCAGCGCCAGCGGGCCGACGTAGTCGACCATGCTGTCGTATTGACGGCCGAGCGTCACGGCGCCGAACTGGTCGCTTGCGAGGCCGACGAACGCTTGACGGCCGAATTCGCGACCGCCTTGCTTCAGCGTGCCGTCATTGATACCGAAGCCGTTTTCCAACGTGAAGATGGCCTTGAGACCGCCACCCAGATCTTCAGCGCCGCGCAGGCCCCAACGGCTGCCGTTCACCGAACCACTGGTTTCCTGCCAGTTGCTATGGCCGTGCTGGTTGTTCGTATAAGTAATGCCGGCGTCGATCAAGCCGTACAGCGTGACGCTGCTTTGAGCTTGCGCAGCCGTTGCAAAAACGCCCGTGAGGGCAGCGACCATGAGTGTCTTCTTCATCATTTTGTAACTCCGAGAGCGAGAGTGGGTATTGAACCCAGGCTTTAGGGAGACCTTCACGCGGGCCGCTGCGAGAGGCGTGATCCGTGTGAGCTGCGCGCAGAACAAAAAACGCGCTGGTTTCCGGTTACGCAAAGTGTAGAGAGACGGCTTGCGACATGGACATTCCGATTTTCGCAATAAAGTATTACGCGATCGGAAACGATGTGTGAATGCCGTGCGAGCCTTATAGATAAAGGCTGTCGGCGTTATTCATGGAATGGGGAAAGCGGTTCGGCGCGATTGGCGTTGCTCATTTGCTACAGTAATCGATGAAAAAAAACAACGAGATAATTCGTAAAAATTGATTGTTGTCTCGAATGAAATAGATGATTGTTGATTGTGTAGATAATCGAAATCTTCTCAACCGCTATACTCAACTTTCTGCTTTCCGAAGCAGACTTTTTCGTTGACGAAAAAGATCTCCAAACCTTTGTCGGCGCGACTTCCCAGTCGCGCTTTTTTTTCGTCCGTCGGCGTGCGGATGCGCGCGCCGGTTAGTGCGCGGGCGCTGCGTCGTCAGCCAGATCCCATTCGGTGGTGGCCGGCACGCTCCAGTCTTCCATCACATAGCGGCGCGCGTCCATGGGCGACGACAACAGGTTCTGCCAGTGATCGCCGTGCCAGGCGGGAGACACGGGAAACATAGGATCAAGCTGAAAGGCGGACGAGCCTGTCATTTCCGCGCGTGCTTCGGACTGACCGTCCGTTGCCCTGAGGTGCGACTGCGTGAGCCACGTCATCAACCGGCGGATTTCATTCAACAGCATGACATTCTCCTGATCTGCATCACAACATTTGCTATTTTCAATGATGCTGACGGGAGTGCGGCGCAACAAGTCGGAAAAACACTTACTAAAAACATCATTTGTTACACAAATGGGCGACGTGTAGAAATTTTTCCCGCTATTACGCATCTTACGTCCTTGAGTCAGTAATATTGACGCGAAATTTATTCGGTATTTACCGAGATATTCGATAAACATTGCCGATTGAGTTTGCATTGCGCATAGTTTGTTGCAAGCTAAACGAATATTAAAAATTTGCTTGACGACGATTCTTCGTCCCCCGTATAACGGCAAAGCTGAATTCACTTAACCGATCTGATTTCAGATGGGTTGTCAGAAATAATCCATGGCGGATAGTTTGACAGTGGTATTCGGCGTGAGGGCATTGCCCGATTTTTATAAATCCTCGAGGGAAACTGGAACATGGAAACTGGTATCGTCAAATGGTTCAACGATGCTAAGGGCTTTGGCTTCATCACATCGGATTCGGGTGGCGAAGATCTGTTCGCGCACTTCTCGGAAATTCGCGCCGACGGCTTCAAGTCGCTGAAGGAAAACCAGCGCGTCTCGTTCGAAGTCAAAGCCGGCCCGAAGGGCAAGCAGGCTGCGAACATCCAGCCGCTGTAAGAAGCCGCGCACGGCTGTATCGCGCAGTGGATCGGAAAGGAGCCCTCGCATGAAAGCGAGGGCTTTTTTAATGCCTGTTTCGTTATCGTGCCGCTATCGCGGTGCTGGATCGAATTAACTATCCGGTTCGAATGGTTGTCGCTGAACGAACAAAATCAACGCACAACGGTTTTTGAGTCGGTGCAGCGTTTATCCGAAAAATATAATCGTGATGAATTTTATCGGTCGCGCAAAGCATCGGGAAATGTGGCGCGCCGCGCTGCTGCTCAACACAGATCATTCGATGCAATCCGGGTACAGGGCAGCCAACTGGTGCATACTTGCCGCAAAGTCACGCGTCCAAAGTATCCCTTTCCATGTCTGAACAGTTTTTGTCGGAGCCGGCCCTGGATGGCCCGATCGTTTTCGTCGACCTTGAAACCACCGGCGGCTCGACCAGCGAACATCGCATTACCGAAGTCGGCGTGGTCGAAATCGGACCCGCCGGCGTCTCGCGCTGGAGCAGTCTGGTCGACCCTCAGCAGCCGATCCCGTCCTTCATCCAGCAACTCACCGGTATCACCAATGCGATGGTGCGCGGCGCGCCGACCTTCGACGCAATCGCGCCGGCGCTGTTCGAGCGCCTGAACGGCAAACTATTCGTCGCTCATAACGCGAGTTTCGATCGCGGTTTTCTGCGCGGTGAGTTTCGCCGCGCCGGACTGGCGTTCGATCCGGACGTGCTGTGCACGGTGCGTCTGTCGCGTGCGTTGTTTCCGGCGGAAAAGCGCCATGGACTGGATGCATTGGTCGAGCGTCATGCGCTGGTGCCATCCGATCGTCACCGCGCACTCGCCGACGCCGATCTGATCTGGCAGTTCTGGCAGCGCCTGCACGGCCTCGTGCCGTTAGATGTGTTGCGAAGCCAGATCGAGCGCACCACGCGGCGCTACCGGCTCGCCGGCGACATCACCGAAGACCTGCTGGACAGCGCGCCGGCCGGATGCGGCGTCTACGCGTTCTATGGGGAGGAGGATCTGCCGCTGTACGTCGGACGAAGCGTGCGGGTGCGTCAGCGTTTGCGCTCGCATTTGACCGGCGAAAAGCGGTCGTCGAAAGATATTCGACTTGCGCAGCAGGTACGGCGCGTCGAGTGGCGCGCGACCGGTGGCGAACTGGGCGCGATGCTGGCGGAAGCGCAGTGGATCGCGACTTTGCGTCCCGGTCACAACCGAGTGCCGCGAGTCACGAAAAGCGATCCGGCGGACGCGCCTTGGCCGTTTCAAGGCCCGATCGTTTTCGAGGAGCGCGAGGAAGAGTCACAGGCGCGCACGTTTCATGTGGTTGATCGCTGGCGCTATGTGGGTCATGCGCCATCGCTCGCGCAGGCGGCGGATTTGTATGCATCGAGCGTCGCGGGGCCGTTCGAACTGTCGACCTACCGCATCCTCCAAAGTCACCTCGCGCGCGGTTTGCGCGTGATGCCGCTGAGCGTGACGAGCGGCGCATCCGCGCCGAGTCTCGCCTAGCCCAATCAGCCGGTTGAGCCGGGCGGCGTTCTATCACGCCGCGCCGCTCAACCCGTCGCGCCTACGCCGCCCGTCTCGCACACATGACCCAGCGCGCGAGTCAGCGCGCCCGAGCGGGCCGAGTCGTAGCGTGTCAGCGATTTCCAGTTGGCCAGCGCTTGTGCGACGCGCGACGGACAATCCGGCGCCGTGCGCAGCGACTGCACGCGCGCGAGGCTGGCCACTAGCGATTGCGTCAGCCGGTCCAGTTGCGGCCTCGTCGTGGTGGCGAGATCCGGTGCCGGGCCTTGCGGTGGTTGCGTAGCGCGCCAGTTGGCAAACAGCGCGTTCTGCACGTCCTTGCTCGCGTCGATCTGATCCTGGAAGAACGCATGAGCGAACGCGGGGTCGACATTGGCGGCCGCCGCGCGTTTCTCGACATCGGCGAGGAGTGTGTTTTCGCGCGGCGTATCGGTGATCGCCTGATGATTCGCCCACTTCCAGCGTGCGACCGGCTCCGCCAGCGCAAGGCGTTGCGAGGCCAGCGCGATCAGATTGGTGAGCGCCGTGTCGTCGCCATCTGCGACAGCGGGAGCGGACGTAAATGCAAGCGCGGCGAACAACGTCAGCGCACAGAACGCGCCAAAGCGAAACGAACGATTCATGGAGGAGGCAGTGGCCGGACGGCCGCGGAAGAAAAACCAGAAGAATAGACGATGCCCGGCGCTGCGGGCGTATTCATCGGCGAAAAGCGGCGCGCGAAACACAACCCGTGGCGCGCATTAAAGCTTGAGGGCGAACGTAGCCGGACGCCGGGCGTCGAACTCAGACGGTTTTAACCCGCGTCACCCGCAAAGCGTGAAACTTATCGTGACGCGCGTGCGAATCCGCGCCGCGCGCCGAATGCGCGGACGCCGATGCTGCATCGCGCCACTGACTCATTACTTCGAGTCGCACGACTTTCGTTGTTCGTCGAAAAAGGCGCGAACGTGCTCCGGCAGTTCTGCACCCAGAAACTCGACGCCAGCGGGTTCCGGATCCGGGCTGAAAACTTTGTCCGGGGTCGGAATCTTCGGTGGTTTGGCATCCATGATCATTCTCCTTTACAAACCGATTATCTGCCTCGGTCCCCGTTTTGCACCAGCAGCTGATGCAGCTCACATGTTGTTTGTTGCTTTAACGGCACAGGCCAACATTTGAACAGAGTGTTTGAATAAAATTTGTCGGTTGCCTTGCGAGTGTTCGGCTTTTCATACACCCGTTCAAACCAGTCCGATACTCCTCACCGTTTCCCTGTCAGCCTTGTCGCACGGGCATTTCGCCGCAGTGCTTCTCATGCTTCGTGCGTCACGCGTTCAACGCAGTTGATATGAACAAACCGCAGTGATTTTTGTGCACTGCCGCATCGACAGGAGTTTCCCGTTAAGAGGCCGAACGTTCGTTAATTACCGGTCCGTTGGTCTGCTCATTCAGCCGCCTAATCTTTTCGTAAACGATTGATTCTCCGATTTCGTTGACGCCTAACCGGCGGTTTTAAGTTTTTTTTGCAAAAATTAAAGAAGCTTCACACTTCCAGCAGTGGCCGCAGATAAACAGCCGTGCGGCTATCCTTCGCGCGCGCGACTTCAGACGGCGTGCCGCTCGCGACGATCGTGCCGCCGGCGTCGCCCGCGCCGGGCCCGACGTCGATCACCCAATCGCTTTGCGCGGCCACCCGCATATCGTGTTCAACGACCACGACGGTGTTGCCGGCGTCGACGAGTCCCTGCAACTGCACCATCAGCCGGTCGACGTCGGCGGGATGCAGGCCGGTGGTCGGTTCGTCGAGGATGTACAGCGTGTCGCCGCGCTGTGTGCGTTGCAGTTCGGTGGCGAGTTTGATGCGCTGGGCCTCGCCGCCGGATAGCTCGGTGGCGGGTTGTCCGAGCCGCAAATAGCCGAGTCCGATGTCGCGCAGCACGCTCAACGCGCGCATCACGCCGGGTTCCTCGGCGAAGAAGGTGCAGGCGGCGTCGACGGTCAGGTCGAGCACCTCGGCGATGTTTTTGTCGCGCCAGGTGACTTCCAGCGTCTGCGGGTTGTAGCGCGTGCCATGGCAGGTCGAGCAGGGCGCGTAGACGCTCGGCAGAAACAGCAATTCGACGCTGACGAAGCCTTCGCCTTCGCAGGTCGGGCAACGGCCCTGGGCGACGTTGAACGAGAAGCGGCCCGCGTTGTAGCGGCGTTTGCGCGCTAACGGCGTGTCGGCGAACAGCTTGCGCACGTGGTCGAACAGACCCGTGTAAGTGGCGAGGTTCGAGCGGGGCGTGCGGCCGATCGGCTTCTGATCGACGCGCACGAGCCGCCGCAACGCGTCCATGCCGTCGGCGATATGGCCGCCGGTCGGCAGCGTGGCATCGGCGAGCAAGGGGTCGCGTTCGTCGTCATCCGCGCTTTCGATGATTCGCCCGAGGTGGCTCGCGACGAGTTCGGGCAGCGCCTGACTCACCAGGCTCGATTTGCCGGAACCCGATACGCCCGTGACGGCCGTCAGGCAGCCGAGCGGAAACGCGACGTTCAAGCCGTGCAGATTGTTGCGCGTGATACCGGCGAGCTTCAGCCAGCCCGCGGTCTCGCGCGGCGTGCGATCGACGGGCGAGGGCGGCGCGAACAGATGCCGGCGCGTCTGCGAGGCCTCGATCTTCGCGAGCCCGGCGGGCGGTCCGCTATAGACCACATGGCCGCCGGCTTCACCGGCCGCGGGGCCGACGTCGACCAGCCAATCGGCGCGCCGCATCGTCTGCAGATCATGTTCGACGACGAACAGCGAATTGCCCGCCGCCTTCAGCGATTGCAGCGCGGTGAAAAGCGCTTCGCCGTCGGCGGGATGCAGGCCGGCCGAGGGTTCGTCGAGCACATACACCACGCCGAATAGTTGCGACGACAACTGCGTCGCCAGCCGCAAGCGCTGCAGCTCACCGGACGACAGCGTCGGCGTGCTGCGTTCCAGCGCGAGGTAACCGAGTCCCAGATCGATCAGCGTGGTCAGCCGCTCCAGTAGTTCGGCGGCAATGCGCTGCGCGGCGACGCGTTTTTCTTCGGACAGGTTCGGCGTGCGCCGCACGTCGCGGGACGCTTTGTGCGCCGAGCCACCGGCGGCGACTCTTTTGGCGATGGCGTCGCGCATCGCGTTCTCGCTGAGTACGGCGCCTTTGCGTTTTCCCATGTTCGCCGCAGCGCCCGACTCCGGCCATTCGCCGCGAGCGATCGGCTGAAGCATCGCCGCCAGCCCCGCCAGCGGCAACTGCGAAAACTCGCCGATATCGAGCCCGGCGAACTTCACCGACAGCGCTTCCTTCTTCAGCCGTTTGCCATGGCAAGCCGGACACACGCTGCCGATCATGTACTGCGACACGCGCTTTTTCATCAGCGCGCTTTGGGTGTTCGCGAAGGTGTGCAGCACGTAGCGACGCGCGCCCGTGAACGTGCCCTGATAGCTCGGCTCGTCCTTGCGTTTGAGCGCGGCGCGGGTTTCCTTCGGCGTGAGGCCGGCGTAGACGGGCGCCGTCGGTTGCTCGTCGGTGAACAGAATCCAGTCGCGGTCCCGCTTCGGTAGATCGCGCCATGGCGTGTCGACGTCGTAGCCGAGCGTTACCAGAATGTCGCGCAGATTCTGTCCGTGCCATGCCGGCGGCCACGCAGCGATCGCCCGCTCGCGGATGGTCAGCGAGTCGTCCGGCACCATGGACTTCTCGGTGACCTCGTACACGCGGCCGAGTCCGTGGCAGGTTGGGCAGGCGCCTTGCACCGTGTTCGGCGAGAAGTCCTCGGCGAACAGCATGGGCTGCTTCGGCGGATAGTCGCCGGTGCGCGAGTACAGCATGCGCACGAGGCTCGACAAGGTGGTCACGCTGCCCACCGACGAACGCGCGCTCGGCGTGCCGCGCTGTTGCTGCAACGCGACCGCGGGCGGCAGCCCTTCGATCGCGTCCACTTCGGGCACGCCGACCTGGTCGATCAGCCGCCGCGCATACGGGGCGACCGATTCGAAGTAGCGCCGCTGCGCCTCGGCGTACAACGTGCCGAAGGCGAGCGACGATTTGCCCGAGCCCGATACGCCGGTGAACACGACGAGCGCATCGCGCGGAATGTCGACGTCGATGTTCTTCAGGTTGTGTTCGCGTGCGCCGCGCACCCGGACGAAGCCGGTGGGCGCGGGAGTATCGGAGGATGTTGCTGTCGAGCGAGGCGGTTTGCGGATGGCGTCCATGGGGATGAATAGCGGGTTGGTGCGGCGGCCCGACTGCGGGCGTTGAACGCGGGAGTGGCCGCACGGACCGTGCCCGGCGAAGGGGGGATTCTGTTTGAGTCATCGCGGCGCGGCACCGTTGCCGGCGTCGCGACGACTGACAGCGTAGCCGATACCCGCCGGAAAGCAGAAATCCACGCTGCTGTTCCGGGCGGCGGCGTGGTCGTGTTTTTGCGCCAGAGTCGCGTCACCGGATGACATCCCGCAGCATGCGCGGGCGCGCCGCCTATCATGGATCGAATGAGTCGAATGGATAGCGCTTTCGCGTGCGGTCGCGAACGGACGCGGTTGCGCGAGCGCGGAAGATGGCTGCTTTACCTCACAAGGAGTCCGCCATGGAAAACGCTGTGTACTGGAAGGGACGTCAGGTCGGCATCGAGTGCGCGGGCCGGATTTTGTGGTTCACGTCGGCGCCGCCCGAAGCGGTGGTTGCGTACGGGACGCAGCGAAGCGAACCGGTCAGTGTCGAGCAGTCGATGCTGGCTCGCAATCTCGTCACGACCGCGTCCTACAGATAGCGAGCTGCGCGCGACGGTCCGGCGTCTTGAAGCGATCGGTCCTGGAGGTCGATGCCGCGACTCGCATCGTCGGCCGCGCAGCGCAGTGCAGTGCTTTCGATCCGCTTTCGCCACGCAAGCGCTAAAAAAAGACGGCAAGCGGCGATGCCGCTCACCGTCGTCGTCATCCCCGGCGCCTATCGGCACGCCGGAGATGTTCGCCAGCAGGCGAAAGCGAAATTCGCCAATCAGGACGGCAGATAGTTGATGAAGTAAAGCTGGCCCTTACTCTGACCGCACTGGAACAACGCCACGTTGCCGGCATTGATGACGCCGGACATTTGCCCGCTCAAGTCGCCGCTTGCCGTGCCCACTTGCTGCTGGCCTTTCCAGAAGCTCGTCGACGCCGTGTTCTGCGATAGCAGCACGACTTGCCCCGGATTGGTCTGCGACTGGTAAATCAATTGCGGCGTGCCGGAGTTGCTGAGCATCAGCGGTGCCGAGGTGGTGATCGGCGAGTCGGCCAGTGTGAGGTTCACCCAGGTGCCGTTGGAATACGAACCGCTCGAATACATCAACGGGTTCGCCGATACACCGGATTGGCTGTTGAAGCCGGAGAACACCGAATACGACGTGCCGGGATTGAACGCGGCCGCCGTGCCGAGCGTGAATTGCGGCGCGACGCTCGGGAGCGTACCGACCAGGGCCGGTGCACTCCAGCCGTCGCGGCCACCGCCCTGATATTGGGTCATCTGATAGATCTGGTTATTCGTGCCGATGGCGACCGCCTGCAGCGCGCCGGTATTCGTGTTCAGGAACACCTGGAACGAGGCGCCGACGAGGAAGGTGCTGCCGAGTACCGACCAGTTGCTCCAGGTCGGGTTGGTTCCCACGCTCGTCTGATAGGTGTGCCACATGTTGCCGTTGCCGTCGAGCATGAATGCCTCGAGCCGGTTGTTGCTGTTGACGGTCATCACCGGCGCGCCAGACCAACTGACGCCCGACGGCGTGCCGCCAGCGAAATTGCTGAAGCCGGTTTGCGTGCCCTGGAACGGATTGACGTAGTTGATTTCGACCACGTTGCCTTGCATGAGTCCGAGCACGCCGAGCGTTCCGTTCGGTGAAATCGCCGACGCCGGGCTGTTCGTCAGTTGGCCGCCGAGTTGCATCCAGCTACCGCTCGTCGGCGACGTCACCGTACACATGCCCAACGTGTTGTCCGTATTTCGCGTGAAGGCGTAGAGGCTTCCGCCGTAGTAGACGGGCGCCGCGATGCCGCGAAACGCGCCGCCTAGAGACGTCCAGGTCGAACTGGCAGCCGGGACCATAGCTTCGAGGTTTTTTGTGTGAAGTTCGCCGACGGTGGTCATGGGAATTGATCCTTAAGTTGGTCTGGAAAGCGGTGTGGCCCGGGACGTTTGCGCATGGACACCAGTCGGAATACCGGCGGCCGGCGCGTGCTGCGGGTCCATCGACATGGCGAGGATCAGCGGCTGCCAGCAAGCAACACTGCGTGGATCGCCCTTATGGGTTTAGTGAAAGGGCGCCGGACCAGCTAGAGCGAGACGCGTGCCAGGCGGCCGAAGACCCATGGATCAACGGCGCGACGAAAAAAACGGTGGATGAATGGGCGTTCCCGTCCGATGCTTCGGCGGGCAATGGACGGGATCGTCCATTAATCGATGGCGCTTGAGCGAGTGCTGAAACGCGTGCTGAAACAAGCGCCGAAAAGCAAAAAGCCCAGTCACGAGGACTGGGCTTTTTGCTTGAATCTTGTTGGTGCCGGAAAGAGGAATCGAACCCCCGACCTTCGCATTACGAATGCGCTGCTCTACCGTCTGAGCTATTCCGGCATCAGGAGAAACGAGATTATAGGGACTTCTTTACGAGCTTGGCAAGCCCCTCACGCTCATTTTTTTGCTTCGAGATGGTAGCGGGTAACCCGGTCGACCTCGTTCTTCGACCCGAGGAACACCGCCACGCGCTCGTGCAGGCTCTTCGGCTGGATGTCCAGAATGCGCTTTTCGCCATTTGTCGCAGCGCCGCCGGCCTGTTCGACGATGAACGCCATCGGGTTCGCTTCGTACATCAGGCGCAGCTTGCCCGGCTTGTCCGGCGTGCGTTTGTCGGCCGGATACATGAAGATGCCGCCGCGATTCAGGATACGGTGCACGTCTGCCACCATCGATGCGATCCAGCGCATGTTGAAGTCGCTCTGGCGTGAACCGTCCTTACCGTCTTTCAATTCGCCGATGTACTGCTCGACCGGCGCATACCAGTGGCGTTCGTTCGACGCGTTGATCGCGAATTCACGGGTTTCCACCGGAATGCGCATATCGCTTTGCGTGAGGACCCACGAACCGAGTTCGCGGTCGAGCGTGAAGCAGTTCACGCCGTTGCCAGTGGTCAGCACCAGCACGGTTTGCGGGCCGTAGACCGCATAGCCCGCGGCGACCTGCTGCGTGCCCGGTTGCAGGAACGATTGTTCGGTGGGCTGCTGGCCGTCCGGGCAGCGCAGCACCGAAAAGATCGTGCCGATCGACACGTTGACGTCGATATTCGACGAGCCGTCGAGCGGATCGAACACCAGCAGGTATTCGCCCTTCGGATAGTTGGCCGGAATCGGGAAGAACTGCTCCATTTCCTCGGACGCCATGCCGGCCAGGTTGCCACCCCATTCGTTCGCCTCGAGCAGAATCTCGTTCGACAGAATGTCGAGCTTCTTCTGCACTTCGCCCTGCACGTTTTCGCTGCCCGCGGTGCCGAGCGCATCGCCCAGCGCGCCTTTGCTGACGTGGTAACTGATCGCCTTGCACGCGCGCGCGACGACTTCGATCAAAAGGCGCAGGTCGGCCGGCAGGTTGTTGGTCTCGCGCTGCTGCTCGATCAGGTACTTCGTGAGAGTGGTACGACGTTGCAAAGCCATTGCTGTACTCCGGGAAGGCTTGAGGAATATCTGGATTTTAACCGTTCGTTGTGTCCGCTCCGTGCTTTTGACGAGGACCGCTCCGGTCGATGCCGCAACGCGCCGCGCGCGGCGTGCCGGGAGTCAGGCTGCGCGCTGTGCCCGGCCGTCTTCGACGCTGCTGCGCAAGCTGGTGGCCAGCGCCGCTGCGCGGGCGTGTTCGGCGGTGATTTTCGGCATTTTCGGCCGGTCCGCCTTGGGCATGGGCTCGATTTCGCGTTCAATCTGCTCGCCGGCGGCCGCAGCGGCGACGCGCAGGTCGTAAGCGATTTGCAGATTGAGCCAGAATTGCGCGCTCGCGCCGAAGTAGCGTTCGAGGCGCAACGCGGTGTCGGCCGAGATTGCGCGCTTGCCGCGGACGACGTCGTTGATGCGCGGCGCCGGCACCCGCAACGCAAGCGCGAGCGCATTGACGGACATGCCGAGCGGTTCGAGGAACTCGCCGCGCAGAATCTCGCCCGGATGGATTTCCGGCATGCTCTCGCCGGTATCGATATCCGAGAAATCGATGCGGTCCAGATCGGAGCGTTTGATGACCATGCTGGTCTCCCAATAATCAGTGATAGTCGACAATCTCGACATTCAGCGCGTGCTCGCCGACAAAGCCAAAACAGATACGCCACTGCGCGTTGATACGAATGCTCCATTGCCCACTGCGCTCGCCTTGCGACGCTTCGAGCCGGTTGCCGGGCGGCGCGCGCAGCGTGTGGATGGAGTGGGCGGCGTCGATCATGAGCAGTTTGCGCCGTGCGAGTGGTTGCATTTGAAGCGGCAGCGATCGCACAAACTCGCCCTGAAAGATTCTCGCCGTAGCTTTGTCGTTGAATGTCGTGATCATCGAATGATATAACGCCTTGCGTTAAACGTAAACCGTTAAAAGAGTACGTTTACTTTCATCCTTTCAGCGTCATTCGAACAGTCGGCCAGATGGCTAACGTTGAGCACCGCGCGCGCGGCCGCCTCGTCCCATGCAAGACAAATTCAGAACAAACTCAGAACGAAAAAAAGCCGGCAACGCGTGCCGGCTTCCCGATGCGAAAACAGCGTTCAGACGAGCCTCACGCCAACGCTTTCTCCACGATCTCGCGCACGTCGCGCGATTTCACCTGGGCGGCCACTTTCTCCAGCGCGGCGCGCATGCCGTCGCGCAGCGTCGGCGTGAAGCGGCGCCACAATTCGAGCGAGCGGGCGAGGCGGGCGGCCACCTGCGGATTGATGGCGTCGAGCGCGATCACCTGCTCGGCCCAGAACGCATAACCCGAGCCGTCTTCGGCATGGAACTGCGCCGGGTTTGCCGCGCAGAAGCTGAAAATCAGCGAGCGTGCGCGGTTCGGGTTCTTCAGGTTGAACGCGGGGTGCGCCATCAGCTTGCGTACGACGTCGATCACCGGACGCTGCGCGCTGCCGCGCTGTACGGCTTGCAAGGCAAACCATTTGTCGATCACCAGCGGCTCTTTCTCAAAGCGCCGGTAGAAATCGTCCAACGCGCGCTGTGCGTCGGCGCCGCCGCCGTTCGCCGCTGCCGAACTGAGCAGCGCCGACAGCGCCGCCGCGCGGTCGGTCATGTTGTTGGCGGCGTCATATTGCGCGGCCGCGAGACGGACGGTTTCCGCCGGGTCGTCCAGTTCGGCGAGATACGAGAGCGCGAGATTCTTCAACGCGCGATGACCGGACGCCTCAGGCGTCGCTTCGTACGCACCCGGCGTGCGATGTTGCTCGACCACCTTGAGCCAGTCGCTCTTCAGCGCATTGGCGAGACGCTTGCGCACGAACTGGCGCGCCGCGTGCACGGCGGCCGGATTCGATTCCGGCATCTGCTCGGCCAGATACGCCTCGGACGGCAGCATCAACGCCAGTTCGCGGAACGCCGGCGAGAGCGTTTCGTCGGTCAGCACACGAGCAAACGCGGCGACGACCGAGTCGTCGAGCTGCAGCGGTACGCCGGTCGCGGCGCGGGCGGCGAGCGTCAGCAGCTCGCGCGTTGCGAGGCGTTGACCCGCTTCCCAGCGGTTGAACGGATCGTTGTCGTGCGCGAGCAGGAACGCCAGTTGATCCGCCGAGTAGTCGTATTCGACGATCACCGGCGCCGAGAAATTGCGCAGCAGCGAAGGCAGCGGTTCTTGCGCCACGTTGACGAACGTGAAGGTCTGCTCGGTCTGCGTGAATTCCAGCACGCGCGTGGTGTTATCCGAAGCCTGCGCCTCGCCGTCAAGTTGCAGCGGCAGGTCCGCACCCTCGCGGCCGATCAGGCCGATCGCGAACGGGATCAGCAGCGGTCCCTTTTGCGTCTCGCGCGCGGCCGAGGCCGCTTCACCGTAGCCTTGGGACAAAGTCACGCTATAGCGCTGCTGGGCGGCGTCGTAACGGGTGCGCACCGACACGCGCGGCGTGCCGGCCTGGCTGTACCAGCGTTCGAACTGCGCCAGATCGCGGCCGTTCGCGTCGGCGAGCGCGTGACGGAAGTCGTCGCAGGTCACGGCCTGGCCGTCGTGACGCTGGAAGTACAGGTCCATGCCCTTGCGGAAACCGTCGCGGCCGAACAGCGTCTGATACATCCGCACGACTTCTGAGCCTTTCTCGTAGACCGTCATCGTGTAGAAGTTGTTGATCTCGACGTAGCTTTCCGGACGCACCGGATGCGCCATCGGACCCGCGTCTTCGGCGAACTGCATCTGGCGCAGCACGCGTACGTCTTCGATGCGCTTGGTGGCGCGCGCGGCTTCGTCGGTCGCGCCGCCGGCCATGTCGGCCGAGAACTCCTGATCGCGGAACACCGTCAGGCCTTCCTTCAGGCTTAGCTGGAACCAGTCGCGGCAGGTCACGCGGTTGCCGGTCCAGTTGTGGAAGTACTCATGGCCGACCACCGCCTCGATGTTCGCGAAGTCGGTGTCGGTGGCCGTTTCGGGGTTCGCCAGCACGTACTTCGTGTTGAAGATGTTGAGGCCTTTGTTCTCCATCGCGCCCATGTTGAAGTCGCTCACCGCGACGATCATGAAGCGGTCGAGATCGAGTTCGAGCCCGAAGCGTTCCTCGTCCCAGCGGATCGAGTTGATCAACGAATCCATCGCGTGACGGGTCTTGTCCAGATCGTGCGGCTCGACCCAGACCTGCAGCAGCTTTTCCTTGCCCGAGCCGCTCTTCACGCGTTCTTCGACCGCCACCAACTTGCCCGCGACCAGCGCGAAAAGATAGCTGGGCTTGCGGAACGGATCTTCCCAGCGCGCGAAGTGACGGCCGTCCGGCAGATCGCCTTCTTCGAGCAGGTTGCCGTTCGACAGCAGCACCGGATAATCGGCCTTGTCGGCGCGCAGCGTGACCGTGTAGGTCGCCATGACGTCGGGGCGGTCGAGGAAGTAGGTGATACGGCGAAAGCCCTCGGCCTCGCACTGCGTGAAGAAGTTGCCGCCCGACACATAGAGGCCCGACAGCGTGGTGTTCTCAGCCGGATTGCAGACGCTGGTGAGCGTGAGTTCGAAGTCGTCCGGCACATGATCGAGCAGCAGGCCGTGTTCATGCGCATGCACGTTGGCGAACGGCTTGCCGTCGATCTCGGCGCTGACGAACTCGAGCTGCTCGCCCATCAACGCGAGCTGCGTGGCGTGCGACGCGTCCGGATTGCGGCGCACCCGCATGGTGTTCTTCACGATCGTGCGTTCGGGGACGAGATCGAACTCGAGTGCGACGGTGTCGATCAGGAAAGCGGGCGGCGCGTAATCGGCGCGGCGGATCACATTGGGCGTAGCGGTATCGGCCATGGCGTTCTGTAGGATGGGAACTCGAGTCGGCAAGCTCGCTTCTGGCGTGCGAGCCGGGCTTGTCGAGCCATTGTACAAAGCCTCGGCCATTCGTGCGGCGCGAACTTTTTACCGAATCGCCTGGTCAGCGTATTATCGGGCGCCGACGCGGAACACGGCCCGCGCGTCGACGAATCCGCTCAAGACGGGCGATAACGGGCAACACAGAGCTTCACGAGGTAGACCATGACAATCAATCGATGGACCCGCCGCGCCGCGCTGCTGCTAGCGTCGCTGGCGGCGCTGCTGTCCGGCTGCACGACTTACGTGACCACCCAGGTCACGGCCTTCTCCGACTGGAGCGGCAACGACGCGACCCGCACCTATGCCTTCACGCGGGCGGCGGATCAGCAGAACAATCTGGAACTCAGCACTTACGAGCGCGTGGTCGCCAATGAACTGGCCACGCATGCGTTCCGTCAGGTGGACGCCGCGCAGGCGCGCTATCTGGTCGGGCTCTCGTACGGGATTCGCTCGGACATGGTGACGGTCTCCCAGCCGGTGTACTACAACCCGTGGCCAGCGCCTTACTGGGGGCGGCCGTTCGATCCGTGGGGCCCGTGGGGTCCGTATGGCCCGTTTCCGAACGCGTATGTGAACCAGAGCTATCCGATCTTCACGCATCTGCTCGGCGTGCGGATCACCGAGCGCGCGACCGGCAAGGAAGTCTATAACGTGACCGCGCGCAACTCGGGCGCCGAGTCGTCGCTGGTCAGGGCCATGCCGTATCTGGCGCGTAGCGCGCTGGCGGATTTTCCGCTGGGCAACGGCATCGTGCATACCGTCAAGATTCCGCTCGACAAGAACGGCGCGGCATCGAACGAAATGGCCGCAACGGGCGCCGCGCCCGCTGCGATGCCGGCGCCGAGTTCGGCGCCGAAGGTCGTGCAGTAAGTAGTAAGCGGGTGCGCCGAAGGGCAGCCCGTGAGGACGCGCTCCGGCAATCCAGGCGGAAGAAACAGAACGGCCCGGCAGGGATGACCTGTCGGGCCGTTTCGTTTTACCGCCCGCCAGCATGCATGGCCCGTAGCGCGGATTAAAACGAGGCGCCGCCTGAAGTTAGAGAATTCGTCAAATGAAACAGTTATTAAGAAAGTTAAATGAAAGTATTGGGGCGTAAGGATATCGTCCCTTGCATCGCCGCCGGCGGCCGAGCCCGGCGGGGCAGGGCGCGGGGCGCAAGCGCGGCGCGGGGAAGTGCCGCCGGAGCGGCCTGCCGCGCATTTGACGATCCGTCGTGCAGGCGATACGGATACAGATGGATACGTCTTTTGTGGCTGATTTAATCCACAATATTCAGTATGATTCGGCCACCGTACGGGGGCTCGGGACAATTTGTCACATCAATTGTCAACGGTGCCTAAATAAATGGGGCGCGGTGCCGTTAATTCGCTGAACCCTATATAAGAAAACTGGATCTGGATTGACTCCCGGCTGGAGATTGCCGGACCGCGCGGCGCCCGCACGCTGCGACGGCTGCGTATTCCGTCAGGCGCTTCAGCCTCTCCTCGCATCAACGCGCGAACACCGATATGCCCGATCTGCACTGGACCATTCCGGTCGCTCGCTGGTCTAGCTGGCCTGCTGCCGCATCTGCCGCACCCGACATCGGCTTTATCGAGCCGATCGTACGGCGTCGTCTCAGCACTCTGTCCCGAGTCGCGCTGAAGGTTGCGCACGAGTGCGTCGCGCAGGAGCCGGCACGGGTCGTGTTCGCGTCTCGTCACGGCGAACTGCGTCGGACCACCGACATTTTGCGCGCCATCAGCGCGGGCGAGCCGGTGTCGCCGACCGCGTTCAGCCTGTCGGTGCTCAACGCGATGACCGGCGTGTTCGGCATTGCGCGCGGCGACCGGTCCGCGGCCAGCGCGATTTCGGCCGGCGCCGAAACGCTCGGCTACGCGCTGCTGGAAGCGCATGCGCAATACGCGGCGCAACCCGGCTCGCCGGTGCTGCTGGTATATGCCGACGAGCCGGCCGATCCGGCCTACGGCACGATCGAAGACGAAGTGCCGGGCGGCGCGCTGGCGATCCTGCTGGATAGCGACGCAGCGACAGGGCGACTGATGTGCAGGTTGTCCGGCAGTGACGGCGCGGGCATGGCTGATGCGTCTGACCCGGCGCACGCGTCAGGCAGCGCAGACAGTCCGACCGGCGGCGCAATCCACCCCGCCCCCAAGACTACTTTCGCGACGCAAAGCCAGGCACTGCTGCACTGCCTGGAAACCGGCAACCCGGGCGCCTGGCAACACGCCGACGCCACCTGGCACTGGAGCTGGCATGACCTCGCGGCTTGATCACGGCTGGCGCCTCTGCGCGACAGGCATGGCCTTCGTGGTGTTCGGCGTATGCGGCACCCTGTTTTCGGTGCTGGTGTTTCCGCTTGCATGGCTATGGCCGCACCGCGCGTCGCGACAGTTCGCGGTGACGAGCGTGATCCACTGGTTTTTCCGCGCGCTGGTCGAGGTGCTGCAGCGCGTCGGCGTGATGGAGCTCGACGTGTCGAACGTCGAGGCGTTGCGCGCGGGCGGCCCGGCGATCGTGGTCGCGAATCACCCCACTTATCTCGACGTGGTGGTGCTGCTGTCGCTCACGCCGCACGCCTGTTGCGTGGTGAAAAACGCGCATTGGAGTAACCCCTGTTTCTGGGGCATCGTGCGCTCGGCGGAATACGTCAGCAACGCCGATCCCTCGGAACTCGTCGAGGCCGGTGCGCGGCAGCTGGCGGCCGGCTACACGATGATTATTTTCCCGGAAGGCACGCGCAGTCCCGCGCCGAACCGCTTGCATGCGTTTTCGCGCGGTTTCGCGCACATGGCCCTGAAGGTCGGCGCGCCGATCGTGCCGGTGCTGATGGACTGCAATCCCCCCGCTTTCACCAAGCAGATGCGCTGGTACGACGTGCCGGCGCGCGCATTCCGGATACGCGTGAACGTCCTCGAACCGCTCGACGTCGAGCAGCTCGCGGCGCACGACGCGACACCGGCCCTTGCGGCGCGCAGCGTGACGAGCGCCATCGAAGCACACATTACTCAGCACCTGTTCGATTATGGATTCTTTAAAACTGGAAATTAAACAGCTTCTGATCGAGGCCCTCGATCTGGAAGACCTGAGCCCCGCCGATATCGACGACGACGCCCCGTTGTTCGATACCGACGGCATCGGTCTCGATTCGATCGATGCACTCGAAATCGGCATCGTGCTGCGCAAACAATACCAACTGACCATCGCAGCGAACGACGAACGCACGCGCGAACATTTCCGTTCGATCAGCACCCTGGCCGCGCTCGTCGCGAGCCAGCGCGAAGCGGCGCACGCTGTGAATGAAACCACCAGAAAGGGGGAATAAATCGTGTCCGAGGCTGAGATTCTTGAGCGCATCCGCGCCATTTTCAAAGAGAACTTCGCGATCGAACCGGAGCGCGTGACGCCCGAAGCGAATCTGTTCGAAGAGCTCGATCTCGACAGCATCGACGCTGTCGACCTGGCGATCAAACTGCAGGAAATGACCGGCCGCCGTATCAAGCCGGAAGAGTTCAAGTCGGTGCGCACGGTCGGCGATGTGATCGGTGCGGTCGAATCGCTGCTGGCGGCACAAGGCTGATGTTCGCCACGCGCTCGCGTAGGCAAGCGGCGGCGGATCAGGCCGGCGCCGACGTTCACGTCACGACCGCCGGGACCGTCCCGGTTTCGTCGGACGCCGGGCGCAACTGGGCCAAAACCGTCGTACAGGTGCTGTTGAAGCTCGCCTATCCCGCGCTGATTCTGTGCGCGTGGCGCTGGGACACGCCGCGTTACGTCGGCTGCATGCTGTTCGCGATCCTGTGGTTGCAGCGCTGGGCCGGCAGCGGTCCGGTCGCGACTTCGCTGCGGCGGCTTTCGTCGATCGATTGGACCGTGGTCGGCTTGCTGAGCGGCGCGTCGGCGGCGATCGTGCTGACCAATAGCGAACTGCTGTTGCGCCTGTATCCGTCGCTCGTCAATCTGGGGCTGTTGATCGCGTTCGGCGCGACGCTCGTGCGCGGGCCGTCGATGATCGAAAAATTCGCGCGGCTCGGCAATCCTGATCTGCCGCCGCGCGCGGTGCGTCATACGTGGCGCGTGACTCAGGTGTGGTGCGGTTTCTTCGCGCTGAACGGCGCGTTTTCCGCTTATACGGCGCTGTACTGGAGCCGCGCGAGCTGGTCGCTGTATAACGGCGCGATCGCGTATGGGCTGATCGGCGTGCTGCTGGTGGCCGAGATTGTGTGGCGCTATCTGGTGGTGCTGCCGCGAGCCGCGCGTTCGGAGGCGGCATGATTGCGTTGCACGATGTGTTGTCGGTGGCCGGCGATGCGGCCGGGTTGAAAACGCCGGTATGTCGCGATGGCGGCGTGGTGCTAGATCGCGCTGCGTTTCGCGCGCGTGTGGCGGGGTGGATCGCGCTACTGCAAACGCGCGACGCGCAACGCTACGCGCTGTGTATCGACGATCCCTTTGATTTTGCCTGCGCGTTGTTCGCGCTGTTCGCGTGTGGAAAAGAGCCGGTGATTCCGGCGAATGCGACGCCGGGGTATCTCGCCGATCTGGCCGATGCTTATGACGCGGTGCTGACGGATGCGGATTTGCCGCTGTTCGTGGCGAGTGATAGCGCCGAGGCTGGCGCGAATGCTGCGGCGAATGTGAACGCTGCGACCAACGCCAACGCCAACGCCGAGGCAACCCCCACGGCCTACGCAGCTCACCCCATCGATCCGCAAGCCCCGCTCACGCTTTACACCTCCGGCAGCAGCGGCACCCCGAAGCCGATCCGCAAAACGCTCGCACAATTCAACGCCGAAGTGCACACGCTCGAACGCCAATGGGGCGCACTCGTCGGCGATGCGACGATGCTCGCGAGCGTGCCGCATCACCACATCTACGGTTTGCTGTTTCGCGTGTTGTGGCCGCTCGCGGCGGGCCGCGCATTCGACCGCGCGATCAGCCTGGAACCCTTGCATCTGCAACAGCAGATCGACCAGGGCGGCGCGACGGTCGTGGTGTCGACGCCCGCGCAACTGTCGCGTTGGCCCGCGCTGCCCGGCTTTGCCGCATTGACGCCGGCGCCGCGCGCGTTCTTCTCGTCGGGCGGTCCGCTCGCGCTGGACGCCGCGCAGGAATACGCCGCGGCCTACGGTGCCGCGCCGCTCGAAATCTACGGCAGCACGGAGACCGGCGGCATTGCGTGGCGGCGTCAGGATCAGACGGACGCCTGGCAACCGGTCGCCGGTATCGAAGTGCGTCGCGACGAAGACGGCGCGCTGAACGTGCGCTCGCCGCATCTCGACCACCGCGGCTGGCATCGTACCGACGACCAGATCGCGCTCGACGCCGACGGCCGTTTCCGTCTGCAAGGACGGCTGGATCGCGTGCTGAAGCTGGACGGCAAGCGCGTGTCGCTGCCGGAACTGGAAGCGCGTCTCGCGCGGCATCCGTATGTCGCGCAAGCGGCGCTGGTGCCGCTGGAAGGCGCCACGCGCGAGCGCGTCGGCGCGGTGGTGGCGTTGACCGAAGCGGGCAGCGAGGCGTTGCGCGACGAAGGCCGCGTGGCGCTTGCGAAGACGCTGCGCCGTTATCTCGCCGACTATTTCGATGTCGTCGTGCTGCCGCGACACTGGCGGTTTCGCGCGACGCTGCCGTTCGACGCACGCGGCAAGCTGCCGGTCGCGGCGCTCGCCGCCGCGTTCGAGCCGCGCAGCGAAGGCATGGAAGTGCTCGCCGAAGCGCGCAGCGGCGACACGCTGCACTACGACCTGCGCGTGCCGCCCACGCTCGTGCATTTCGCCGGCCATTTCCCGGGGCTGCCGATTCTGCCCGGCGTCGTGCAGGTCGACTGGGCGATCCGCCTCGCCGCCGATCATGTACCGGCCGCGCGCGCGATTGCATCGGTCGACCGTTTGAAGTTCATGGCGCCGGTTGCGCCGGGCGCGGTGCTGAAACTCACCCTGGCCCACGACGCCGAGCGTCGGCGCGTGCAGTTCGTCTACAAACTGAGCGGTCGTGAATGCGCGTCCGGGGTGATCGTCTACCGGGAGCCCGCGTGATGAAATTCGCCGCGTGCATCGTCATTCCGATCTACAACCATAAAGACGCGATCGGCGCGACCGTCGCTCATCTCGCGGTGCATGGCTTGCCGCTGTTCGTCGTCGACGATGGCAGCGACGAGCCGACCCAGCAGGTGCTCGCCGCGCTCGCGCAGCAGTACGCGGGTCAGTTGACGCTGTTGCGTTTGCCGGTCAACGGCGGCAAAGGCGCGGCGGTGATGGCGGGGCTGCGCGCTGCGCGTCGCGCCGGTTTCACACACGCGTTGCAGATCGATGCCGACGGTCAGCACGACGCCACCGACGTGCCGCGTTTCATCGAAGCCGCGCAAGCCGAACCCGGCGCGGTGATTCTCGGTCGCCCGGTCTACGACGAGAGCGTGCCGAAAGCGCGCCTCTACGGCCGGTATCTGACGCACGTGTGGGTGTGGATCGAAACGCTGTCGCTGACCATTCGCGATTCGATGTGCGGATTCCGTCTGTATCCGCTGGCGCTCGTCTGCGAGTTGATCGACCGTGTGCAGTTGCCCACGCGCATGGACTTCGACATCGAGATCCTCGTGCGCCTCTACTGGCGGCGCGCGGCGTTCCGCTCCATTCCGACGCGCGTCACGTATGCCGCCGACGGCGTGTCGCATTTCGACGTGCTGTGGGACAACGTGCGTATCAGTCGCAGCCATACGCGGCTCGTGTTCGGCATGCTGTGGCGTCTGCCGATGCTGCTCGCGCACAAGGTGATGCCGCGCCGTGCGGTACTCGCGGATGCCGGAACTGACCAAAGCGCTGCAGGCCACAAGCACGACAAAACCCAGCAGGACTGGTGGCGTATCGCCGAACGCGGCAGCCACCTCGGCATGTCTTTGCTCGCGCTCAGTTGCAAGCTGTTCGGCCGCCGTTTCACCGCGCTGTGGCTGCATCCGATCGTCGCGTATTTTCTGCTGACGGGCCGCGCCGCGCGCGAAGCGTCGAGAAACTACTTCAGACATCTCAGCGAAGCCGCGCCGCATGGCGACACGCCGCGTCCCGGCTGGCTGTCCGCGTACCGGCACATGCTGGCGTTCGCGCAATCGGGCTTCGACAAGCTCGCGGCGTGGTCCGGCCGCGTCAACAACGCCGACGTCAAATTCGAAGACCCCGCCGCCTTCCAGGCCCTGACCGCGAGCGGCAAGGGTGCGCTCGTGATCGGCGCGCATCTCGGCAATCTGGAAATGACCCGCGCGCTCGCCGCGCAGGGCGCCTATGCGAAGGTCACCGCGGTGGTCTATACCGAGCACGCGCGCCGCTTCAACAGCGTGCTGGCGTCGGCCAATAGCGAGTTCGCGCGCCATCTGCTCGAAGTCCGCGACTTCGGTCCCGAGACCGCGATGCTAATGCAGGAACGCGTGGATAACGGCGAGTTGCTGGTGATCGTCGGCGACCGCGTGCCGGCGCACGAAACGGGCCGCACGACCGAAGCGCAATTTCTCGGCTCGGCCGCGCCGTTCGCGCAAGGCCCTTATGTGCTCGCGCACGCGCTGGGCTGCCCGGTCTATCTGTTTTTCTGTCTGAAAGAACAGGACGGTTACCGTCTTTATTTCGAGCCGTTCGCCGAGCGCATCGAACTGCCGCGTCGCGAACGCGCGCAACATCTCGCGGCATGGGCGCAACGGTACGCCGCGCGGCTCGAATACTATTGCCGCAAGGCTCCTTATCAATGGTTCAACTTCTTCGATTTCTGGGCCAGCCCCAAGCGAGGCGCGAATGGCCGAACATGATCTGATCGATGCGTCGGTAGCCGACGCGAAAGTGAACGCAAGCGCCAATGCCGATGCAAACGCCGTCGTGGTCGGCGGCCGCAAGCTGACGATCGAAGAGGTCGTCGCGATTGCACATCAGCGTGCGCCGATCGCGCTGAGCGCCGATCCGGCGTGGCGCGCGCGTATCCAGCGCGGCGCGGATTTCCTGCGCCGTCATCTGGCGGAGGGCGCGACCGTCTACGGCGTCAACACCGGTTACGGCGATGCCTGCGTGGTCGACGTGCCGATGGAACTGGTCGAAGCGCTGCCGCTGCAACTGACGCGTTATCACGGCTGCGGCATGGGCCAGTATCTCGACGACGCGCAAACCCTCGCGGTGATCGCCGCGCGTTTGAACTCGCTCGCTTATGGTTTTTCCGGCGTGCGTCCCGTGTTGCTCGAACGGCTCGCCGATCTGGTCAATCATCGCGTGCTGCCGCGCATTCCGTCGGAAGGCTCGGTGGGCGCGAGCGGCGACCTGACGCCGCTGTCGTATGTGGCCGCCGCGTTGGCGGGCGAGCGCGACGTGATGTTCGCCGGGCAACTGCGCGACGTGCGCGACGTCTGGAGCGAACTCGGTCACGCGCCGCTCACGCTCGCGCCGAAAGAAGGCCTCGCGCTGATGAACGGCACCGCGGTGATGACGGGCCTCGCCTGTCTCGCGTTTGCGCGCGCCGATCATCTGACGCGTCTCACCGCGCGTCTCACGGCGCTCTGCACGGTGGCGCTCGACGGCCGCGCCGCGCACTTCGACGCGATGCTGTTCGAAGTGAAACCGCACGCGGGCCAGGCCGAAGCCGCAGCCTGGATTCGCGACGATCTGAGCGGGCGCGACGATACGCCGGGGCACCGGCTGCAGGACCGCTATTCGATTCGCTGCGCGCCGCACGTGATCGGCGTGGCGCGCGACGCGCTGACCTGGGTGCGTCGCGACGTCGAGAACGAGTTGAACAGCGCGAACGACAACCCGCTGATCGATCCCGACAACGGACGCGTGCTGCACGGCGGCAACTTCTACGGCGGCCATATCGCGTTCGCGATGGACTCGCTGAAAGTTGCGGTGGCCAATCTCGCCGATCTGATGGACCGGCAACTCGCGTTGCTGGTCGACGTGAACTTCAACAATGGCTTGCCGCGCAATCTGTCCGGCGCGGCGCCCGCGCGGGCGGCGATCAATCACGGCTTCAAGGCGGTGCAGATTTCGTCGTCCGCTTGGACTGCCGAAGCGTTGAAGAACACGATGCCCGCGAGCGTGTTCTCACGCTCCACCGAGGCGCACAACCAGGACAAGGTCAGCATGGGCACGATCGCCGCGCGCGACTGTTTGCGCGTGCTGGAATTGACCGAGCAGGTCGCCGCCGCGCATACGCTGGCAACAGTGCAGGCCGCGCGCCTGCGCCTGAGGCTCGACAGCGCGACGCCGGTGCCGGCGCCGCTGCAGGGCTTTATGGACAGCGTGACGGCGGCGTCGCCGTTCGTCGACGAAGACCGTGCGCTCGAACACGAGTTGCGTGCGCTGACTGCGCGCATTGCCGATTGCGACCTGCTGCACGACTATCGCGGAGGGGCGCACGCATGAGCGAGTCCCGCAAAGTTCCGAGCGCGAGCGCCATGGTCGAAGTGCCGTTCCACGACGTCGATGCGATGAACGTCTGCTGGCACGGCCATTATCTGAAGTACTTCGAGATCGGCCGCGCGGCGCTGCTGCGTACCTTCGATTACGACTATCGCGAGATGCAGGCGTCCGGCTATCTGTGGCCGATCGTCGAGGTGCATCTCAAGTATGTGCGGCCGGCCATTTACGGCCAGCAGATCGAAGTGCGCACGCAACTGCTCGAACACGAAAATCGCCTGAAAATAGGCTATGAAATCGTCGATTGCGCGTCCGGTACGCGGCTGACCAAAGGCTATACGATCCAGGTCGCGATCGATGCCGCGACCCAGGAACTGCAGTTCGTGTCGCCGCCGGTCGTGTTCGACAAGCTGGAGCGCGCATGGGGACAATGAGCTTGCGCGCGGCGCTGGTGAGCGGCTGGGTCGCACTCGGTGCGTGCGGCGTGCTGGGTGCGCTCGCATGGCCGCTGTCCGTCGTGGCCGCGCAATCGTCGCAGACATCGGAGACATCGCAGTCATCCGCTGCGGGCAATCCCGCGCTGGTCTCGCAGATCGCCGCACATCTCGCGCAGGCCAAGGGCGTGCGCGCGCAGTTCACGCAGACGCAGACGCTCGCCGCGATGAAGCAGCCGCTCGTCAGCAGCGGCTCGCTGCTGTTCTTCCGCGAACGCGGCGTGATCTGGCAGATCGACACGCCGTACAAAGCCACCTACGTGATCACCGATGCCGGTGTCACCGAACTCAACGCCGCCGGCCAGCGCGTGACGACTCACAGCGCAAAAGGCGCACGCGGCGTCGCGCAAGTGTCGAAGATGATGCGCGCGATGCTCGGCGGCGATCTGTCCGCGCTGTACTCGCAATTCGACGTGCAAGCCGAAGGCAGCGCCGCGCAATGGCGCATGCAACTCACGCCGAACCAGCCGCAGATTGCGCAATCGATCAAAGGCCTGGAGATGAGCGGCGGCGACTATCTGCAAAGCTTGCGCATCACGCTCGCGAACGGCGACGTGACGAAGCTCGACTTCACGAAGAGCGCGGCGGTCGCCGAACTCACGCCGGCTGAACGCAGCCTGCTCGGAGCGCCGTAATGGACATGCTGCAACAGCGGTCCGCGAAACAGGCGTGGAGCGTGCGCGCCGCATGGCTGCTGCTTGCGCTGATCGCGACGCTGTATTGCGGCTGGCGCTTCGCGGGACCGTCGCCGTTGCAGACCAATCTGCTCGCGCTGTTGCCGGCCACCGAGGCCGACCCGGTCGCCGAACAGGCCGTTGATACGCTGGCGAGCGCGCTCGGCGATCGCACGGTGTTCCTCGTCACCAGCAAGGACGACGCGCATGCGAAGGCCGCGGCCCGGCAATTGGGCGCGTCGCTGCGGCGGAGTGGGGCGTTTGGTTCGGTGACGGCGGAGTTGCCGCCGTTCGATCTGTCGCAGATCGGCGCGTTGTATATGCCGTATCGCTTTGGGCTGCTGACGCCGGCCGATCGTGCGGCGCTGTCGGGCGCCGCCAGTGACGCGATCGCCACGACGCCGCACGACGCACCGCAGAGTGCCTCCGAGACGGGCGCCTCGCAGCAATCCACCCTGCACGACGCGCTCGCGCAACGCATCTACAGCCCGCTGCACGGCGCCCTGACGACGCCACTCGCCGACGATCCCTTCGGTTGGCTCGAACACTGGCTAAGCAACCTGCCGCTCGCCACCACGAATCTCGAACTCGAAGACAACCTGCTGGTATCGCATCGCGGCGCCGCGACCAGCGTGCTGATCGTCGCGACCTTGCCGGGCTCGGCGTACGAAACGAAGACGCAGCACGCCGTGCTCGCCGCGCTCGCCCGAGGCGAACAGCAACTCCAGTCATCTTTCCCCGACGTCTCGGTCGCGCGAACCGGCGCGGTGTTCTACGCGGAATCGGCGCGAAGCGCTTCCGAACATGAGGTGCATCTGATCGGTATCGCGTCGCTGTGCGGCATCGCGCTTCTGATGATGTGGGTGTTCCGTTCGCCGCGTCTGCTGCTGCTCGGTTTTGTGTCGACGGCGCTCGGCATTGTCTGCGCGCTCGCCGTGACGATGCTGGTGTTCGGCAAACTCCATCTGTTGACGCTGGTGTTCGGCGCGAGCCTGATCGGCGAGGCCGTCGACTATTCGATCCAGTATTTCGTGGTCTATCTCGGCGCGGGCCGCGATTGGGATGCCCGGCGCGGCGCGCGCGCGGTGCGTCCCGCGCTCACGGTCGCATTGACGACCAGCCTGCTCGGCTACGCGATCCTCATGTGGGTGCCGTTCCCCGCGCTCAAGCAGATTGCGTGCTTCGCGATGGCGGGCATCACGACGGCATTCGCCTCCGTGCTCTGGCTGTTGCCCGCCTTGCTGACGCGTCCGCCGAAGCGCAGTCCGCGGCGCCTGTTCGCGGGCGCGGCACGTGGGCTGACGGTCTGGCATCGCACGATCGGCGGCCGGCGCGCGTGGTTCGTCGCGGCGCTGCTGCTGATCGTCGCGATTCCCGGCTGGCTGCGTTTGACCAGCGACGACGATATCCATCTGCTGATCCAGCGCGATCCGTCGCTCGTCGCGCAGGAGGACAAGGTGCGTGACGCGATCGGCGTGGACAACAGCGCGCAGTTTTTCGTCGTGCGTGGCGAGACGCCGGAGTTCGTGTTGCAACGCGCCGAAGCGCTGGGCACGAAACTGGATGCGTTGAACGGGACCGCGAACAAGGTGGGCAGCTATCAATCGGTCGCGCAATTCGTGCCGTCCGCGAAACAGCAGAACGACGATCATGCGTTGCTCGCGCAACACGTCTTCAATGACCCGGCCGCGTTGCGCGCGACGCTGCTGCAAGCCGGCTTCAAGGACGAAGTCGCCGACGCGTGGCTCGCCGCGTTCGCCAAACCGCAAGCGCCGTTGACCGTGAACACATGGCTCGCCGCGCCCTGGTCGCAACCGTATCGGCATTTGTGGCTCGGCGAAGTCGATCCTGCAACGAAAGCGTATGCCGCCGTGGTGATTCCGCAGGGCGTGACGCCACAGAACGAACCCGTGTTGATCGCGACCGCGCAAAGTCTGCCGGGCGTGGTGTTCGTCGACAAAGCCGCGAGCGTGTCGAAGCTGTTCGGCGCGTATCGCGTGGATAGCGGCTGGTGGCTCGGCGGCGCGCTTGCGCTGGTGCTGATTCTGCTGGTGGTGAGATATGCCCAGAAAGAAGCCCGCCTGGCCGATCGCCTGCGCGGCGGCGTTGCCGTGACCTTGCCGGTGTTACTCGCCGTGGGCGTCACGCTGGCCGCATTCGGCTATGCGCACGTGCCGCTCAACCTGTTCAACTGGCTCGCACTCATGCTGGTGCTCGGCGTTGGCGCAAACTATGCCGTGTTTCTGCGCGAAGGCTGTCTGCGCGCGGATGCGGATCTCGGCGCGGTCTGGACCGGCGTGTTGCTCTCGTCGGCCACAACGCTGTTGTCGTTCGGCATGCTCGGCATGAGCGCCATGCCCGCGCTGAAAAGTTTCGGCGCCACGCTCGCGCTCGGCATTCTCGTCTCGGTGCTGCTCGCGCCGATCGGCATGCCATCGGAATCAAGGAGGGTCGCATGAAGGCGCCATCAGTTTATTTGCACGCGCTCGGCATGATCAACGCGCTCGGCGGCGACCTCGACCACATCGCTCCTGCGCTCGCCGCCGCGCAGTCGCCCGGCATGGGCAGCGCGCATACGGGAATCGGCGAGGCGTTCGTCGGCAGCGTGCTCGCGCCGCTCGATCTGGCGCCGCCCGCCGAGCTCGCGCGTTACGACTGCCGCAACAACCGCCTGCTGCTCGCCGCGTTGACGCAGATCGCCTCCGCCGTCGACCTCGCGCGCGAACGTTACGGCGCGCACCGGATCGGCGTAGTGCTCGGCACCAGCACGTCGGGCATCGAAGCGGCCGAAGCCGCGTTCGTCTATCAGGCGCAGGCCGGCAGCTTGCCCGCGAACTTCAATTACCGGCAGATGGAAATCGGCACGGCCGCGCCATTCGCCGCCGCCGTGCTTAGTTTGCGTGGGCCGGCGTTCACGATTTCGACGGCCTGCACGTCGAGCGCGAAGGCGTTTGCGTCGGCGCGTCGTCTGCTGCAATTGCAGTTGTGCGATGCGGTGGTGGTGGGCGGTGTGGATTCGCTGTGCGAGTTGACGGTGCAGGGTTTCGCCTCGCTTGAATCGACCAGCGCCGTGCGCACCAATCCGATGAGCCGCAATCGTTGCGGGATCAACGTCGGCGAAGGCGCGGCGGTGTTTCTGATGAGCCGAGACGAAGCGACGGTGCGGCTCGCGGGCGTCGGCGAGTCGAGCGACGCGCATCACATTTCGGCGCCGGACCCGCAAGGCGTGGGCGGCGAACTCGCGCTGCGCGAAGCGCTCGCGGATGCGGGCGTCGCGTCGTCGGCGATCGGCTATGTGAATCTGCATGCCACCGCCACCCGCAAGAACGACGAGATGGAAGCCGGCCTGATGGCGCGCGTGTTCCCCGACGGCGTCGCGGCGAGCGGCACCAAGCCGTTGACCGGCCATCAGCTCGGCGCGGCCGGCGCCACGGAACTCGGCTTCGCGTGGCTGACGCTGTCGCGCGACGACGTGCCGTTGCCGCGTCATGTGTGGGACGGCGAGGCCGATCCTTCACTACCGGCGTTGGACCTCGTCGAGAACGAGCGTTTTCTGTCGCGCGGCGCGGACTCGCAGTACGTGATGAGCAATTCGTTTGCTTTCGGCGGCAGCAATGTCAGCCTGATTCTGGCCCGGTAATGCGCACCATGACTACGACGACGCTAACCCCGACCACGCCGGCTGCGATGCCAACGCCAACGCCAACGCCAACGCTGACCCACGAGCAATTACTGCAACAGCCGATCGAAGCGATCATCCCGCATCGCGGCACCATGCTGCTGATCGACGCCGTGGAAGCCTTCGACGACGACACGCTGAGCGCGCGCGCCACCGTCCACGCCGACGCCTGGTACGCGGACGCCGACGGCGCGATGCCCGCATGGCTCGGCATCGAACTGATGGCGCAGGCGATCGCCGCGCACGTCGCGTTGCTGGCCATGCGCGGCGGCGGCCGGGCGCGGCCCGGTGTCCTGCTCGGCTCGCGCAGTTACAAAGCGCTGGAGACGTCGTTCAGCGGCGGCGCGCAGTTGCGCGTTCACGTCACCGAACTGCTGCGCAGCGAAGAAGGCCACGGCGCGTACGAATGCACGATCCATCACGGCGATCTGCACTGCGCGGAAGCCGTCATCAAGGTGTTTCAACCGCCCGATTTTCAGTCATTCATTGAGGGGAGTTTCAGTTCATGAGCCGGCGTGTTCTCGTTACCGGCGCAAGCCGTGGCATTGGCCGTGCAATTGCGTATAAGTTGGCCGCCGACGGCTTCGCCGTCTCCGTGCATTGCCGCACGGGACGCACCGAAGCCGAAGCGGTTGCGACGGGCATCGCCGCGCAGGGCGGCACGGCACGCGTGCTGCAATTCGACGTGCGCGAACGCGCCGTGTGCCGCGACGTGCTCGAAGCGGATGTGGCCGCGCACGGCCCGTACTACGGGATCGTTTGCAGCGCGGGCGTGACCCGCGACGCCGCGTTTCCCGCGCTCACCGAAGAAGACTGGGACATTGTGATCGAAACCGGTCTCGACTCGTTTTACAACGTCGTGCATCCGCTGACCATGCCGATGGTGCGCGCCCGCAAGGGCGGCCGGATCGTCACGATCGCGTCGGTATCCGGCGTGATGGGCAATCGCGGCCAGGTCAACTACAGCGCGGCGAAAGCCGGCCTGATCGGCGCTAGCAAGGCGCTCGCCGTCGAACTGGCGACGCGCAATATCACCGTCAACTGCGTGGCGCCGGGTCTGATCGAGACCGGCATGCTCGAAGAACTGCAACTCGAGCACGCGCTGAAGACGGTGCCGATGAACCGCGTCGGCCAGCCTGCCGAGGTGGCGTCCGTGGTCAGCTTCCTGATGTCGGATGCGGCCTCGTACGTCACGCGTCAGGTGATCGGCGTCAACGGTGGGATGGTGTGATGAAGCGTGTCGTCATTACCGGCATGGGCGGCGTCACGGCGTTCGGCGATAGCTGGGACGCGATCGAGCCGCGCCTGAGAAGCGGCGTGAACGCGGTGCGCCGCATGCCCGAATGGGATTACTTCGAGTCGCTGCATACGCGGCTCGCGTGTCCGTTGCCGGAATTCAAGCTGCCCACGCACTATCCGCGCAAGAAGACCCGTTCGATGGGCCCGGTGTCGATGTATTCCGTGCGCGCCAGCGAACTCGCGCTCGCCGACGCCGGCCTCGCCGATAACGACACGATCAAGGACGGCCGCATGGGCGTCGCCTACGGTTCGTCGTCGGGCTCGGTGCAGCCGATCCGCGCGTTCGGCACGATGCTCGAAACCGGCTCGATGGGCGACGTCACGTCGAACAGCTACGTGCAGATGATGCCGCACACCACGGCGGTCAACGTGAGCCTGTTCTGGGACCTCAAAGGTCGGATCATTCCCACCTCGTGCGCGTGCGCGTCGGGCAGTCAGGCGATCGGCTACGCGTATGAGGCGATCCAGAGCGGCAAGCAGACGCTGATGCTGGCGGGCGGCGCGGAAGAGTTGTCGGGCCCCGCGGTCGCCGTGTTCGACACGCTGTACGCGACCAGCACGCGCAACGACGAGCCGCATCTGACGCCGCGTCCTTTCGATGCCGCGCGCGATGGCCTCGTGGTCGGCGAAGGCGCGGCCACGCTGGTGCTCGAAGAATACGAACATGCCATGGCGCGCGGCGCGCGGATTCACGCGGAGATCGTCGGCTTCGGCTGCAATTCGGACGGCGCGCATATGACCCAGCCGACCGCCGAAACCATGGCGCTCGCCATGCAACTCGCGCTGCGCGACGCGCAACTGCCGCCTGAAGCAATTCAGTATGTGAACGCGCACGGCACGTCGACGGATCGCGGCGATATCGCCGAAAGCCATGCGACCGCGCAGACCTTCGGCGCGCACATGCCGATCAGTTCGCTGAAGAGCTATGTCGGCCACACGCTCGGCGCGTGCGGCGCGCTCGAAGCGTGGTGGACCATCGAAATGATGAAGCGCAACTGGTATGCGCCGACCCTGAACCTGAACAACGTCGACCTGGCTTGCGCGCCGCTCGATTACATCGTCGGTACGGGCCGTGAGATCGACGCCGACTACGTGATGAGCAACAACTTCGCGTTCGGCGGCATCAATACGTCGCTGATTTTCAGGCGCGTTCGATGAGCGTGGCGCTGCAACGGGTCGTCGTGACCGGCATGGGGATCGTGTCGTGTCTCGGCAATACGCTCGACGGCGTGTCCGCCGCGTTGCGCTCGGGCCGCTCGCGGATCGAGCGGATCGACGCGTGGCGCGAGCGCGGCTTCGGCTCGCAGGTGGCGGGCGTGGCCTCGGTCGCGCACGAGCCGCCGTTCGAGCGCAAGCTCGAGCGCTTCATGGGCGACACCGCGCGTTTTGCGTGCCACGCCGCGCGCCAGGCGATCGACGACGCCGGGCTCGTTCAAGCCACGCTGCGTTCACCGCAAGCGGGCACGGTGATCGGCTCGGGCGTCGGCAATATGCTGAGTTACGACGCGGCCATGCTGATCGCCAACGCGCGCGGCGTCGACAAGGTGCCGCCGTACGTCGTACCGCACGCCATGAGCAGCACCGCGTCGGCCAATGTTGCGCAGGTGTTCGGGCTCGAAGGCGTTAGCTATTCGCCGTCGTCGGCGTGTACCACGTCGGCGCTGGCGATCGGGCAGGCCATGCAGCTGATTCAGAGCGGCCGCCAGCAGATCGTGCTGGCCGGCGGCAGCGAATCGCTGCACGACAACATGACGCTGATGTTCGATTCGATGGGCGCGTTGTCGCGGCGCTTCAACGACACGCCGCAGCACGCGTCGCGGCCGTACGACACGGCGCGCGACGGTTTCGTGATCGCCTCGGGCGCCGGCGTGCTGGTGCTCGAAGCGCGCGATCACGCGCTGGCGCGCGGCGCGCGCATCTACGCGGAGCTGACCGGTTTCGGCGACTGCACCGACAGCGCCGGCATGGTCACGCCGCGCGCGGCCGGCATCGCGCGGGCCATGCGCGGTGCGCTGAGCGAAGCGGGCAAGCGGCCGGACTACATCAACGCGCACGCGCCGTCGACACCGCTCGGCGACGTCGAAGAACTGCGCGCGCTGAGCGACGTGTTCGGCGCCGCGTCCGACCAGTCCTTCGGCCACGGCGTGCCGGCGTTCTCGTCGACCAAGGGCATGACCGGACATCCGCTCGGCGCGTGCGGCGCGCACGAGGCGATCTATACGTTGCTGATGATGCGCGACGGTTTCATCGCGGGCACGGCGGGCATCGAGACGCCGGAGCCGGCGCTGGGCGATTTGCCGCTCGTGCGTACTACGCGCGACGCGCGGATCGACACGGCGATGTCGGTTTCGTTTGGGTTCGGCGGCAGTTGCGCGAGCCTGATGTTTGAAGCGTGGCAAGGCGGCTGAGACGGCCGCTAACTTAAAAAAACCGAGGGCGATAACAATGAAAAAGATGATGGGTGTGCTGGGCGCGCTGGCCGTCGTGGCGCTGACGCAGGCAGGTTGCGCGACGCAGGTGCTGTCGGTGCCGCTGAGTGCGGCCGGCGGTCAATCGGGCGGCGGCGGGCCGGTTCATCTCGGCAAACCGGCGTCGCTGAACGCGGCAGGCGGTCAAGCGGGTGACAGCGTGCAGGTGTATTTCGGCCAGCAGGATCACCCGGCGGTGACGAGCCAGTTGGGTGAGGTGTCGTATTCGGTGCGGATCGCCCGTCAGGTCGCCACGCCGGACGCCGCGTGCCACATGGCGCTCGCCGAGGCGGTGCGCAAGCTGCGCGCGGCGGCGCTCGAGCGCCACGCGAATGCCGTGATCGACGTCGAGACTCGCTTTCATAGCACCGAGACCCGTTCGTCGACGGACTTCACTTGCGGCGTGAGTCCCAGCGCCGCCGCGATCGCGGTGAAGGGCCAGCTCGTCGTGCTGGACTCGAATTAAGTCGAATTGAAATAGAACTCACATAGCAACAACAACCACCAAGGAGTCTCCATGAAACGCCATCTGATGTGTGCTGCACTGATCGCTTCGTTTGCCACGTTGTGCGCCGCGCCGGCCTTCGCGCGCGACACCGTCGACAACTATCCGATCGACGCCGCCTTGCACAGCGAACCGGGCAAGGTCAGCGACGACATCGGCCTGTATTTCGCGGGTCAGCACCATGCGGCCGTTGTCAAATCGATGGGCGAATTCGCCACCAACAAGAAGACCAACGCATTCGGCAAGAGCGACCTGCAGGCTTGCCAGCACGTGTTTCTGTCGGCGGTGATCGAATTGCAGGAACGCGCGCGCAAGGAAGGCGGCAACGCGGTGATCAACATCAAGAGCAACTACAAGAACGAACTGCGTGAAAGCGCGACCGAGTTCACGTGCGGCGCGGGTGCGGTGATCGCGGGTGTGGCATTGACGGGTGACGTGGTGACGTTGCGCAAGTAGGCGCAGGTGGTTGGAAGCGGCGCCTCGCGGCGCGGCGAAGCATGAAGGCGGCAAGGCGGCGGCAGTGCATGTCGCCGCCTTGCGCCGCTAAAGCAGATAAGCAGGGAAGTGGGTAGCAGGTTTGATTCGTGCTGGAACGGTTTTGACTTGGCGAGCTTTAAAGCGCGCCTCAACCGACCTTGACCGCCGCCACATTGACCAGCGTCTCACGACGCTTGCCGGGCCGCGGATGGGACAGACCGATGCGTTCGAACAGACCGAAGTCTTTCGCGCGGCTCCACCACAGGTAAGGCAGCGAAACGTTGCGCTGGGTGAAGCTGAAGCCGCCACGGCGGATCATGTCGAGGTAGCCGTCGGCGCTCTTTTGCACCTGCATCGGATGACGGAACAGCAGCCGGATTACCCACGACTTGATGTACGCGTCGGTGGATTCGGCGAACAGCAGCACGCCGCCCGGTTTGAGCACACGGCGGAACTCGGCGAGCGCGCGGTCCTGCTCGACGAGATGATGAAAGGTTTGGTGGCAGAACACGATGTCGGCGCTTGCATCAGGCAGCGGCAGTTTCGCGCAGTCGCCGTGCAGCACGTCGATATCGGCGCACTGGGCGCGGCACGCGTTGGCCGCGTTCGTGGCGAGCGCCAGCGACGCCTCGTGAAAATCGACCCCGACAATGCGCCGCGGCCTGAATGCCTCGGCGAGCAGCCGGAACGAAATGCCCTGTCCGCAGCCGACGTCGACGATAACCGGCGCAGCCGGTAACGGCGTGTCGATCAGGCGTTTGAGGTCGTTGATCGCGACCCGCAGGACATGGTGTTCCCACGTGTGGGTACGCAGGAACCAGATCCCGAAGGCCGTTTCGGGCACGTACGGCACGCTGGATGTTTCGGATGGCGACACGCTGGGCTCCGCGGCGAAATTTTGTTTTTGCTGTGCCCCGGGCGCATTTTATGCGGGGCGTTTAGCAGGCAATTGTAACGAGACGTAAGGATGCAGCGTAACGCTGCACATGGCAAGCAAACGATTTGAGGCAAACTTGACTACACACACGTCAGAGCGCACTAGCGTCGATGTCGCGATCATCGGCGCGGGTCCGGCGGGCGCGGTTGCAGCAGCGCTGCTGCGCAAAGCGGGTCGTTCCGTGCTGGTGCTGGAGCGCCAGCATTTTCCGCGTTTCTCGATCGGCGAAAGCCTGCTGCCGCAGAGCATGGCCTACCTCGAAGAAGCCGGCATGTTGCAGGCCGTGGTCGAAGCCGGCTTCCAGTACAAGAACGGCGCGCATTTCATCTGCGGCGACAAGTCGTCGGCGTTCGACTTCCGCGACAAGCATTCGCCGGGCTGGGGCACGACCTACCAGGTCGAACGCGCGGTGTTCGACGACATTCTGATTCGCTGCGCGGCGCAGCAGGGCGCCGACGTGCGCTTCGGTCACGCGGTGCGCGCGGTTCACACCGGCGCGCGGCCATTGGTCGACGTGATCGACGAGGCGGATCGCGCGTATCAGATCGAAGCGCGTTTCGTGCTCGACGCGAGCGGCTTCGGCCGCGTGCTGCCGCGCCTGCTGAACCTCGAAGCGCCGACCGGCATGCCGACGCGCGCCGCGATCTTCACTCACGTGCAGGACGGCATTCCCGCCGGCGTTACCGACCGCAACAAGATCTGCGTGGCGACCCATCCGGAGCGCCGCGATGTGTGGTTCTGGATGATTCCGCTGGCGGGCGGCCGTTCGTCGGTGGGCTGCGTGGCCGAGGCGAGTTTTCTCGAAGTGCCGGAAGCGGCGCGTGACGCGAAGTTGCGCGAGTTGATCCAGCAGGAGCCGACGTTCAACCGGCTGATCGGCAACGCGCCGTTCCTGATGCCGGTGCGGCATATCGGCGGTTATGCGGCGAACGTGGAGCGCTTGCATGGGCCGGGTTACGCGTTGCTCGGCAATGCGGGCGAGTTTCTCGATCCGGTGTTCTCGTCGGGCGTGACGATCGCGTTGCGCTCCGCGCATCTCGCGGTCGAGACCTTGAACCGGCAACTGGATGGCGAAGAGGTCGACTGGTCCGCCGCTTACGACGTGCCGCTGCGCAAGGGGATCGATACGTTCCGCGCGTTTGTCGAGCGCTGGTACACCGGCGCGTTGCAGGACATCATCTTCTATCCGGAACAGGCGCCGTCGATCCGGCGGATGATCGCCGCGGTGCTGGCGGGTTATGCGTGGGACGAGTCGAATCCGTATGTCGCCGATCCGGTGCGACGGCTTAATGCGTTGCACGAGGTGTGTACGCAGCGTTGAGCGGGTTGTCCCGTGCGGTAAAAGGTTGAGCCAAAGAAAAACGGCGCTTCGAATCGAAGCGCCGTTTTTTCATTCAACTGGGGGCGGTTGTTATGCCGCGATCCTCGCCGTACGCGGTGCATGCACCCGCACGTCGTCGCGGCGATGCACGCGCTTGCCGGCCGCATACGTTTCATAGATCGCGCGATCGTCGCCGAGCAGCGCGAACGCGAACAGCAACTCTTCCAGCGATTCGGTGCGCGCGGTGCGGCGTGCGAGCAGCGGTGTCGCTTGCGGATCGAGCACCACGAAGTCCGCTTCCGACTTCGGCTTCAACGTGCCGACCTTATCCGCGAGGTCGAGTGCTTCGGCGGCGCCGGCGGTCGCCAGATAGAACATCCGCGTGGCGGTCAGATGGTGGCCGGTGAGGCGCGCAACCTTGTGCGCCTCGTTCATGGTTTGCAGCATCGAGAACGACGTGCCGCCGCCGACGTCGGTGGCGAGTGCGATCGGCATGCCGGCTGCGTCGGCCTTGTCGAAGTCGAACAGACCGCTGCCGAGGAACAGATTCGACGTCGGGCAGTGCGACGCGACCGCGCCGGTTTGCGCCATGCGCTTGCGGTCTTCCTCGTCGAGGTAGATGCAATGGCCGTACACCGCGCGGCGGCGCAGCAAACCGTAGTGATCGTAGATGTCCAGATAGCTGCGGTGGCCCGGGAACAGATCGGCGACCCACTTCACTTCGTCGGTGTTTTCCGCCACATGGCTCTGAATGAAGATGTCCGAATGCTCTTTGGCCAACACACCGCATGCTTCGAGTTGCGCTTCAGTCGAAGTCGGCGCGAAACGCGGCGTGAGCGCGTACATCTGGCGGCCACGGTTATGCCAGCGGCCGATCAACTCGGCGCTGTCGTCGTAGCCCGATTGCGGCGTGTCCTGCAGGAACTCGGGGCAATGGCGGTCCATCAGCACCTTGCCGGCCACCATCCGCAGATTGCGGGCTTCGCTTTCGGTGAAGAGCGCGTCGGCCGATTCCTTATGGACCGTGCAATACACCAGCGCGGTGGTGGTGCCGCAAGCCAGCAGTTCTTCGACGAAAAAGCTCGCGGTGTCTTGCGCATACGCCGGATCGCTGAAGCGGCGTTCGGTCGGGAACGTGTAGGTGTCGAGCCACGGCAACAGACCCGGCGCCGGCGAGGCGATCATGTCGGTCTGCGGATAGTGGATGTGCGTGTCGATGAAGCCCGGCACGATCAGCTTGTCGCGCATGTCCTGCACCTGGGTGCCGGGCGCGAGTTGCGACGCGAGCGCCGCATACGCGCCGGCCGCGACCACATGACCGTCTTCGACGATCAGCAAGCCGTCCTCGTTGAAGACCGCTGCGTTGGGCGATTGCGCGGGATCGCCGTTGAAGGTCAGCAGTTGCGCGCGAAATGCCGCTTGGCCTGCTTTAGCCGGGTTGGCCGAATGAGTCATGGAAAAACCGTCTCCGATTGTGGGAAGCTGAACAGCTCGGCGACGGTGTTCTGACTGCGCTCTCGGGAGAGCGTGCGCCGCCGCCGGCTGCTATACGTCGGCCCGTCAGTGCGGGCCGTCTGGGTGCCAGTGCGCGTCGAGCTTCGCGATCAGTTCGCTGCGTTGCTCGGGCGTGACGAACGACGCTTCGAAGCTGTTGCGGATGATCGTGTAGACCTCGGCATCGTTGAGCTTCAACGCGTCGATAGTGGCGAAATAATTGGCGTTCACGTAACCGCCGAAATAAGCGGGATCGTCGGAATTCACCGTCACGGCGACGCCGCGATCCAGCAGGTCTTTGAGCGTGTGTTTGGTCAGATCGTCGAACACGCACAGCTTCAGGTTGGACAGCGGACACACGGTCAACGCCACGCGCGAATCGGCCAGACGCGCGACGAGCGCCGGATCTTCGATACTGCGCACGCCGTGATCGACGCGGTCCACTTTCAGCAGATCGAGCGCTTCATAGATATACGACGGCGGACCTTCTTCGCCCGCATGCGCGACCAGTTTCAGGCCGAGCGCGCGCGCCTTCGCGAACACGCGTTCGAACTTCGAAGGCGGGTGGCCGCGCTCCGACGAATCGAGCCCCACGCCGATCAGGCGATGCTTGTACTGCTCGAACAGCGGCCGTGCTTCTTCGAAGGTGGCGAGCGCCTCTTCTTCCGACAGATGGCGCAGGAAACACAGAATCAGCTTGCTGGTCATGCCGCGCTTTTCAGCGTCGGCGAGCGCGCGTTCGATTCCGGCGACGGCCGTCGCGATCGGCACACCGCGTTCGGTGTGTGTCTGCGGATCGAAGAAAATCTCGCTGTGAATCACGTTGTCGGCGAGGCAGCGTTCCACATACGCCGTCGTCATGTCGTAGAAATCCTGCTCGTGCAGCAGCACGCTCGCGCCGGCGTAATAGATGTCGAGGAACGATTGCAGATCGGTGAACGCGTACGCGGCGCGCAACGCGTCGATCGAGTCGTACGCGAGCTTCACGCCGTTGCGCTCGGCGAGCGCGAAAATCAGCTCGGGTTCGAGCGAGCCTTCAATATGAATGTGCAACTCGGCCTTCGGTGCCCGCGCGGTTTTGTCGGCGAGCGTCGTGGGGGTAGCGGTCGTTGTAGTCATGGTCGGTCAGGGGTGGTGTTGGAGTCGGTTCGCACTGGATGCCATCGCCTTATCTGAGGGCTGTCGGACAAGGCGCCTTGTGTCAAACCGTCGGCGTCGCGTGATGCAGGCCGGCGTTCGCCTCGACGGCTTGCAGCACCTGCGCCGCCGCCGAGATCGCGATGATCTCCGGCGACTTGTCGACGATGCCGTCCACGCCGAGCGGGCATTTCATCCGCCCGATCAGCGCCGGGTCGAGGCCGCGCGCGGCGAGCCTGTGTTCGAACTGCTTGCGCTTGCTATGCGAGCCGATCATGCCGAAGAACGCGAAATCGCCACGCCGCAGAATCCGCTCGGCCAGTTCCAGATCGAGCGTGTGGTTATGCGTCATCACGATGAAGTACGTGTTCGGCAAAGCCTGGTCGATGGCTTCGTCGGGGGCGTCGTTCGGATCGATTTTCACGTTGGCCGCGTGCAGCAATTCGGCCGGTGGAAACTGTGCGTCGCGCTCGTCCACCCAACGCACCGCGCAGGGCAGCGTGGCCAGCACGCGAACCAGCGCCGCGCCCACGTGACCGGCGCCGAACAGCACGACCGAAAAGTCGCCTGGCGCGATGGTCTCGGTGAGCAGCGCGCCGCTGTCGTCGAAGCCGGCGCCGTCCCACAGCAGGCAGTCGGCGGCGTCGACACCCGGCTCGGGGTCGGACAGCATCACCGCATCCGGTGCGGGGCCGAATGATACGCTACGCACCGTCGATTGGCCCGCGGCCACGCGTTTCGCGAGCGACGTGATCCAGCCGAGATCGCCGATATCGAGCCGCTCGAACGCGAGAATCACCGCGCCGCCACAGCATTGGCCGAGGCTTGGGCCGAGCGCGAAACGCTCCAGCCGGCGCATGTGCGGCGAGCGCATGCCGTCGCGCAAGACCTGGCGCGCGGTCTCGATTGCTTTCCATTCAAGGTGGCCGCCACCAATCGTATGTTTCGCCGATTCGCGCGTGACGATCATCTTGGTGCCGGCCTCGCGGGGCGCCGACCCTTCGACGCGCGCGACCGTCACCAGCACGGCAGCGTCGCCGTGCGCGAGCAGTTGTTGCAGGTCAGGTAGCCAGGCTTGCATCCGGCGGTTCTCCATACAGGGCCGCGCGGGGTGTCCGTGCGGCCGGTTGAGTGTGGTCCGACGCGTTCGTGTCGCTTGCCGCATGTAAGGCGTCCAGCGCGTCGAGAATCGCCTCGGGCGTGGCCGGCGCGCGTAAGGGCGGCGCTTGCTCCGCGTTCGGCACGGCAGCCGCGATGGCGTCGCGAATCGCCAGAAACACCGAGAACGGCAGCAACAACGGCGGCTCGCCGACCGCCTTCGAGTGGAACACGGTCGGCTCGGCGTTGCGGTTCTGATAGAGCTGCACGTGGAATGCCGCCGGCGTGTCGCTCACCGCCGGAATCTTGTACGTGGACGGCGCATGCGTCATCAGACGGCCGTCGCGGTTCCACCATAATTCTTCGGTGGTGAGCCAGCCCATGCCCTGAATGAAGCCGCCTTCCACCTGGCCGATGTCGATCGCCGGATTGATCGACTGACCGGCGTCGTGCAGCACGTCCGCGCGCACCAGTTTCCATTCGCCGGTCAGCGTGTCGATCACGACTTCCGACACCGCCGCGCCGTACGCAAAGTAATAAAACGGGTGACCGGTCAGCGTTTTCGCATCCCAATGCACCTTCGGCGTGGTGTAGAAACCGTCCGACCACAACTGCACGCGCGCCAGATACGCGGCGCTCACCAGTTGTTCGAACGGCATCGCGCCGCCGTTCACCGACACCTCGCCGTTGGCGAAGCGCACGTCGTTCGCGTGGCCGCCGAGTTGCTTCGCCGCAAGTTCGGCGAGCCGCGCGCGGATGGTGTGCGCGGCGGCTTCGGCGGCTTTGCCGTTCAGATCGCTACCCGTCGATGCCGCAGTCGCCGAGGTGTTGGCGATCTTCGACGTGTCGGTTGCCGTGACCCGCACGCGCGTGAGCGGCAAACCCAATGCATTGGCGACGACCTGCGCGACCTTCGTGTTGAGCCCCTGGCCCATCTCGGTGCCGCCGTGATTGACCAGCACCGAGCCGTCTTTGTACACATGCACCAGCGCGCCGGCCTGGTTCAGAAACGGCACATTGAACGAAATGCCGAACTTCACCGGCGAGAACGACAGACCGCGTTTGAGCACCGGGCTCGTTGCGTTGAAGGCCGCGATTTCCGCGCGGCGTGCGCGATAGTCGCTGGTGTCGAGCAACTCGTTGGTCAGCGGCGCGATCACGTTGTCTTCGACGCGCTGTCCGTACGGCGTCGTATTGCGCTCGCCGATCCCGTAGTAATTGGCGACGCGCACGTCGAGCGGATCGCGCTTCAATTCACGTGCGATGCTGTCGATCATCACCTCCATCACGAGCGCGCCTTGCGGACCGCCGAAGCCGCGAAACGCGGTGTTCGACTGCGTGTTGGTCTTGCAGCACAGCGCGACGATATCGACGTCGGACAGGTAGTACGCATTGTCGAAGTGGCACACGGCGCGCGTCGCGACGGCGCCGGAGAGGTCGGCGGAATAGCCCGCGCGCAAAGCGATTTCGACGCGCGCGCCGAGAATGCGGCCGTTGTCGTCGAAGCCGGCTTCGTACGTATAGACTGCGTCGTGGCGCTTGCCGGTGATCATGAAATCGTCGTCGCGATCGGCGCGCAGTTTGACCGGGCGGCGCAGCAGTTTCGCCGCCAGCGAAGCCACGCACGCGAACACTGCCGATTGCGATTCCTTGCCGCCGAAGCCGCCGCCCATGCGCCGGCATTCGCACACCACGCTATGCGCCGGCCAGTCGAGCATATGCGCGACCACCTGCTGCATTTCGCTCGGATGCTGCGTCGAACTGTAGACCAGCATGCCGTCCATTTCTTTCGGCACCGCGTAGGCAATCTGGCCTTCGAGATAAAACTGTTCCTGGCCGCCGACTTCGAACGTGGCGGCGATTCGGTGCGGCGCGGCGGCGATTTTCGCGGCCGGCTCGCCGCGCTTCAGATGCAGCGGCGGCAGCACGTATTGCTGCTTCGCCTTGGCTTCGGCGGGTGTGAGGATCGCTTCGAGCGGCTCGTAGCGGATCACGTCGTCGCTTTTCGCGAGTGCGGCGGCGCGGCGCGCGAGGTCGTGGCTTTCGGCGATCACGGCGAAGACCGGCTGGCCGAGATACAGCACTTCGTCGACGGCGAGAATCGGGTCGTCGTGCAGCACCGGGCCGCAATTGTTTTCGCCGGGGATATCTTCCGCGGTGAGCACGGCGATCACGCCGGGTGCGTTTCTTATCGCGTCCAGATTCATCGAGACGATCCGCGCGTGCGCGTGGCGCGACAGGCCAAGCGCGGCGTGCAGCGTGCCGTGCAGTTCGGCGATGTCGTCCGTATAGGTCGCTTCGCCGCTGACGTGCAGCGCCGCGGATTCGTGCGGCAGCGAGACGCCGATTGCCGTGTCTTTGTCGAGCGAGGCGACGTGTCTGGCGGCCGGATTCGCGGCGTGCCTGGCAGCCTGATTCACGATCGGTTTCACGGCCGGATCGACGAAAGCATCGGTGCGGTTCATCACGACGGCTCCTTCGCCACGAGGGCGTCCGGTGCGCCGGTCTCGAATGCGAACGCATTCACGTCGCACAGCGCGAGCGGCGCGTCGTCGCGGGTTTCGAGGTGGAAGCGCCACAGTACGTTGCGCGCCACCTTCAGCCGGTAAGCGCTCGACGCGCGCATGTCGCTAAGCGGCTGGTAATCGGCGACGAGTGCGTTCATTGCTTGCCGCGCGGTGCTTTCGTTCCATGGCGCGCCGCTCAGCGCGGCTTCGGTTTGCGCGGCGCGCTTCGGCGTGGCCGCCATGCCGCCGAACGCGATTCGGGCTTGCCGGATCGTGCCGGTTTCGTCGATCTGCAAGGCAAAGGCCGCGCACACCGCCGAGATGTCCTGATCGTAGCGTTTCGCCACCTTGTAGGTGCGAAAGCGCAGCGTGCCCGCCGGCCGCGGCACGCGCAGCGCCGCGACGAATTCGCCGGCCGCCAGCGCGGTTTTCTGATAGCCGAGGTAGAGCGCGTCGAGCGGCAGCGTGCGGGTTGTCGGGCCGTGACGCAGCACGACTTCGGCGTCGAGCGCGAGCAGCGCCGGCATCGAATCGCCGATCGGCGAACCGTTCGCGACATTGCCGCCGAGCGTGCCGGCGTTGCGGATCGGCAGCGACGCGAAGCGGGTCCACAGTTCGGCGAGTTCGGGGTAATCGACGGCGAGCGCGGCGTACGCGTCTTCGAGCGTGACGGCGGCGCCGATCGTCAGCGTTTGCGCGTCGCGCTCGATCGTCTTCAATTCGGCGACGTTGCCGATATACAGAATGTCGCCGAGATCGCGGAACTGTTTGGTGACCCACAGGCCGACGTCGGTGCTGCCGGCCAACAGGCGCGCCTGCGGATGCTCGGCACGCAGACGGGCGAAGGCGTCGAGCGAAACCGGCGCGTGGAAGGCGGGCGAGCCAAACGCGGCGCCGCGTGCGTCGGGCGCGCGATATTCGAAGGTGTCGCTGCGTTGCAGCGCGCGCAGTTGCTGCGCGATGGCCCGGCGGTCCAGCGTCACGCGCGGGTACTGCGGGTAATCGAACATTTTCTGCGACGCGTCGACGATTGGCCGATAGCCGGTGCAGCGGCACAGATTGCCGGATAGCGCGGCGTTGATCTCGTCGCGGGTGGGCAGGCCGGCGGCGGCCGGCTGGTTTTCGTACAGCGCCCACATCGACATCACGAAGCCGGGCGTGCAGAAACCGCATTGGGAGCCGTGGCAATCCACCATGGCTTGCTGGACGGGGTGCAGCGTGCCGTCGGCGGCGCGCAGGTCTTCGACGCTGAAGAGGGCGCGGCCGTCGAGCGTGGGCAGGAACTGGATGCAGGCGTTGACCGCTTTCAGCGCCAGCTCGCCGTGCGCGTCCAGTTCGCCGATCACGACCGTGCAGGCGCCGCAGTCGCCTTCCGCGCAGCCTTCCTTGGTGCCCGTGCAATGCAGATCCTCGCGCAGGTGCTGAAGCACGGTGCGCGTTGCCGGGACGTCCGCGATTTCACGGACGGACCCCTGGTGATAAAAGCGGATGGTTTGCGATGTCATGGCGAATCCAGAAGACAGTGCGGACCGGGCGCGCGTTACGCGTGGGGTCGCGCCAAAGCCGGCCTCGCGCACGTAGATCGCCATCCAGTTCCGAATTTAGCACTACCCAGTCTCAAAAATATTTCCCATGGCGCATGACGCTTATTCGGATGCGGTCATGAATAAGTACGATTCGCGCCGCGCCGGGAAGTTGCGTGGCGATGGAAATGGCGCAAAGGCAGATGGGGTGGGGTGCGGCGGGGATGTGTTGCGGAATGCGTGCGGGCACGGCGCGGTAGGGAGGGCGAACGCAATTGGCGCAAAAAAACGCCGGAGTTCGCGCCGCCGCGAACGGCGGCCGGCACTCCGGCGCTATTTCAATACCGCGGGTGGTTCAGGCGAACCGGCGGCGATTCTTCGTCAGTGTCAGCGCCAGCGGGATGAACGCCACCACGAAGGCGACCAGCGACCACATCGGCAGCGTCAGGCCCAGAATCGGCGGATAGGCCGTTTCGCACAGCCCGGCGACCTTGAACACGCCCGGCAGCCAATGCGCGGGCGGCAGGCTGTCGACCACCGGCTGCAACGCGTCGAAACCGCAGCTAAAGCCCGGATTTGCCTGCACGTAGACGTGGCGCGCGGCCGTCAATGCGCCGGCCAGCGCCGACAACGCCGCCATCACTTCCAGCAGCCGAACGCCGCGCCAGCTATTAAAGCGCGCACCGAGGAACGCGAAAATCGCGATCAACAGGAAGAAATAGCGCTGGATGATGCACAACGGGCACGGGTCTTCGTGCAGGAAGTATTGCAAATACAGCGCGCCGGCCACGAGGGCGACGCAGATCAGGCCAAGCAGAAGCAGCAGGGAGCGCTCGCGGCGCAGCATCGCAGTGTCGTTATTCATGGATTATGTGGCTGTCTTGGAAACGGAAAGGGCGGGTGCCCGCGATTCTAGCGCGAACCCCCGCCCCGCCGCTTATCGCGGTATTACGTCCTCTTCACCCGCTCAACGAATCGCGTTCAGCACCGCCTCCGCAGCCCGGCCGATGGTGAGCAACGCGTCGTCGGCATGCGGCGCGCCGGCCAGCATCAGCCCGACCGGCGCGTCGCCGCGCAGATGGCAGGGCAACGACAGCGCGCACGAATCGAGGAAGTTGAACACGCTCGGATTGCGCAGGATCAACGCATTGGTGCGGCCGAACGCGTCGTCGTCGTGCACCAGGTCGGCCACGCGCGGCGGCAGCACCGGCACGGTCGGCGCGACCACCGCGTCGAAACGCTGCCACAGCGTGCGCGCGGCCTCGTCCAGCAGCGCCTGGCGCTCGGCGAGCAGGTCCAGATAGTCGACGGCGCTGGCCGGCTGGCCTTTGAGAATGCGCACCAGCACGCGCGGATCGTATTGCTCGCGGTGCTTCTCCAGCAACGGACGGTGCCACGCATACGCTTCGATCGGCGAAAAGCCGAAGCGGTTGATCTCCGGCAGACGGTCGAGCGGCGCGAACCGCACTTCGGTGACGATTGCGCCGGCCGCTTCCAGATGCTTGAGCGCGGTGTCGATCGCGGCGGCGACGGCCGGTTCGACGCCGTCGGTGACGAAGTTGGTCAGCACGCCGAGGCGCACGCCTTCGAGCGGCCGGGCGGCCGGAATGCGCGGCTCGAGGCCCGCCAGCATCCGGTCCACCAGCGCGCAGCACGCCACCGAGACGCCGATCGGGCCGAACGAATCGAGCGTCGACGACAGTGGCACGCCGCCTTGCCTGGGAATCCGGTCGGCGGTCGGTTTGAAGCCGGTCAGCCCGCACAGCGCAGCGGGGATGCGGATCGAACCACCCGTGTCGGTGCCGAGCGCGATCGCCGCCATGCCGTCCGCGACCGAAGCCGCCGCGCCCGACGACGAACCGCCCGAAATCCGCTCGTCACCCTTTACGCCGCGCTGGTACGGCGACAGCGGGTTGCCGTAGTGCGGATTCAGGCCGAGTCCGGAGAACGCGAACTCGCTCATGTTGGTGCGTCCGACCAGCACGGCGCCCGCCCGCTTCAGACGCGCGACCACCACCGCATCCGCTTTGGCGGCGGGTGCGTGGGCGAGCACGACGGAGCCGGCGCGGGTCGGCTGGCCTTCGATATCGAACAGGTCCTTGACCGACACCGGAATCCCGGCGAGCGGCGACAGGACCGTGCCGGCGGCGCGCAGGCGGTCGTGCGCGTCGGCGGCGGCGCGGGCGTTGTCCGCGTCGACGTGCATGAAGACGGCCGCGCCCTGGCCGGCCGGATCGGCGATCCGTTCGAGCGCGGTTTCGACCAGCGCGCGGCTGGTGGTGCGGCCGGCGGCGAGATCGGCGGTGAGCTGGGCAAGCGGTGGGAAGGGCGTGAAGGCAGTGGCCATGATGTCGGTATGAATCCGGTTGAACCGGGCAAGCCGGTTGAGTTCGATTGAGAGCGCGCCGTTCAAGGCGTTCGGTCGAGGGCGCTTACATCCGGCTGAACAGCGTCGCGCGGAACGCCTCGATATGCTTCTGCACCGACTCGCGCGCGCCTTCGGCGTCGCGTTCGCGCAGCAGACGAAACAGTTCGAGATGCTCCTCGTGAACATCTTCCAGATGATGCGGCTCGGACAGCGAAATGAACCAGAAGCGCAGTGAGCGCTCATGCAAGCCCCGCAGAATATCGGCCAGCACCGGATTGCGCGACGCCGCCGAAATCGCCAGATGGAATTCGCGGTCGATATCCATCATGCCTTCAATGTCGTGCGCGGCGACGCACACCGACGAGCGCTCCAGCAGCGCCTGCATCGCGTCGTAATCGTGCTGCTGCGCGTGGCGCGCGGCCAGCTCGACGCAGTAGCTTTCGTTCACGAGCCGCACGTCGATGATCGCGAGCACGTCGTCGAGCGAAACCGGGCGGACCATGATGCCTTTGCGCGGCATGATGGTCAGCATGCCTTCGTGCACCAGCCGATGCAGCGCCTGATGCACCGGCGTGCGGCCGATGCCGGTCAGCGCCATCAGCTCCGCTTCGTTGAGCACCTCGCTCGGCCGCAAACGCATCGTGATGATCTCGCGTTTGACGAACGCATAGGCCTGTTCGGCGAGGCTCGCGCTAGCGGTCTCGCGGGTGGGTCGGGAAGGGCGGGCAGTCTGCAAAAGCGTCATGTGTGGAACTGGCGGGCGATGTCGTCCGCATTGTAGAGCAAGGTTTTGCGCGGGCGGCGCGGCCAGGGCGGGTGGCCGCCGCATGCCGTGCCGCGTGGCGTGCATGCGCGCGTCCGCAAACAACGCGCACGTACGCAAACACAAACATCAAAGCCGCAAACGCATCAGGCGTTGCCCGGCATGGCGGCCGCCGCGTGCTGCACCTTCACGCGCGGCATCATCAGCGTCACCAGCCCGCCGACGATCAACGCCCCCGCGATCAGCACCAGCCCAAGCGTCACGCTATGCGTCGCGTCCTTGACGATGCCGAGCACATACGGACTTACATAGCCCGCCAGATTCGCGATCGAGTTGATCACCGCGATCCCGGCGACGGCCGCCGAGCCTTGCAGGAAGGTCGTCGACATCGACCAGAAGATGCCGAAGCCCGCGAGAATCCCGACATACGCAATCGACAAACCGGTCACGGCGAGCGGAATCGAGTTCGTGACCGACGCGCTGCCGAGCAGTCCCGCCGCGCCGATAAAGCAGCACACCGCGTAATGCCAGCGCCGTTCGCCGGTGATATCCGACGAGCGCCCGATCAGAATCATGCCGATGCCCGCCGCCAGATAGGGAATCGCGGTGACGAAGCCATTGGTGACGAGGTTCGTCACGCCGAGATCCTTGACGATCTGCGGCAGCCAGAACGAGAAACCCGCGTTGCCGGTGACGAGGCAGAAGTAGATCAGCGTCAGCAGCCAGAAGCGGCCCGAACGCAGCGCCACCGCGAGGCTATGCTCGGCGCCGGCCGCCGCGGCCGCGCTGTTTTCCCGCGCGAGGCGCTGCAGGATCACGCGCTTTTCGTCGTCGGTCAGCCACGCGGCTTCGGCCGGCGTGTTGCGCAACACGGCGAGCGCCCAGAAGCCGGCGAGGATCGACGGAATGCCTTCGATCAGAAACATCCACTGCCAGCCGCGCAAACCGTGCGTTTCATGCAGCGCCGACATCAGAAAGCCCGACAACGGCGCGCCGATAATGCCGGCCACCGGAATCGCCGCCATGAACACGGCGACCATCCGTGCACGCCGGTCGGAGGGAAACCAGAACGTCAGATAAAGCACCACGCCCGGCACCAGACCCGCTTCGGCGACGCCGAGGAAAAAGCGCAGCACGTAGAACATCGTTTCGCTATGCACGAACATCATCAGACACGACAGCAGGCCCCACAGCATCGTGATGCGGGCGATCGTGGCGCGCGCGCCGAACTTTTTCAGCAGCAGATTGCTCGGCACTTCAAACACGAAATAACCGAAGAAAAAGATCCCCGCGCCGAGTCCGTACGCCGCGTTCGTGAGGCCCAGGTCGCCGGTGAACTGCAGCTTCGCGTAACCGATGTTGACGCGGTCCAGATACGACAGCACATAGACCAGAAACAGGAACGGCATGATGCGCCACGTGATCTTGCGCAGGGCGGCGGCTTCGAGCCACGCGTCGGAAGACGCGTCGGCGCTGACGGAGTGCGAAGGGGAGCTCATGGGTGCCTCATTCGACGATAGGTAGCGCGCGCACGCGATAAGCGTGGCGCAGCGTGCGGTTCAGGATCGGGTCGTGCAGTTCGAGTTCGAGCGCGTCGCCGTCGAGCATGCCGACGATGCCGCCCTGTACCGCCAGCGTGCCGCAGTACATCGCCGCACCGGCCGCGAGCGGCGCGCGCGTGAGCAGATCGGCGGCCGGCAACAGCGACGCGACGCTGCCTTGCTGATAGACGCGCCGCTCGCCGTTCGTCACGGCGTACGCGCGCAATTCCAGTTGGTCCCAGTGACCGGCGACGTCGTCGAAACGCCAGGCGTCGCGGGCGAGCGGCTTCGGGCACACCTGTTTGGACACCGTGACGCCGTAGGCCTCGACCTCGCGATCGGTGTGATCGGAGCCGACCGTGACGAGCAGGCCCGTTTTGCCATTCACCAGCACGCATTCGGCCTCGCCGCTGGACTTCACGCCGACCACGTCGATCTGCTCGGCCTGCGTCAGCAATTCCGCGCCGAGCCGGTAGAAGCACGGCGTGGTGGACGGCCGCTTCACGCCGAGTTCGGCCAGCTCGGCGATGTGATGCTCGATCGCGGCCTGATCGCGCCCGGCCCAGCCGGCAATCGTCAGACGGTTCACTTCGACGATCTCGGCGCGGCTGGCGCCGCTACGGTCTACAACGTTGAAAGACACCTGCTGCATCACGCGACTCCCGTAAAAATATGCGTCAAATATTATTGTGATATTTCACAGGCGTCCAGCGTTTCAAAAACATTCCGGTTTGCGTGTTGCATCGAATCGTTCCGTGACCCGGCAAGCCCGTTCCGTGCGGATGTTCCGGCCGACAGGCGTGTCGCGATCCTTTGTTACACTGCGTTTTTGAGACATTACTTTCTGTAAGGATCGCATTCATGCACCATGGCATCGGCTTCATTCAGGACCTGGCGGTCGTGATGGCGCTCGCCGGCGTCGTCACCGTGCTGTTCCATCGCCTGAAGCAGCCGGTGGTGCTCGGTTACATCGCGGCGGGCGTGATCATCGGACCGTACACGCCGCCGTTCCAGCTGATTCACGACGAGCAGACCATTCAGACGCTGGGCGAACTCGGCGTGGTGTTCCTGATGTTTTCGCTCGGCCTCGAATTCAGTCTGCGCAAGCTCTTCAAGGTCGGCGCGACGGCGATCGTCGCGGCGCTGTCCGAGATCGTGCTGATGCTGTGGATCGGCTATGAGATCGGCAGCGCGTTCGGCTGGAGTTCGATGGACTCGCTGTTCCTCGGCGCGATCCTGGCGATCTCGTCGACCACCATCATCGTCAAGGCGCTTTCCGAGTTGGGGCTCAAGCGGGAGAGCTTCGCGCAACTGGTGTTCGGGATTCTGATCGTCGAGGACATTCTCGCCATCGCGATGCTCGTGCTGCTGTCCGGCATTGCGCAGACCGGACAGTTGAGCGCGGGCGTCGCGATGATCACGCTCGGCAAGCTGCTGCTGTTCATGACGGTGTCGCTGGTGGTCGGCATTCTGGTGGTGCCGCGCGCGCTGAATTACGTGGCGCGCGCCAAAAGCGACGAGATGCTGCTGGTGTCCGTGCTCGGCTTCTGCTTCGGCTTCTGTCTGCTGGTGGTCAAGCTCGATTACAGCATCGCGCTCGGCGCGTTTCTGATCGGCGCGATCATGGCGGAATCGCGTCATCTGCATCGCATCGAGCATCTGATTGCGCCGCTGCGCGACGCGTTTTCGGCGATCTTCTTCGTGACGATCGGTTTGATGCTGAACCCGGCCGTGCTGGTCGACTATGCGTGGCCGATTGCGGTGATCACGGTGGCGGTGATCGTCGGCAAGATCGTGTCGTGCGGGCTCGGGACTTTTCTGGCCGGCAAGGACGGCCGCACGGCGATGCGCGTCGGCATGACTGTCTCGCAGATCGGCGAATTCTCGTTCATCATCGCGTCGCTCGGCGTGACGCTGAAGGTGACGAGCGCGTTTCTGTATCCGATCGCGGTGGCGGTGTCGGCGTTGACCACGTTGTTCACGCCGTATCTGATCAAGGCCGCGGATCCGCTGACCCAGCGTCTCGGCCTGGCGATGCCGCGCACGCTCGCGAACGGTTTCGGCCTCTATGGACAGTGGTTGCGTAGCCTGAGCACCGGCAACGGTGAACCGACGCTGTTCAGCATGACGCGGCGGATCATTCTGCAAATCGCGGTGAATCTCGCGCTGGTCGCCGCTATTTTCCTGGCGGTGTCGTACAGCGCGCCGTACACCAGCGCGTGGCTCGCGCATTGGCTGGCTGTCGAACCGTTGCAGCGCGTGGTGCTGTGGAGCATTGCGCTGATCGTGTCGTTGCCGTTTCTGGTGGCGGTGTACCGGAAGACCAAATCGCTTGCGTTGCTGCTTGCCGAAGTCAGCGTCCAACCGGCGACGGCGGGGCGCTTCACGCGCGCGATCCGTTACGCGATTTCCGATCTGGTGCCGGTGGTGTCCATGGTCGGCGTGTTTCTGCTGCTGGCCGCGCTTTCGGGCGGGATATTGCCGCCCACGGGCTTGCTCACCGCCGTGCTGATCTGCGCGGCGCTGCTGCTGGCGCTCGTCTGGCGCTGGTGCGTGAAGATCCACGCGGCGATGCAGATCGCGTTGCGCGAAACTTTCGATGAACAGCCGGATCCCTGATCAGGTCGGACGAGATTGTGTCGCCTGAATCAACAATGTGAGCAATTGTGTGCGGGTTTGCGGGGCTTGGCCCGCTAGCGGATAATCAGGGCATATTCATTCGTTCGCGTGGAAGGCGCCTGTCTGACTGTCATGAGCGAAAACAAACCTGAAAACGCCGGTCAGCCCGGCAGCCCTCCGTCGCCTTCGGCGTCGCCCGCGCCGTCTGGTGCAAGTCCTTCTGGGGCAATTGCTGGGTCTGGTGCGGGTTCTGGCGCCGCGACCGGTGCACCCTCCGGCGCATCGTTCAAGCCCGCCGGGCCGCCGCCCGATCCGGCGGCCTCGTTGCCCCTCTCGCACGAAGATTCCATCCAGTCGCCGATCAAGGACGTGATAACGCCGTCCGCGGCGTCGGAGGCTGCGGCTGAGGAAGCCGCCGTCAGATCGTCCACCGACGATCCCGACAGCGCCTCCGCCGTGACGCCGGCCGATCCGCAAGCCGCACGGCAGCGCGATGCCGCCGAGGCGCGCAGTTCCGCTGCGGCATCGACGGCCAGGCAGGAGGCGGCGGTTCATGACAAAGCGGCGCACGACGCTCGCGCCACGCCCGCCCACGCAGCGCCCGCCGAACCGCAAGCCGCGCCGAAACACGAGACGACGCTTTCAAGCAGCGAGCCGCTTGCCGGCGAAGTGACGTCCTCAGTGGAAGTGGATAGCGCCGCCGCCATACCGGAAGCGGATAGCGCCGCCGCCATACCGGAAGCGGCCGCTGCCTCCACAGCGCGCCCGGCCGGCGCACCGCCGCCCGGTTTCGGCGCCGCGCCGGACTTTTCCGCGTCCAATCCGCCGCCGCCCAACGCGTTGCCGCCGTCGCCGCCGCGCTATCTGAAGCAGAACGATTCGGCGTGGACCGTGTTCGGCCGCATCATCGCGGCGCGCGCTCGCCAGTTGTTCGATCGCGCCGGACAACGGATCACGCAGCGCACGCTGCGCATCGGCGTGTCGGCGCGGATCTTTCACCCGGAGCCGGGTGCGAAGGGGTTGCGCGGCAAGACGCTGCAGTACCTCGAGGAATCGATCGCGCACTGGGTCATGTCGCGCGACGTGCTGGTGTTCATGATTCCGACGGTCGGTCATCAAGGCATGCTGCATCCGAGCAATATCCGTTTGCGCGACTATGCCAAGCATCTCGACGGCCTGTTGCTGCAAGGCGGCGCGGATGTCTCGCCGCAGTCGTACGCGGAAAGCGCGAGCAGCCACGAGTGGCCGGGCGATCGCGTGCGCGACATGTACGAGCTCGAATTGCTGCATGAATTTATCGAGTCGGGCAAGCCGGTGCTCGGTGTATGCCGCGGCTGCCAACTGATCAACGTGGCGTTCGGCGGCACGCTGTATCAGGACATCGCCACCGACGTGCCCACCGCCGGCGCGCACGTCAACGAGAACTACGATCAGCATCGGCACGGCATTCACTTTCCGGACGGCTCGACGCTGGCCAACATGTTCCCGGGCCGGCGCGATGCGATCGTCAACTCGATCCACCATCAGGCGGTCAAGACGCTGGGGCGCGACCTCAATATCGAAGCGGTGTCGGCGTCCGACGGCATCATCGAAGCGGTGCGTTACCGTCGTGCGCCTTTTGTGATGGGCGTGCAGTGGCATCCGGAGTTTCATCGCGCGGGCGGTCCGGAATTGCTGGATTGCACGCCGTTGCTGGATACATTCTTGCGGGTGGCGCGCGAAACGCGCTTCTAGTGGGCGGAGCGCCAGGTCTGCGTCTCGGCGGCGCGGCCTGGCCTTGACGCATTTGCCGGTTTCCGCCGGATTCACCTGAATCCAACGCAGATTCGGATTCGTCCTCACATGAGGCGGATCGTCGTGTTTTCGTGGAATCCCAACGCGTTTATTTCGCGATGCCCCCGCCTCATTCGGCGGAATGGTTCGCGATCTTTTTGTCTCAATTTAAATTCTAATTTCGGGACACGTGAGTGCTTCGCTTGACGGCTGATCCGCGCGATAATCGTCTGCTGTTTTGGATTCGCACGGAGCACCGGTATGAAGTACCCCTTAACTGTATGGCGCGCCATGTTGCTCGCAACCTCGTGCGTGCTGTTGCAGCCAAGTGGTTTCGTGCTGGCGGCGCAAGACGGCGAGGCCGCACCCTTGGCCGGCACGCGGCCAGCCATGAACGCCCTGACTGCGCAGTCTGTCGGCAACGCACAGGGCATCGCGGCATCGAGCACCTTGACCACGGCGACGCCAGTCGCCGAATCGCAAGGCAACGTCGCCGAATTGATGCAAATGATTCGCGACACAAAGTTGAACGAGCTGCGCACCACGTATAACGGCAGCTACGGCGCGAGTCTGTTTTTCTATCCGCAGGAAATGACGTACTACGTCGCGTTGTTTCAGGACAAACATTTCTGGCGCGTCATCAAGTCTGAAGACGCCGCGCGCGCGGAATTGATCTATGCGGACTTCGTCCAGCAAACGGCGCAACTCGCCGACGTCGAAATTCGTCGCACGCAGTTGCTGGCGCAGAAGGCTTATATCGAAGACATCATCGCGTTGTCTGAAGACCGCGCGAAACGTCTGCAGGCCGATCTCGACGTAGCGCGTGCGCAGCAGGCCAAGGTCAACGACTACCAGCGGCAAACGCAGACCGAAGCGGCCGCGTTGCATTTGGAAAAGGAAAAAGCGCAGGCGCAACTGCGTCAGGTGCAGGGCGAAGTACTGCAACTGCAGCGGCAAACCGAATCGGGGCTACCGCTGCAGAAGTAAGCGTCACGCTGCAAGAAAAGCCCGGCCGATTTTATCGGCCGGGCTTTTTTATCGCGTTGTTCTCGGCGACAGTGGTCTGCTTACTTCGAGAACTGATCCGGAATGTCGGTCACGCGACGCTGCGATAGATGGTTCATCCATTCGGTCTCGCTGGTTCCGGACGATTCGGTCGCGGAAGCGGAGCGGGGTGGTTGCGAAACAGCTCGAACGGGTGTTGCGGCCGACGGTTTGAGCAACGCTTGCGTCGCAATGGTCGAATCGATGGCGCCCGGTATGCGATCGTTCCGCGCCGCGGTGTAGGCGGGCTTGTAGGAAGCGGCGGCTTTTGCGTTGCTATGCCGAACCTCTTTGTGCAACTCGCCAGTCTTTTCGTGAAAATCTTCGCGCCGCCGCGAGGCCGAATAGTCGAATTCATTTGCTTCGGACTCCGCCGACTCCAGTGTCGACACGACGGTCTTTTCGGATGCGTCGCTAGACGTCAATGACTGTGCGTTGGCAGAGTCCACGCCAGTAGCGCCGCACCACTCACTGCGGAAGCGCCGCCTGCCAACGCGTTCCTGGGACCAGGCGCGCGCTGCGAAGACGCGGCCACCGCAGGTTGTTGGGCCGACGCGAATGCACGTGCGTCGGCGGGAAATTTCGCCGCCCGATCGAGCGGCGCATGGCCGAAAGCAGCCCCTTCCTCGCTCATACAGAAGGTGTGGACTACCGCGGCATAGAGCGCTTTGAGTTCGATTCGCAGACTGTAGCCCGGCGGCCGATACACCCAGTCGCGGCCGAAGGGTGCAGGCAAATGACGACCCAACGGGCGCATACGCGGCAGCGCCATCGAGCCTTCGATCAGGATAAAGGGAATAGCGGACATGGATATCTTCCAGCACCTCGAAAAGGAGCGACCAAATGGATGGCCCCATGAAACGGTGGGTCGGCAGGCTTCGGAAGAGGCGCGCGAGACGCCTTATGTGCGCACCTGAGTCAACCTCGGAAATCAGCAGCGTGCTGAAACCGAGCATCGGGGCGCGCAAGCGTTTTAACGTGAAGCCATCGGGATGAGGAAGATAATGCTCGGAAGCATCCAAAGTCGCGATCGGACGTTTCTGAAAATTGATATAGAAACGGCCTAGGTCCGACAAGGCCGGAACGACCTGCGGACCCGCCGAAGCCGTCTATTTTTCCAGTCTGTAGACGTAGCGCAGCGCGGTGATATCCCTGCCGCCCATGTGATCCGGCTCCGCGCCCACGAACTGCCAGCCTTGCCGTTCGTAGAAACCGATCGCCGGCGTATTGCCTTCGAGCACATACAGATACAACTGCGCCTCGCCTTGCGCGCGGGTCCAGTCTTCGGCGGCGCGCATCAGCAGCTTGCCGACTCCGATGCCCTGATAGCCCGGCAGCGCATGCAGGTTATCGAGCAGCACGCCCCACGCCGATTCCGGCTGACGTTCCGCGCAGACAAAGCCAATCGGCTCGCCATTGAGTTCGGCGATCCGGACGATGCGGCGCTCGCCGCCCGGTGCGCTCAGACGCGCTTCCCAATACGCCGCGCGTTCGTGCGTGACTTCGCCGTCGAGGAAGACGTCGGGCAATAAACCGCGATAGGTGGCTTGCCAACTGGCGGCGTGGATCGAAGCAATCAGAGCGGCATCGGCGAGGGTCGCGGGGCGCAGCGAGAGAGTGCGGTTGGCTTGCATCGGGGTGGCGATCAGCGCGAAGTGGCGGGACGCAAATTCTATCGGGACGACGGCTGTCGTCGGCGGCCGGCGGGGTCTGTAATGATTCTGTATGCATTACGCGACAACACCAACAACGGTAACATTACGTGGCAAGGGCTTGGCCTGTTTCACAACGTTTACCCTGATATCAGCAGAGTGCTTTCAGCATGAAAATTCAGCGCCCCCGGCGCGTTCCTGCTGCGTCCTGCTTCACCCTGCTGGCGGCATCTGCTTCACCGAATCCAGTGGATCGTTTCAACTGCCTGATCGCCGCCAGAACCGAGGGCGACGGGCTTTCCAGAGAATGTCATGTCTACAGCGACACACGCCACTTCCTCATCCCAGGAATCGAAAGTCAAGACAGTGTTCCGTGTCGTCAGCGGCAACTTTCTTGAGATGTACGACTTCATGGTCTACGGCTATTACGCGTCGGCCATCGCCAAGACCTACTTCCCTAGCGGCAACGAATTCGCGTCGCTGATGCTGTCGCTGTCGGTGTTCGGCGCGGGCTTCCTGATGCGGCCGCTCGGTGCGATCGTGCTCGGCGCGTACATCGACCATCACGGCCGACGCAAAGGCCTGATCCTCACGCTCGGCCTGATGGCGCTCGGCACGCTCACGGTCGCGGCAATTCCAGGTTACGCGACGATCGGTGTGCTGGCCCCGGCGCTTGTGCTGCTCGGCCGCCTGTTGCAGGGCTTCTCCGCCGGTGTCGAACTGGGCGGCGTGTCCGTGTATCTGTCGGAGATCGCGACCAAGGGCAACAAGGGCTTCTACTGCGCGTGGCAGTCGGGCAGCCAGCAGGTCGCGGTGGTGTTCGCTGCGCTGATCGGCGTGGTCCTGAACAAAGTTTTGCCGGCTGACCAGATGGGCGCCTGGGGCTGGCGCGTGCCGTTCCTGATCGGCTGCCTGATCGTGCCGTTCCTGTTCCTGATCCGCCGTTCGCTGCAGGAAACCGAGGAATTCATGGCGCGCAAGCATCGTCCGAGCATGGGCGAGATCATGAAGACCATGGTCGCCAACTGGGGCATCGTGCTCGGCGGCATGGGCATGGTGATCATGACCACCGTGTCGTTCTACATGATCACCGCTTACACGCCGACCTTCGGCAAGGTAGTGCTGAAACTGTCGTCGATCGATACGCTGGTGGTGACCGTCTGTATCGGTCTGTCGAATCTGGTCTGGCTGCCGCTCGCGGGCGCGTTGTCGGACCGGATCGGCCGCCGTCCGGTGCTGCTGGTTTTCACGATTCTCACCATCATTACCGCGTATCCGGCGTTGCAATGGCTGGTCGCCGAACCGTCGTTCGCGCGCTTGCTGGCCGTCGAGTTGTGGCTGTCGTTCCTGTACGGCAGCTATAACGGCGCGATGGTGGTGGCGCTCACTGAAGTAATGCCGGTTAAAGTGCGCACCGCCGGTTTCTCGCTGGCGTATAGCCTCGCTACGACGATTGGCGGCTTCACGCCGGCTATCTCGACGATGCTGATTCACACCACGGGCAACAAAGCGGCGCCGGGGCTGTTCCTCGGCGCGGCGGCGATCTGCGGTCTGGTCGCGACGTTGGTGCTGTATCGCACGCCGGAATCGCGCAATCAGTATCGAGCGGCCTGACGACCACCCTTGTCAGTTTGTGGGACAAGAAAAAACCCCGCGCTCCGAAAAAGCGCGGGGTTTTTTGTTTGTTGGGCGCGACGCTTGATAGCGCCGCCGCATTCAAGCGACAACCGCCGGCTAACCGCGGCGCAATTCATTCGCCACCGCTTCGACGACTTCCTGCCACGCACCCGGCTGCGGCTGACGCACGAGCGTCGCGCCCGGATACCAGGGGCTGCGTGCGTCGCCGGTAAACCAGCGCCAATCCGCCGCGAACGGCAGCATGACCCACAACGGTTTGCGTAGCGCGCCGGCCAGGTGAGCAATGGACGTATCGATCGACACCACCGCGTCGAGCCGTTCGATGATCGCGGCCGTATCCGCGAAATCGCCGATGCGTTTATCGAAGCGATGAATCGACGCCGCGCGCGGATGCGTGTCGAGCGCCGCGCGTTCGTCCGCGCTCAGTTCGGGTTGCAGCACGATCCAGTCGATGCCGTCGAGCGCGAACAGCGGATCGAGCGCGGCGAGCGGCATGGAACGGGTTTCGTTGGGCTGGATGCGCCCCGTCCACGCAATGCCGATCTTGCGTTTCGCCTGGCCGCCGAGCGAACCGCGCCATTTGCGGCCATAGGCGGCCGGCACGTCGAGGTAGGGCGTGCGCGCCGGAATGCTGTCGTAGGTCGTGCCGAGCGCGAGCGGCAAGCTGAGCAGCGGGCAGTGCAGATCGGCGGCCGGGCGCGGCGTGCCCTGGGCGATCAGCGTCACGCGCCAGGCTTGCGCTACGGGCGCCAGCAGCGGCAGCAGCGCAGGCTGCACTTCGAGCACCACGCGCGCGGCGCGTTGCGCGGCGAGCGGTACGAAGCGCGCGAACTGCAGCGTGTCGCCGAAACCTTGTTCGGCGTGAATCAGCAGCGTGCGTCGATCGATCGGTTCGCCGTGCCAGCGCGGCAGCGTCTGAATTGCCGGCTCGGCCATGGTTTGCAGCCGCCATTCGTATTCCGGCAGTCCGCGCGCGAAATCGCGCAGCGCGAGCCACGCCAACGCGCGGTTCATATGCGCGGACGCAAGGTCCGGACGCTGGCGCAACGCTTGATCGAACGCGCGTACCGCGGGCGCATGCGCGCCCAGCGCGAGGTGCGTGTTGCCGAGACTGAGCCACGCCAGCGCGAATTGCGGATCGAGACCGACCGAGCGTTCGAGATACGGCAGCGCCTGCGCGTGACGCCCCAACGCCGCCAGCGCATTGCCCATGCCGAAGATGGCCGGCGGCAGGTTCGGCTGCAAACGCAGCGCCGCTTCGAACGATTTGACCGCTTCGGCGTGGCGGCCGGTGGCGTCGAAGGTATTGGCGAGATTGAAGTGCGCGGCGACGAAGCGCGGTTCGGCGGCCAGCGCCTTCTGGAAGCAGGGAATCGCTTCGTCCGCGCGGTCGAGCGCGTTCAGCGACATGCCCATGTTGTTCAGCGCGCCGGCGTGGCCGGGGCGCAGTTGAAGCGCCCGCGTGAACGACGCGATCGCTTCCGTGTGCTGGCCGAGCGCGTGCCGCGCGTTGCCGAGATTGTTGTGCGACGACGCGTCGTCCGGTTGCAGACGCAACGATTTCTCGAAGGCGTCGGCGGCGTCTTCATGACGTCCCTGCGATGCGTACGCGTTGCCGAGGTTGTAGTGCGCCATCGGGAACGACGGCGCGAGCGTCAACGCGTTGCGAAACTGTTCGATGGCGTTGTCGATCTGGCCCAGCGCCTTCAGCGCGTTGCCGAGGTTCAGTTGCAGCGCGGCGTCTTCCGGGCGCAGTTTCACCGCGCGCCGCACGAGCTCGGCGGCTTCGGCGTGCTGGCCCTGCTGATGGCGCAGGACGCCCAGCAGGTGCAACGCATCGACGTGCGTGGGATTGCCCTGGAGCGTTGCGCGATAGTCGCGTTCGGCGTCGTCGAGGCGGCCGTCACGATGCGCCGCGAAAGCGCGGTCAAATACAGGTTGCATGACGGGGGATGGGATTCGGGTGAGGCAGAGGCCGCATTTTCCCACACTCGACGCACCGCGCTCCGATTTGACCAGTCATGTCGACGCATATAACATGTGAATATCTGTTCATATGTGTGCCGACCGTGACGACTGCCGTGGCTTCTACCGTTTCCGACGTTCCGTTAAGCCGTTTCGACGACCGCTCCGCGGACACCATCGTGCCGCTGGCGGATCTGTTTCGCCTGCTGGGCGACCCGACGCGTTTGCGGATCGTGCTGACGTGCGTCGACGGGCGTCGTCCGGTGGGGGCGATTGCCGAGGCGCTGGGCTTGTCGCCATCGCTGGTGAGCCACCATTTGCGGCTGCTGCGCGCGGCGCGGATCGTGCGCGCGGAGCGCCAGGGCAAGCAGGTGTTCTACCTCGCCGCGGATCGTCACATCAGCGCGATGCTGACCGGCATGCTGGAGCACGTGGCCGAACCCGCCAGCGATTTTCCCGTGGATGCGACATGAAGAATACGAATAACCCGAATCGGGCGGCGGAACAGCGCGAGGATGAGCACGCGCCGGTGTGGGTCGATGGAAGCGATGGCGATGATGTCCGCTCTGGTGGGACGCGCGACGCAGGCGGCGATGCCGCGGTGAAGGGCGGGCACGACCATGAAAGCCAGAGCCGCGAACATAGTGGCGATGACCACGGCAGTGATGATCACAGTCACAACGATCATGGCCACAGCGGCCATTCCCACAGCGGCCATTCCCACGCCCACGCCCCCATCCCCGGCCACGGCCGCGCGTTCGCACTCGCCGTCGCGCTGAACGTCCTGATCGTCGTGATCCAGGCGATCTACGGCGTGCTCGCGCATTCCACCGCGTTGCTCGCCGACGCCGGCCACAACCTCTCCGACGTGCTCGGCCTGCTGCTCGCGTGGGGTGCCGGCTGGCTCGCCACGCGGCGTCCCTCGGCGCGCTACACGTTCGGCTACGGCAGCTCGTCGATTCTCGCGTCGCTGGCCAATGCGGGGCTGCTGCTGTTCGCGTGCGGCGTGATCGTCGCCGAGGCGATCGGCCGTCTGATGAATCCGGCGCCGGTGGCCGGCCTCGCGGTATTCGTCGTGGCGACCATCGGCGTGGTCGTCAACGGTATTTCCGCGTGGCTCTTCATGCGTGGGCAGAAGGAAGATCTGAACATCCGCGGCGCATTCCTGCACATGGCGGCCGATGCCGGTATTTCGGCGGCTGTCGCGATCAGCGGCCTGGTGATTCTCTACACCAACTGGACGTGGCTCGACCCGGTGATGAGCCTGCTGGTCGTCGCGGTCGTCGTGGTCGGCACATGGGGGCTGTTGCGCGATTCGGTGCGCCTCGCGCTCGACGCCGTGCCGCCCGGTGTCGACCTGCAACGCATTCGCGACTATCTGGCGACCCAGCCTGGCGTTGTCGATGTGCACGACTTGCACGTGTGGGCGCTGTCGACCACCGGCAACGCGCTCAGCGCGCATCTGGTGATGCCGGCCGGCCATCCCGGCGACGAATCGCTCGACGCGATCGTCGTCGTGCTGCGGGAGCGTTTCTCGATGCTACACGCGACGCTGCAGGTCGATCTCGGCACCACCCAGCATCAATGCGCGATGGAGCACGCGGGGCACGCGCATTGACGCAGCGCATCGTAAACACCTCACCGGCAGCGCCTCCAGGGTGACTTCGTCAGGGCGTACACTAGAACGCACTGCCGCCTAGGGAGCCCCGCATGGACGTTGCTGCAAACAACGCGTCGCCGGTGCTGATCGTCGGCGCGGGTCCGACCGGACTTGCCGCCGCCATGAGCCTCGCGCGTGCCCACGTCCCCGTGCGTCTGATCGACAAGGCCATGCAGCCGAGCCCGTATTCGCGCGCCATCGGTATCCAGGCGCGCACGCTCGAACTGCTCGAGCAGCATCGTCTGGTCGAGCCGTTTCTCGCGCTCGGTCATCGCGCGCGCGTGGCCAATCTCTTTTCCAACGGCATGCGTCTCGCGCGGCTCGATTTCGATCCGTTGCACACGCGCTATCCGTATCTGCTGTTTCTCGACCAGGCCGTGACCGAGCGTTTGCTGACGGAGCATCTCGCGACGCTCGGTGTGACGATCGAACGCGGCGTCGAACTGATGAATTTCGCACAAGGCTCTGCCAGCGTTCAGGCGACACTGCGCCGTGCCGACGGTCACACGGAGACCATGCGTCCGTCCTATCTGATCGCCGCCGACGGCGCGCATAGCGCGGTGCGTCACCGGCTCGGCCTGAGCTTCGCGGGCAAGACCTTCGAACAGACCTTCCTGCTCGCCGATCTGCATGCCGAAACCGATTGGCCCGACGACGAATTTCATATGTTCGCCTCGAACGACGGTCTGGTCGCGCTGTTCCCGATGGGCCACGGCCGGCATCGGCTGATTGCCGATCATGCAATCGAGCCGTCGGCCATGGCGCCGCCCACCGCGCCCGCGGTGCTGGGTGAACCGCTGCTCAACCGCGTGCCGCCGCCGTCGCTCGACGATTGCAAGGCGCTGATCGCGCGCCGCGTGCGCGAACGCGTCGACGTGTCGGACCTCAAGTGGTCCGCGCACTTCCATCTGAACAGCCGGATGGTGGACCGCTTGCGTGTCGGCCGGATTTTTCTCGCGGGCGACGCCGCGCATGTTCACAGCCCGGCCGGCGCGCAAGGGATGAACACGGGCATTCAGGAAGCGTTCAATCTCGGCTGGAAACTCGCCCGCGTGCTGAAGAGCGCGGCGCCGGATCGACTGCTCGATACCTATCACGCCGAGCGGTATCCGATCGAGCGCGACGTGCTGCGTCAAACGGGCTTCGTGATGCAGATGGCCGAAGCCGATCATGGACCGCTGAAGCTGCTGCGCGAGCGCGTGATGCCGGTGCTCGCCGCGCTCGGTCCGTTGCGTGACGCCGCGCGTCTGACGATCAGCGAGTTGTCGATCCAGTACCGGCGTAGTCCGCTCACGCTCGAACGGGTGCTCGACGGCGGCCCGCGTGCCGGCGAAAGGGCGCCGGATGCGTTGGTGCATGTGGTGGATGGACCGCTGGGCCGCGCGCCGGGCGTCGGCTGTATTTTCGATCTGCACGACCCGGCGTTCTTCTCGCTGTTTCTGCTGGTGCCGCCGCTGCCGGTCGACGACACGCCGCTCGATCCCGCCGCGAAACATGCGTCGCCGCCGGACGCGGATCGGGATCGTATGGTTGCCGAAATCGAACGCCTGTTGCCGGGCGCGGTGCGTATCTGGCGCATTACCGACACGACCGGCGACGGCGGTCCGGCGCTGTCCGAATCGTATGGACGCACACGGCCTTCGTTTTACCTCGTGCGACCGGATGGCTATATCAGCGCGCGCGGGCGCACCGGCACCGATCTGCACGCCTTGCTGCGGCATTGCGAAGCATGGTTCGCGGTGGGCGGCGAGATCCCCGAGCAGACCGCGCTATGACGCGGGCGGCTGCAAAGCTGCAAAGCGTTAAACCGCCGCGGGCGCAGCAGGCGTCAATTGTTCGCGATGTTTGACCAGCGCATCCCTGACGATCGCCGACATCTCGACGCCGCCCGCTGCCGGTTCATCGAGCGACGCCAGCAACGCGCGCCGCATGCGTGGCTCCCAGAAGCGGTGGATATGATCGGCGATACCGCCCAACGCTTCTTCGCGGTCCGGCATCGAATCGAAGAAATCGCCGATCCGGTTCGCCATGTCGATCAGATTCTGAGTGTCCATGGCTCGCCTCACTTGCCCGAGGTGGCGTTGGCCAGCTCGCGTTGCTTAAGCAGATCGAGCTGTTCGGTGTTGAAGCGCGAATAATCTTTCTGCCATTGCGACGGCTGTTCGACCGGCATCACCTGCACCGCCGTCACCTTGTATTCCGGACAGTTGGTGGCCCAGTCGGAGCTATCGGTGGTGATCACGTTCGCGCCCGATTCGGGGAAGTGGAACGTCGTGTAGACAACGCCCGGCTGCATCCGCTCGGTGACCTTCGCGCGCAACACGGTTTGCCCCGCGCGCGATTCGATACCGACCCAGTCGTCCATCTTTATGCCGCGCTCTTCTGCGTCGTGCGGATGGATTTCCAGCCGGTCCTCGTCGTGCCAGCGCGAGTTCTCGGTGCGGCGCGTTTGCGCGCCGACGTTGTACTGCGACAGAATCCGCCCGGTGGTGAGCAGCAGCGGAAATTTGCGCGTGACCTTTTCCGGCGTCGCGATGAACTTCGTAATCACGAACTTGCCCTTGCCGCGCACGAACGTATCGATATGCATGGTCGGCGTACCGTCCGGCGCGTTCTCGTTGCACGGCCACTGAATGCTGCCGAGTTCGTCGAGCTTCTTGTACGACACGCCGTGGAACGTCGGCGTGAGACGCGCGATCTCGTCCATGATTTGCGACGGGTGCGTGTAGTCCATCTCGTAGCCAAGCGCACGCGCGAGCATCACCGTGACTTCCCAGTCGGCGTAACCCGGCACCGGCGGCATCACCTTGCGCACGCGCGAGATGCGGCGTTCCGCGTTGGTGAAGGTGCCGTCCTTTTCGAGGAACGACGAACCCGGCAGCAGCACATGCGCGTATTTCGCGGTCTCGTTGAGAAAGATGTCCTGCACGACGATGCATTCCATCGACGACAGCGCCGCCGCCACATGATGCGTGTTCGGATCCGACTGCACGATGTCTTCGCCCTGGCAGTACAGACCCTTGAAGGTACCGTGCACGGCGGCGTCGAACATGTTCGGAATCCGCAGGCCCGGTTCGGGCTGCAGCGTGACGTTCCACGCCTGCTCGAACAGCGTGCGCGTGACCGTATCGCTGATATGCCGATAGCCCGGCAACTCGTGCGGGAACGAGCCCATGTCGCACGAGCCCTGCACATTATTCTGGCCGCGCAGCGGATTCACGCCGACCCCTTCGCGGCCGATGTTGCCGGTGACCATCGCGAGATTGGCGATGCCCATCACCATCGTCGAGCCTTGCGCGTGTTCGGTGACGCCGAGGCCGTAATAGATCGCGGCGTTACCGCCGGTCGCGTAGATGCGCGCCGCTTCGCGCACGTGTTGAGCCGGTACGCCGCTCAACGCTTCGGTCGCTTCCGGCGCATTCTCGGGCAGCGCGACGAAATCGCGCCACTGTTCGAACGCGCGCGTATCGCAGCGCTCGGCCACGAATGCTGCGTTGAACAGGCCTTCGGTCACGATCACATGCGCCAGCGCGTTCACCACGGCCACATTGGTGCCCGGCCGCAATTGCAGATGATGCGAGGCCTTCACATGCGGCGTATCGACGATATCGATCCGCCGCGGATCGACCACGATCAGCTTCGCGCCTTCCCGCACACGGCGTTTCATCCGCGAGCCGAACACCGGATGGCCATCGGTCGGATTCGCGCCGATCACCATGATCACGTCAGCTTTATCGACCGACGCAAAGGTCTGCGTGCCCGCCGATTCTCCGAGCGTGGCCTTGAGGCCATAACCGGTCGGCGAGTGGCAGACGCGCGCGCAGGTGTCGACGTTGTTGTTGCCGAACGCGGCGCGCACCAGCTTTTGCACCAGATACGTCTCTTCGTTCGTGCAACGCGACGAGGTAATACCGCCGATCGAATCGCGGCCGTGCTGCGCCTGAATCCGGCGGAATTCCGACGCCGCGTAACTCAGCGCTTCTTCCCAACTGACTTCGCGCCACGGGTCGGTGATCTTCGCGCGGATCATCGGCTTCGTGATGCGGTCCTTGTGCGTCGCGTAGCCCCATGCAAAGCGGCCCTTCACGCAGGCGTGGCCTTCATTGGCCTGGCCATTTTTGTGCGGCACCATCCGCACGACCTGGTTGCCCTTCATCTCCGCCTTGAACGAGCAGCCGACGCCGCAATACGCGCAGGTGGTGACGACTGAATGCTCGGCCTGGCCGAGCATGATCACGGTCTTTTCCTGCAAGGTCGCGGTCGGGCACGCGGCGACGCAGGCGCCGCACGACACGCACTCCGATTCCATGAACGGCTGGTTTTCGCTCGCCGCCACGCGCGATTCGAAGCCACGTCCCGCGATGGTCAGCGCGAACGTGCCTTGCGTTTCCTCGCACGCGCGTACGCAGCGATTGCAGACGATGCACTTCGACGGGTCGTACGTGAAGTACGGGTTCGACTCGTCTTTCTTGTCCTTCAGATGATTCGCGCCGTCGAAGCCGTAGCGCACTTCGCGCAAGCCCGTCACGCCCGCCATGTCCTGCAGTTCGCAGTCGCCGTTGGCGGGGCAGGTGAGGCAGTCGAGCGGGTGATCGGAGATGTACAGCTCCATCACGTTGCGGCGCAGCGATTGCAGGCGGTCGGTCTGCGTGCGCACCTTCATGCCGGCTTCGACGGGCGTCGTGCACGACGCTGGATAGCCGCGTTTGCCATCGATCTCGACCAGACACAGGCGGCACGAGCCGAACGGTTCCAGTGAATCGGTGGCGCACAGCTTCGGCACGTTCACGCCGGCTTCGACGGCGGCGCGCATGACCGAGGTGCCGGCCGGCACCGTCACGCTCTGACCGTCGATTTCCAGCGTGATATCGACGTCGGCGTGACGTTCGGGCGTGCCGTAGTCGGTGTCGTCGAAGAACGAACGGGGCGCGCGGGCTTGCGTGTTCTGTTGCAGCGCCTGCGACTTGCACGCGCAGTTGCCTGAGCCGCAGCCGCCGGCAGGGGAGTTGAGCACGTCGGACATGGTGAGCTCCTGGGTCAGGCCGCTTTGGGCGCGTGATGAGGCACGTTCGGGGACGCGTCGGACGACGCGCCGGCGAGACCGAAGTCTTCGGGGAAATGATCGAGCGCGGACAGCACCGGGAACGGCGTCATGCCGCCCATCGCGCACAGCGAACCGGACACCATCGTGTCGCATAGATCGCGCAGCAATTGCACCTGGCGCGTGGACGTATCGCCGTTGCGGATCCGGCCGATCACCTCGACGCCGCGCGTCGAGCCGATCCGGCACGGCGTGCACTTGCCGCACGATTCGAGCGCGCAGAAGTGCATGGCGTATTGCGCGAGTTCGGCGAGATTCGACGTGTCGTCATGCACGACCAGACCGCCGTGACCGACCACTGCGCCAACCGCCGCATAAGCCTCGTAGTCCATCGGAATGTCCCACTGGCTTTCGGGCAGATAGGTGCCGAGCGGGCCGCCCACCTGCACCGCGCGCACCGGCCGGCCGCTGGCCGTGCCGCCGCCGTAGTCGACCAGCAATTCGCGCAGCGTCACGCCGAATGCGAGTTCGACGAGACCGCCTTGCTTCACGTTGCCGGCCAGTTGGAACGGCAACGTGCCGCGCGAACGGCCCATGCCGAAGTCTTTGTAGAACGCCGCGCCGCGCGCGAAGATCAGCGGCACGGTGGCGAGCGTGATGACGTTGTTGATCACGGTCGGCTGCCCGTACAGGCCGACGAGCGCCGGCACCGGCGGCTTCGCGCGGACGATCCCGCGCTTGCCTTCGAGCGATTCGAGCAACGCGGTTTCCTCGCCGCAGACATAGGCGCCGGCGCCCTTCGCGACGAACAGCTCGAAGCGATGCGCTGCCGATCCAAGCACGCTGTCGCCGAGCCAGCCGGCGGCGCGCGCTTTCGCGATGGCGGTTTCGAGCGTCGCGATCGAATGCGGATACTCGCTGCGCACGTAGATATAACCGACGGTCGCGCCCGTCACAACGCCGGCGATGATCATCCCTTCGATCAGCATGTACGGGTCGCTTTCCATCACGAGGCGATCGGAGAACGTGCCGGAGTCGCCTTCATCCGCATTGCAGACGATGTACTTCTGCGCCGCTTTCGCGCCACGCACCGTGCGCCATTTGATCCCGGCCGGAAACGCCGCGCCGCCGCGGCCGCGCAGCCCGGATTCGATCAGCGCTTCGCAGGCGGCATCGCCGTCGGTTTGCAGGGCGGCGCGCAGACCGTCGAGGCCGCCGTGGGCGACGTAGTCGTCGAGGGAAAGCGGATCGGTGATGCCGATCCGCGCAAACGTCAGGCGCTGTTGCTTCTTCAGATACGGAATCTCGTCGACCAGACCAACCCGCCGCGCGTGTTCGCCGCCTTGCAGGAAGCCGGCGTCGAACAAAGCGGCGACGTCGTCGGCTTCGACATTCGCGTAGCCGATGCGGCCTTCGGCCGTCGCGACTTCAATCAGCGGCTCGAGCCACAACAGACCGCGCGAACCGTTGCGAACCAGTTCGATTTCGATGCCACGGCGTGCGGCTTCGGCGACGATCGCCTGAGCCAACGCATCGGCGCCGAGCGCCAGTGCCGACGAATCACAGGGAACGTAAAGTCGTGTCATGTCGTCACCTCCACGCACTTTTCGGCGGCGGCGAGAAGCGCGTCGAATTTATGCGGCGTGACCTTCGCGTGCAAGGTGCCGTTGAGCATCAGCGCCGGCGACAGCGCGCATTGACCGAGGCAATACACCGATTCCAGTTCCACCGTCGCGTGAGGCGCGTGCTCGGCGTCGAAGCGGCAACCGGTGCGCGCTTCGATATGCTGCGCGAGCGCTTCGGTGCCCATGCTGCGGCAGGCTTCCGCGCGGCACAGTTGCACCGTGACCGGCGCGGCCGGTTGCGTGCGGAAGTGGTGGTAGTAGGTGATGACGCCGTGCACCTCGGCGCGCGACAGATTCATCGCCTTGGCGAGCGGCGCGACCGTGGCCGGCGGAACGTAGCCGAGTTCGTCCTGAATCGCGTGCAGCACCGCTAGCAGCGACATGCCCGGACGCGCGTGACGCTGCACGAGCTGATCCGGCGCGACGGCGAGGGAATCGTCCAAGTGGGGGCTCCTCCAGAGTCATATATGCACTTGTAATTCATAAAGCGTGCACTTATGCTTTGTTTATTCGATATGGGATAGCCGAACAATAGGCGGGTGAAACAGCCCGTGCAATAGGAAAGAATTGAGCATATATGATCAGAATCGAGTGCCAGGCGGAGCTGGTGGTGAAGGCTGCGGACGGCCGCGAGGCCAGCCTGTCGGACGTCGTGCCGCTGCTCGCGCTGGTGGACGAATCTGGCAGCATCGCGCAGGCGGCCACGCTTAAGGGTTTGTCCTACCGTCATGCATGGGGTCTGCTGCGCAGCATCGAAGAGCGTTTGGGCGGTGCGCTGATTGCGAAGGAGCGCGGCCGCGGCTCGGTGCTCTCTGAACTCGGCCAGGCCGTGCTGCGTGCGCAGCGTCTGTGCGGCGAACGGCTCGACGGCAACATGCAGGCGCTCGCTAGCGAAGTGGCGAGCGATCTGAACCGCTGGCTCGCGCCACCCGCCGACGACGTGCGCATTTACGCGTCGCATGGTTACGCGGTGGCCGCGCTCGTCACGTCGCTGGTCGCGCACGATCTGCCGGTTGACATCAAATACCGCGACAGCGCCGACGCCGTCAGCGCACTGGCGCGCGGCGAATGCGATCTGGCCGGCTTCCACTTGCCGCGCGGCGAGTTTCGCGCGGCTTGCGCCGACACTTACCGGCGCTGGCTCGATCCGCAGCGCCATGTGCTCGTGCATCTGACGCGGCGCAAGCAGGGGCTGTTTCTCGGCAAGGGCAACCCGCGCGGCATTGGCGGTCTCGGCGACCTCGCGCGCGACGACATTCGCTTCGTCAACCGTCAGCCGGGCTCGGGCACGCGCATGCTGCTCGATCTCGCGTTGCGCAAAGTCGGTGTCGATCCGGATCGGGTGAATGGCTATGCGTCGACCGAACTGACGCATTCGGCGATCGCGGCCTTCGTGGCGAGCGGCATGGCGGACGTGGGCTTCGGCGTGGAGCCGGCGGCGCATCACTTCGGGCTCGACTTCATTCCGATCGTCGACGAAGACTATTACTTCGCCTGCGACCGTAGCCGTCTGGAACGCGCGCCGCTCGCGACGGTGATCGACCTGCTGCGCGGCGCCGCGTTCCGCCATAGCGTCGACCAGCTCGAAGGCTACGATCCGCAGGAATGCGGCACGCTGGTCGACCTCGAAGTAGGGCTCGGCGTGGCGGCGTAAGAGGCCGTAACCATCTACGTGGGTTCGGCGCTGCGCATGGCGCCGGTTTGCGATACGCTCTAAGCTTTCGTTTTCGCCTCAATCGCGCGAGTCGTCGCGCTCAATCGCTATGAAAGCTCTTCTTCACGCATGGGTTGCAGTCGCTGCAACCGGTATGGTTCTCGCCACCGCTCCGGTCGCGTTCGCCCAGAATTCGCCCGGCGTGCCGGGCGGGATCCTGAACGACCAGTTCCGTCTTGCCGAGCATCCGCAAATGCCGTTCGCCGCGTCGGCGCCGACGGACAAGTATCAGTCGAACAAGAAGTCGGCCATGCGCAAGCGCGGTGACAATGGCGACCCGAACGGCTGTAACTTGCAGTGTCCTAAAGACGAATAACGCGGGAGAAGGTCTTCCGTCTGGTTTGTCATGCGACGCCGGCTCGATGCCGGCGTTTTTTTTTCGTTTGAGCGCGCGTTGCACCCGCTCCCGCTGCGCTTATTGCGCGGCGGTCATTCAGGGCTTGGCCGTGTGCCACATGTCCTTGAAGCCATTGCCCTTTTCATCGCCCGCCTGCTTGTCAGCCGCGTAGTGGTACAGCGGGTGGCCTTTGTACGCCCATTGCTGTTTGCCGTCGGCCGCGGGGATCAGCGTCCAGTCGCCCGACGGCTTATCCATCGAACCGGCCACCGCCGCGGGCCAGTAACTCATGCAGCCGCCGGTGCAGGCGCTGACGCCGGGCGTCGTGTCTTTGTCGAAGGTATAGAGCGTCATGCCGTCGGCGGTGACGAAGCGGCCGTCGACCGCTTTGGGCGCCTCGGCGAAAGCGCTGTGTTGCAGGGCAAAAAGGCTGACAAGGGCGACGCCGAAGAGTGTCTTGCGCATGATGTGGACTCCTGGTTTGACAACGTACGGTTTTGAGTTGGTGCAGCGAGGGTCATGCCCGCGCTGCCCGTTTGCGTGCGTGCCAGTCCTAAACGGATCAGGGCGAGGATTTATTCCATGTCATGCGACGTTGCGGGATTGGTGAGTGCCTTGTTTTATTGGGTGGATATTTTAATGTGAAAATTAATGTTCAGAATTTTCTAATAATTTTGCGGAAATTTCGGGGTAAATTTTTGAGCTATTTTTTTGGTTGGATTGTTTCGTCAACGAATGATGGGTGATTGGTTGGGGTTGTCCTGAGTTGGAAAAGATATTGTGCTTTCGAGTGCTCAAGCCTTCATGGCGGCCCATGACTGGCGGATCTGCATGAAATGGCTTGAGAATAAAAATTTCCCGTTTAGTGGGTGGAGCGACATGATGGGTTTATTGGGTTGGGTCGGATTTGTAAAATAAAGCAAAGGCCCTTCTACCAAAAAAATGTGCTGATAAGATTTTATTCGCTTCACGAATTAAGAAATTCTCGTGGGCTCATTTATCGGCTTAGTAAAAAAGGTAACTCAAATGCAAAAAATCAATCGTAACGAACTCGCTAAATCCGCTGTTGCAGGCGGCTGCTGCAAGTGCAACTCGCAGCCGGCTCAGTCGTCGACCTCGTCGAAGAGCACGCCGGTGCCGGCGAACACGCGTTCGTAAGCGTGTATGACGCACTGGGGCGTTTCCTGAAGGGGTGCCCCAGTGCCTCGATATGGCCGTGGAGTTGAAGATGGAATCAAGGCGTGATGCATTAGTCATGCTGACTTTGCTGCACAGAAAAATGGCGTATGCGTGGCGCGGCGCGTGGCGTGCGTTGATGGCTCACCTGCCGCCTTCGGCTATTGAGCCGTGTGCCGCAGTGGTGTGCAAGATCCTGGGTCTCGTCAGCGCGCGTAAGCGTTGGCAAGGCATCGCGCGCCTGGAGATCGGGCGAGATGTGCTGCAACTGGCGCCGCTCGATAAGAGTCGTGTCGCCGCGGGACATTTGCGCGAGAAGCTGATCGATCAACGCATTTACTTCGGCCGCTTATCGCGCGGTAGCGAAGCGTGGCCCGACCTGCAGCGCGTCGCCGCGGCGCTAGCCGGGAAAATTCGCCAGCTTCAGGCCGAGGTGCCAGGGCGTCCAGTCATCGTGTCGCCGTTTCACTATGTGTCGCAATACGCCAACATTTACGTCATCGACGAATTGCGGGCGCTGCTCGGCCTCGAGACGATTGCGGTCGTGTCCGGTGTGCCGCGAGACATGTATGGCAACGACCATGCACTCATCCCCGGCGTCAACGTGCTCTACACCTATGGCGAAGACGACCGCAACGGACTCGGCCTGCGCGTCGCCCGCGCGTTGAAGCGCAGTGGCGTTGTGGTGTTGTTTGCCGATGTACCGCCCTTCGCGTTGCATCGCTATCCGATGGAAACCGTCGGTGTTTCCCTGTTCGGACGCAACGCGCGGATTCACAACGGCGTGTTCCGGCTTGGCGCGCCATTCGGCGCCATGCTTTTGCCATTTTATTTACGTTTCGAACGCGGGCGCTTCAGTGCCGAACTGTTCGATCCGCTATCTCTTGCCGCCCCTGACGCCGTGCCGCAGCTCGCGCGTTGCATTGAAACGGCGGTAACCCGGAACTATTCAGACTGGCTAGTCGCCGGACATCCGTCGATGTACGCGTTCGCGCCAGTTCGCTAGACCCGTCCGCACGGCGTGCAGCCGTGCAGCACCACGCCCGCCGCAGCCAGGCGGATCGACACAGCGCCGGGTGGTATCCGGCAGCAATGAAGCTATGGAACCTATCAATCTCCCGCAGTTCAGGGACGTCTCGTGGCGTTGGATCGCCTATGCGACGTCGTCAGTCGTGGCGATCGCGACCGTATTTGCGTTCTTCCACGACGTCGAACTGAAACAGGACGTGCGCGCGGAAATCGTCTCGCCCGCCGAGGTCAAGATTCAGGGGCTGACCGGACTCGTTTCAGCGATCTACGTCGAGCCGTCCGCCCGCGTCGCTCAGGGGGCCGCGCTGTTCCGGCTCGATCGCGATCTGTCGCTGGCGAGCGACGGTCAACAACGCCCGGCGTTCGACGAACAGATGCGCGACGAACAGATTCGGTCGAGCGAAGCCCAATACGGGCAGCGCAAGGCGGATCTGTCCGCGCAACGGGACGCCGCACGCGTCGCCGTGCAGAGCCGGCGCGCGGAAATCACGGCGTTGGGTGAGCAACTGGCGCAGAACCGCGAATTGTCGGACGAAGCCGGTCGCAAATTGACCCGGCTCGAATCGGTCGCCGACTACATCACCGCGGACCGGGTCGAGCAGGCGAGGGCCGATACCCACCAGGCGAAAGTTGCGCTGGCGCAGGGCGCCGCGCGCGGCCAGCAACTGGGCGCGGAACTCGGCGCGGCGATCGGCACGCAAACAGGCCTCGGCGCCCAGCTCAACGAGCTGGAGGCGCGCCACGCCCGCGATCTGCAGGACATCCGCGTGCGCTTCGAACAAACCCGCCAGGACGCTACGATTTCCGCGCCCAAGGCCGGCGTGGTCACTTTTTCAGGGCTCGTTCCGGGCCGAACGCTCGCACCGGACGACGTCGCACTCGTCATCTCAACCGGCGAAAAGGGCAGTTTGCGCGCGGCGTTGCGCATCCCTTCGCGCCGACGTGGTTTTGTCCGCGAAGGGCAGATCGTGCGGCTGAAGTTCGACGCGTTTCCGTACGCGAAATTCGGCAGCTATGAAGCGCGCATCGATTCGATTTCGCGCACTACCGTGCGTTCGGCGATCTCGCGGGGCGTCCCGTCGAAGTCGCCGGGTCCGGACGGCGACTACATGGCGTGGGCCACGCTGAGCGGCGACCAGTTCCACTTCGAGCGGCAACACTTCGACATCCTGCCCGGCATGGCCGCGACGGCGAGCATCGTGATCGAGCGCCGCACCATCGCCGAATGGGTGCTCGCGCCGCTGTTCCGCGTGCTACGAGGCTGACCATGCGTGCGATCTATCAGAACGAAGTTGCCGAGTGCGGCTATGCGTGTCTCGCCATGGTGCTGTCGCATCTTGGGCGCGCCACGGAGGTGCGCGAATTGCAGGCGTTCAGGTCAGTGTCGGCCAACGGCCTGACGCTCATGGATCTCTACGACGTCGCCGTCGAATTCGGTCTCGCCGTACAGGCTTACCGGTTCGACGCCGGCGATCTGCCGCGCGTGAAACGTGGTTCGATCCTCCATTTCGGCGGCGCGCATTTCGTGGTGTTCGAGAAGTGCGGGCGGGGTTACGTGCAGGTGATCGATCCGGCCAGCGGCCGTCGGCGCATTTCGATGGACACCTTCGTGGCCAACGTGTCCGGCTATCTGCTCGAATGCGCGGCCACGCCGCTCATGCCGCGCATCCGCGACAAGTCTCGTGTGCCCGCCGCGCTTGCCCGTGTGCGAGCGCTGAATCCGCAACTCAAGGCGCAGATCGCCAAGGTAATGTTCGTGGCGCTTGGCAGCCAGTTCGCGATCCTCGCCATGCCGTACCTCGGCAATCTGGTGCTCGACGACGTGGTCGCTGCCGACAACCTCAATCTGCTCAACGTGCTCATGCTGACGTTCTCGGGCATCTTCGTCGCGGGCGCGTTGAGCCATTACGTCGAAACGTATCTCGTCGGACTGCTGCATGGTTTCGTGCAGATGAGCATGACCGAGGGGCTGCTCTTGAAGCTGTTGCGCAATCCGATTCCGTACTTCGAGAAGCGGCACGTCGGCGATCTGTTCGCGCGCGTGAAGGCGCAGGACGAAATCAGCATCTACGCGACGCGTACAACCATCGGGCTGTGTATCGACATGGTGGTCGGTACGTTGGCGCTCGCGCTGATGCTGGTACAGAGCCGGCAACTCACGGTGATTGCGCTGCTGGTTTTCATGGTCTACGTCGCGGTATCGTTCGCGCTGTTTGCGCGAATGCGCGATACCCACGCACTCGTGCTTGAAGAGTCGGCCCGTTGCGACGACACGCTGATCGAGACGATACGCGGCGCGTCGTTGATCAAGCTGTCGCAGGGCGAGACGCGGCGCACCGCGATCTTCATGGCCAGATACCGTGCGTATATCGCGGCGCTGGTGCAAAACAGCCGGCTCGGCAGTGCGCGCGACGCGATCCTGAAGCTCGTCAATTACGCCGACATGATCGCGATCACGTGGTTCGCGGCGCGCCTGATGCTGGGCGGCGTAATCTCGGTGGGCGTGTTCTATTCGTTTCTGATCTACAAGTCGCTGCTGTCGGAGCGCTTTGCGCGTTCGATCAACGCGGCCTTCGAGTATTTCATGCTGAGCGTGCCGGCGGCGCGGGTCGGCGACATCGTCGATTGCGAAGCGGAGCGCTACACGCCGCCTGCCGACACGCATAAAACCGTCGAGGTGCGCAGCTTCGAGCGCATCGACGTGCGCGACGTCACGTTCCGCTATGGCGTGTCGGACCAGCCGGTGCTCAAGCGCGCGAATATCGTCATTCGCCGCGGCGACAAGATCGTGATCACCGGTTCATCGGGCAGTGGTAAGTCCACGCTCTTCAAGCTGCTCGCGGCAGCCGAGCCGCTTCAGGACGGTGAGATCACGCTGAACGGCATCGCGTGGCCGAACCTCACCGTCGACGAGATCCGTCGCCACGCCGTGCATATGCGCCAGGGCGATCTGATCCTGCATGGCTCGATCGCGGAGAACGTGTCGCTGTTCGCCGGCAACGCGGACGAAGCCCGCATTCACGCCTTGCTCGACGACGTCGGCCTGCTGCCCGACGTGATGCGTTTGCCGATGCGAACGCGCACGGTGATCAGCGACACGATCGCGAATATTTCCGCTGGGCAGCGACAGCGTCTGCTGCTTGCGCGCGCGTTGTATCAGCAACGTGAGCTGTTGTTGCTCGACGAGCCGACGTCGAATCTCGACCCGGCGTCGGTGCGGCAGGTCGTGGCCTTGCTGCAGCGCCTCGAACGGACGGTCGTGGTGATTACACATGACATGTCGCTCGCGGCGGCGTTCGACACGCGTTACCGGTTGGTCGAAGGCGAGTTGGTGTGTGAGGCGCGCGCGGGCGTGGTGGCCCATGACTAGGCGCACGGTGCCGGGCTGCCTCTGGCTGATCGCGCTCGCCTGCGTCTCTCTGGCGAGGCCGGCCGCAGCGGTCGATCTGTCGGCGGTTGTTGAGCAGGCCACTGACCACGACGCGAATCTCGCGGCATTCCGCGCGGGCTCCAAAGCGGCCCAGCAGGCGCTGCCCAAGGCGCGCGCCGGGTTCTTGCCGCAAGTCGCGGGCGGCTGGGGACGCGCGTACAACAGTACGGTGATGGAAGGTTTTCCGCGCAACACCTACTGGCAGAACGGCTGGAGCGTTACGCTGACGCAGCCGGTCTTCGACTGGAGCCGCTGGACGGTTTACAAGCAGGCTGACGTGATCGGGGCGCGCGGTGTGCTAGAGGTGGCGAGCGCTCAGCAGTCGGCCATCGTGCAGGCGGTGCGCGCGTATTTCGACGAGCTTGCCGCAGAAGACGAGCTGACGCGCGCCAACGACTACACGGCCGCGCTCGATCTGCATTTCGAGCAGTTGCGGCGCAGGCAGGCGGCGGGCGAGGCGACTGTCATCGACCTGCAGGAAGCCGAAGCGGCGCGCGAACAGGCCCAGTTGCAGCAGCAGGACGCGCGTAGCGAGTTGCAGCTTAAACGGCTTGCTTTGGAGCAACTCACGGGGCAGCCCTTTGCTGCACTGTCGCGGCTGTCCGACAGCGCGGTCATGCCGAGGCTGGACCCAATGGACAGCGAGAATTGGGCCTCGCAGGCCGAAGCCCACGACTACCGGGTGCAGTTGAAGCAGATCGACCGACGCCTCGCGGAACTGGAGGTCGAGAAGGCGCGGGCGAGACATCTGCCGGTCGTGAACCTGTCGGCGAGTCATACGCCGGCGGGCGCGGCATCCGGCTATTCCCGGCCGACAACGACCACGACCGCGATGTTGTCGATCACGATTCCGCTGTTCGAGGGCGGCGAGAGCGCTGCCATCGTCGACGAGAAGCTCGCGCTGGAAGACAAGGCGCAGGACGAACTGCTGGCGGCGCAACGCGTCGCGGGCGCGACGGCGCGCGAGAACTGGTCGCGCTTTCGCACCGGCGTGGCGCGGGTCGATTCGCTGACGCGTTTGATGCGGACCTCGCGCTCGGCGCTCGACGCGACACAGGTGGGTTATAAGGTGGGCAGCCGGACCAGCGCGGATGTCTTGCGCGCGTCGGATGCGTTGTATTCGAATCGGCGGGATTTGATCCGCGCGCGCTATGCGACGATCGTTGCGTTGATGCAGCTTAAGGCTGCGACGGCGGCGCTGGATTTTGACGAGGTGGGGCGGGTGAATGGGTTGCTGGTGGGGGCGCGGGGTGGGGCGGTGAGCGCGGCTGTGAATGGGCCTGCGAATGAGTTCGCGAATGGGCCTGTGGATGGGCTCGCGAATGAGCCTCCTGCAATTGCAATGGCGAACAGGGCTGCAGTTGTCCCGCTCGCGCGGTCGCCCAGCAGCGCTGCGCCAGCAGGTCAGACCATTCCCGAACGTAGCGCTGACGGATGGACCTCGCCTTCGGCCTCAGCCTCAGTAAACGCACTCCAAGCCTGGCGCGCCTCGACGCTAACGGAGCAATAGACACGTAGCGCGTTTGCGTTGACTCGCTCGCCTAACGCCGGCAACAAAAAACCCCGAGAGCTCGACGCTGTCGGGGTTTTTCATAAAGTGCGGCACCGGTACGGTGGGCACGATGTCTGGTGGAGGCGGCGGGAATCGAACCCGCGTCCAGAAGCACTCTACGACTAGTTCTACATGTTTAGTTCTGTCATTTGATTTAACCCGAGCGACGCGGACGAACACGCTGCACTAAGGCGATTCACTAATTTTTCGACCCGGATGTCGTGACACCACCAAGGCTTAACTGACGTATATGACCTCTGTCGGTATTGCTACCGGTCTTGCGACTCTAGCCCGTCAGTGAACTAGGCAGAGGACGGCGGCCCTTAGGCTGCCAGTGCGAACGTTTCGTCGTTTGCAGTTACGTTTTTCCCATTGATTAACGAGGTGACGGGTCCTCGACATGCCCTAGCCGCTTCGCAACCCCTGTCGAAACCAGGTCGCCCCCGCGGTTCGTTGCTCAAGACTTCTGAACCAACGTAGATTTTACAATAGATTGACGGCCGCGTCCTGACTCATTGGCAAAGCGAACGCGGCGGAGCGCTGCTTTCGCTTTGCTGCGGCACGGCGACTCAACCGATGTCGCGCAGCAGCTTTTGCAGTGCCGCCGGCGACTGAACGACGTGTTGCGCGTGCCATTGCGTCGGCGGAATGTCGTTGCCGCAGTAGCCGTAGGCGGCGGCGATCGTTTTCATGCCGGCGGCGAAGCCTGCCTGCACGTCGCGCAGGTCGTCGCCGACGTAGACGACGCGCTCCGGCACCACGTCCAGCTCACGTGCGGCGTGCAGCAACGGTGCGGGGTGGGGCTTCGAGTGCGGTGTCGTGTCGCCGCTCACGACGCAGCCCGCGCGCTCTTCCAAACCGAGCTGGGCGATCAGCGGCTCAGTGAGCCGGGCCACCTTGTTCGTGACGATGCCCCAGCGCACGCCGCGGGCGTCGAGCTCGTCCAGCATCTCGGGAATGCCCGGAAACAGCGTGGTCTCGATGCACAAGTCCGCCTCGTAGTTGGCGAGGAATTCTTCCCGCATCGACGCGAACTCGTGACTGTCGGGGCCGATGCCGAACGCCCCGCCAATCAGCCCGCGCGCGCCGGCGGAGGCGAGCGGTCGCAGGTCTTCGAGCGGCACCATCTCGAGCCCGCGATCGTGGCGCATCTTGTTGACGGCGGCCGCGAGATCGGGCGCTGTGTCGGCTAGCGTGCCGTCCAGATCGAACAGGACGGCATGGCAAAGACCTAAGGCATCGTCGTTGTCTTCGCGTTGGGGCAGGGGCGTGGGATCGCTCATGGATGGGTTCGGGTCCGGAGGGCGTAGCGCGTCAGACGTCGCGGCGGCAGGCGAGCATGTAGTTCACGCTCGTGTCGGCGGACAGCGCGAAATGCTTGCTGAGCGGGTTGTAGACGATACCTTTGATGTCGGCTGTGCGTAGCTCGGCCGCGCGCACGAAGCTCGCCAATTCCGACGGGCGAATGAAGCGCGCGTAGTCGTGCGTGCCCTTGGGCAGCATACGCGCGATGTACTCGGCGCCGATCACGGCAAACAGGTACGACTTCACGTTGCGGTTCAGCGTGGAGAAGAATACCCAGCCGCCGGGTTTCACCAGCGTCTTGCAGGCTTCGACAATGGCGGACGGCTCCGGCACGTGCTCGAGCATTTCCATGCAGGTGACCACGTCGTACGTGCCCGGTTCGCGGGCGGCGAGCGCCTCGGCGGCGATTTCTTCGTAGTCGACGGTGACGCCGCTTTCAAGACTGTGAAGATCGGCCACGCCGAGCGCCTGGTGCGACAGGTCGATGCCTTTGACGTGCGCGCCCAGGCTCGCCATGGACTCCGACAGAATCCCGCCGCCGCAGCCGATATCCAGCACTTTCTTCCCCGCGAGATGCGAATGAGCGTCGATCCAGCTCAGACGAGTGGGATTGAGTTCATGCAGCGGTTTGAATTCCGCATTCGGGTCCCACCAACGATGTGCAAGGTCGCTGAATTTCTGCAGTTCGTGGGGATCGGCGTTGGTCATAGCGGAAGCTGCCTCGATGAGAGCGGTGAGCGGGCGCTCGAGGATAAATCCTGAGTATATAGGTCGAGGGACAGGGCGGCAAAATGCCGCGCCGTTCTGGGGCGCGATCCATGCCGTCGTGCCGTGCGGGGTCGCTCGCGAATCTGCAAAATGCGTCGATCGGCGCCAGGGCGTCTAAATACGCAGGCATAAAAAAAGCCCCGCCGAAGCGGGGCTTTGATACTGCGGTAACTTGTAGCTTATTGCTTCGAAGTACCGACAACTTCGACTTCCACGCGACGATCCGGTGCGAGGCAGGCGATGAGTTGCTTGTGGTTCTTCTGGTTGCAACCGGTCGTGACCGGGTTGCGCTTGCCCTTGCCTTCCGTATAGATACGGTTGGATTCGATGCCCTTGCTGACCAGGTATGCCTTGACAGCTTGAGCGCGACGCAGCGACAGACGATCGTTGTACTTGTCCGAACCGATACGGTCCGTGTAACCCGTTGCAACGACGACTTCCAGGTTCAGCGCGCCGATCTTCGATGCGAGATCGTCCAGCTTTTCCTTACCGCCCGGCTTCAGGATTGCTTTGTCGAAGTCGAACAGCGCGTCAGCTTGATACGTAATCTTTTGGCTGGTGATAGCCGGTGCAGGTGCGACCGGAGCCGGCGGGGTCGGAGCCTGGGCAACCAGGGCGCCATCGCACTTTGCGTTGGCCGTTGCCGGCGTCCAGAATGCATCGCGCCAGCAAAGTTCGTTCGTGCCGTTCATCCACACGTATTCGCCGGTACCATTCACCCAGTTGTCATTCGTAGCTTGTCGCGACGCCGGCACCGATTGCGCCATGGCGGATGCAGCCATAACTGCGGTAGCTGCAATGAACGCGAGCTTTGAAAGTTTATTCATATTTCTCCTCTCGAAATTGAGATTACCGCAGGTTTACTGCGAGCCTGTTGACGAAGACAAGTCATACATTGCTCGAAGTATAACATCGGTGTAGAACAAAAAACGTGCTGTGTAGACTTCGAGCAGTGTCTAACTCTTTGTGCGTTGGCATTTTGCCATATCGTTCCCTTCCCACGATAAAAAAATCTGCCCCCAATCAAATCGCCCTGCAATTGTGGTGCATGCGCAACAGAAGCAATCCGCTGGAGGCTCCGCCAGTCATGGCTGAGCGGCGGATTGCCCCACGCACGAATCGCGCCTGACCGACGTAAAAGTGGGGCATCGGGACGCGCTATCCGATCACCCTCTAATAGGTATACGTGCCTGAGTCGGGAGCGGATTCGCGGCATGTTAGAATCGCGTGATGCGTTGCGCCTGCAATGCTTACGCCAACGCGTCGTTTACCCGTCGCCTTGGCACGTAAAAGATACGGATAATGGATCAATTCGCCAAAGAGACTCTGCCAATCTCCCTAGAGGAGGAAATGCGCCGTTCGTATCTCGATTACGCGATGAGCGTGATCGTGGGGCGTGCGCTTCCCGATGTTCGCGATGGCCTGAAGCCGGTGCACCGGCGCGTGCTGTACGCGATGCACGAACTGAACAACGACTGGAACCGGGCTTACAAGAAGTCGGCGCGTATTGTCGGCGACGTCATCGGTAAGTACCACCCGCACGGCGACACGGCTGTTTACGACACCATCGTCCGGATGGCGCAGCACTTCTCGCTGCGCTACATGCTGGTGGACGGTCAGGGCAACTTCGGTTCCGTGGACGGCGACAACGCCGCCGCGATGCGATACACCGAAATCCGCATGGCGAAGATCGGCCACGAACTGCTGGCCGACATCGACAAGGAAACGGTCGACTTCACGCCGAACTACGACGGCAGTGAAAACGAACCGGCCATCCTGCCCGCGCGCATTCCCAATCTGCTGATCAATGGCTCGTCGGGAATCGCGGTCGGCATGGCGACCAACATTCCGCCGCACAACCTCAACGAGGTCGTCGACGCTTGCCAGCATCTGCTTAAGAATCCGGAAGCCACGATCGACGAACTGATCGAGATCATTCCGGCGCCCGATTTCCCGACCGCCGGCATCATCTACGGCGTGGCCGGCGTACGCGACGGCTATCGCACCGGCCGCGGCCGCGTGTTGATGCGCGCGCTCACGCACTTCGAGGAAATCGACCGCGGTCAGCGCATGTCGATCATCGTCGACGAACTGCCGTACCAGGTGAACAAGCGCTCACTTCTGGAGCGCATTGCCGAGCTGGTCAACGAGAAGAAGCTCGAAGGCATTTCCGATATCCGCGACGAGTCCGACAAGAGCGGCATGCGTGTCGTGATCGAGCTCAAGCGCGGTGAAGTGCCGGAAGTCGTGCTCAACAATCTGTACAAGGCGACCCAGCTTCAGGACACCTTCGGCATGAACATGGTCGCGCTGGTCGACGGCCAGCCGAAGCTGCTGAACCTGAAGGAAATGCTGTCGTGCTTCCTGTCGCATCGCCGGGAAGTGTTGACGCGGCGCACTGTATACGAGCTGCGCAAGGCGCGCGAACGCGGTCACGTGCTCGAAGGTCTGGCGGTTGCGCTCGCCAACATCGACGAGTTCATCGCGCTCATCAAGGGTGCGCCGACTCCGCCGATCGCGAAGCAGGAATTGATGGCGCGTCCGTGGGATTCGTCGCTGGTGCGCGAAATGTTGTCGCGCGCCGAGTCGGAAAACGCGTCGGCCGGTGGTCGCGAAGCCTATCGTCCGGACGGGTTGAACCCGGCGTTCGGTATGCAGTCCGACGGCCTCTACCGTCTGTCCGACACCCAGGCTCAGGAAATTCTGCAGATGCGTCTGCAACGCCTGACGGGTCTCGAGCAGGACAAGATCATCGGCGAGTATCGCGAAGTGATGGCGCAAATCGCCGACCTGCTGGACATTCTGGCTCGCCCGGAACGCATTACGGCGATCATCGTCGACGAACTGACGTCGATAAAAGCCGAATTTGGCGACGCGCGCCGCTCGAAGATCGAGATGAACGCGACCGAGCTGAACACGGAAGACCTGATCACGCCGCAGGAAATGGTCGTGACCATGTCGCATGCCGGCTATGTGAAGTCGCAGCCGCTGTCCGAATACAGTGCGCAGAAGCGTGGTGGCCGCGGCAAGCAGGCCACGGCCATGAAAGAAGACGACTGGATCGACACGCTGTTCATCGCGAACACGCACGACCACATTCTGTGCTTCTCGAACCGCGGTCGCGTGTACAGCGTGAAGGTCTACGAAGTGCCGCAAGGTTCGCGCAACTCGCGCGGCCGTCCGATCGTGAATATCTTCCCGCTGCAGGAAGGCGAAAAGATTACGGTTGTCTTGCCGGTCAAGGAATTCTCGGCCGACAAATTCGTGTTCATGGGCACCGCGTTAGGAACGGTAAAAAAGACGCCGCTGGAAGCCTTTGGCCGCGTGCTGCGCAAAGGTATTATTGCGGTCGGTCTGGATGACGGCGATTACCTGATTGGCGCCGCGATCACAGACGGCCAGCACGACGTGATGCTGTTCTCGGATTCGGGCAAGGCGGTTCGCTTCGACGAGAACGACGTGCGTCCGATGGGCCGTGAGGCGCGCGGCGTGCGCGGCATGCAGCTCGAAGACGGCCAGAACGTGATCGCGTTGCTGGTGGCCGGCGACGAGCAGCAGTCGGTGCTCACCGCTACCGAAAACGGTTTTGGCAAGCGTACGCCGATCATCGAGTACACCCGTCACGGGCGCGGCACGAAGGGCATGATCGCGATTCAGACGTCGGAGCGCAACGGCCGCGTCGTCGCCGCAACGCTGGTCGATCAGGAAGCGCAGATCATGTTGATCACCAATACGGGCGTGCTGATCCGCACGCGCGTGTCGGAAATCCGCGAAATGGGCCGTGCAACCCAAGGTGTTACACTCATCAGCCTTGACGAAGGGACCAAGCTTTCAGGTCTGCAACAGGTTGCTGAAGCGGAAGCTGAGGGCGATGTGGAAGGCGACACCGAAGGTCCGGCCGAAGGTGAAAACGGCGGTGACGAGGGTGGGGCAGCCTGATCCGCGTTGGCGGCTTTCAGTCTCAGTGATTGGTTGAAAGCTGCGCAGGGAATAATGGCGTATCGGGCCGATACGTATCCCGCGCAGCGCGCAGTTCAAATTAATTTCTCTTAGGGAGTAATGATGCAAAAACGATTCAAACAACTGATGTTGCTGGCTGCCCTCGTGCCGACCTTTGCTATGGCTCAAGCGCTTCAGAGCCCGGCTCCGGCGGCTCCGGCTGCTGCCGCAGCACCGGTTGATCCGGCCAAGCAGGCTGCTATCAAAGATCTGCTGGACGCAATCGACGCACAGAAGCTCGTCGGCGCGATCGGCAACAGCGCCCAGATGCAAGCCAAGCAGCTGGTTCCGGCCATCCTGTCGGACGCCCTGAGCGAAAACAAGACGATGACGGACAAGCAGAAGCAGGCTTCCGTCCCGACGCTGCAAAAGAATGCAGTGCCGAAGCTGGTTGACGGCGCAGGTCAAGTGTTCGCAACGGACTCTTTCCGTTCGGACGCAATGCAAGCTCAGTACGACGCTTACGCGAAGTACTACAGCACGTCGGAAATCAAGGATCTGACCGCGTTCTACAAGAGCCCGACCGGCCGCAAGTTCATCCAGGTACAAGACCAGGTTGGCCGCGACGTCGTGAATGGCTTGATGCAAAAGTACATGCCGCAATCGATCAAGGCAACGCGTGACCAGGCAGACAAGGAAGTCGCTTCGGTCAAGCCGGCCAAGTAAATCCCAGGTCGAAAGGCTGCGCTGAAATCGCGCTAGCCGCTTTCTCGGGCGCGTTTCGTAGGCTCTACGGCGCGCCGGGTTTGGCGGCTTGACGGTGACAATGCGATAATGGCCGTTTGCGCACAGGCGCAAACGGCCATTATCTTTTTCAGCGCGAAACGGCGGGCAATTCGCTCGGTCGGTTTGCGTTGTCGAACCGATGCGATCGGCACCGCGCGGCCCGCTTCACAGTGGTTGCCTTCACGGCGGCCAATTTCGCCGAATATGCGCGATCCTTCTTTTTCGCGCCTGCTTCCAGGATTTCACGATGCGCGTCTTTAATTTCTCCGCCGGCCCCGCGGCCATGCCCGAAGAAGTGCTGCGTCAGGCAGCCGACGAGATGCTCGATTGGCAAGGCAGCGGCATGAGCGTGATGGAAATGAGCCATCGCGGCAAAGAATTCATGTCGATCCACGAGCAAGCGCTCGTCGATCTGCGCGACCTGCTTGAAGTGCCGGCAAGCCATCGCATTCTGTTTCTGCAGGGCGGCGGTCTCGGCGAGAACGCGATTGTCCCGATGAACCTGCTTGCCGCGAAACCGCGCGCGGATTTCATCGTGACCGGTTCGTGGTCGCAGAAGTCGTTCAAGGAAGCGCAAAAATACGGCGCCGTGCATCTCGCCGCGAGCGGTCAGACGGCGGACGGTTTCACGCGTTCGCCCGCGCGCTCGGAATGGCAGTTGTCGGACGATCCGGCTTACGTGCATCTGTGCACGAACGAAACGATTCACGGCGTCGAAACGTTCGAGATTCCTGACATCGGCGATATTCCGCTGGTGGCCGACGCGTCGTCGCATATTCTGTCGCGCCCCATGGACATCGCCAAATACGGCGTGCTGTTCGGCGGCGCGCAGAAGAATATCGGCATGGCGGGCGTGACGGTGGTGATCGTGCGTGAAGACATGCTGGATCGCGCGCTGTCGATCTGCCCGTCGGCGTTCGAGTGGAAAACCGTCGCCGAAAACAATTCGATGTACAACACGCCGCCCACCTATGCGATCTATATCGCCGGGCTGGTGTTCAAGTGGTTGAAGAAGCAGGGCGGCCTCGTTGAAATGGAAGCGCGCAACTTCGAAAAGTCGAAGCTGTTATACGACACGGTCGACTCCAGCAGCTTCTATCTGAACAAGGTCGAACGTGGCTCGCGCTCGAGGATGAACGTACCGTTCTTCCTCGCCGACGAGTCGCGCAACGATGATTTCCTGGCCGGTGCGAAAGCCCGGGGAATGGTGCAGCTAAAGGGCCACAAGTCCGTTGGCGGCATGCGGGCGTCGATTTATAACGCCGTCCCGCTCGAAGGCGTCAACGCGCTTGTCGAATACATGAAGGAATTCGAACAGCGCAGCGCCTGAGCGAGCAGTATCGAGCAGCAGGCGCGCGCATCCTTTCCAGCAGTTACCCGGCAGGGCCGTATTCACGCATGGACGACGAACTCAATACCCGACTCAAACCCCTTCGCGAACGCATCGACGCGCTCGACGCGCAGTTGATCGCGCTTCTCAATCAGCGCGCCGCGGTGGCGCTCGAAGTGGGTGAGGTCAAGAAGCATTTCAACGCGCCGGTGTTCCGCCCCGAGCGCGAGCAGCAGGTGATCGCGCGTCTGCAAGACATGAGCGACGGGCCGCTCGCGAGCGAGCACATCAGCGCAATCTGGCGCGAGATCATGGCCGCGAGCCGCGCGCTCGAAAAGACCATCAAGGCCGCGTACCTCGGGCCGGTTGGCACGTACAGCGAACAGGCCATGCACGAGTACTTCGGTCAGTCGATCGAAGGCCTGCCGTGCCCGTCGATCGACGAAGTGTTTCGCTCGGTCGAAGCCGGCGCTGCGGAATTCGGCGTCGTGCCGGTCGAGAATTCGACCGAAGGCGCGGTCTCGCGCACGCTCGATCTGCTGCTGCAAACGCAACTCACGATCGGCGGTGAACTGGCTTTGCCGATTCATCACAATCTGCTGTCGCTGAACGGCGGTTTGACCGGCGTGACACGCGTATGCGCGCATGCGCAGGCGCTCGCACAATGCCAGCGCTGGCTGTCGACGAACGCACCGCATCTGGAGCGCCAGGCGGTGTCGAGCAACGCTGAAGCGGCGCGCATGGCGGCGGCCGATCCGACCATCGCGGCGATCGCCGGCGATCGCGCGGCGACCCACTACGGTCTGCAAGTCGCCTACGCGTTGATCCAGGACGATCCGCACAATCGCACGCGCTTCGTGATGATCGGCAAGCAGCCGGGTGGTCCGAGCGGGTACGACCAGACCTCGCTGATCGTGTCGGTGGCGAACGAGCCCGGCGCCATGGTCAAGCTGCTGGAACCGCTGGCGCGCCATAGCGTGTCCATGACCCGTTTCGAATCGCGTCCGGCGCGCGTCGGTACGTGGGAGTACTACTTCTACATCGACGTCGAAGGTCATCGCGACGATCCGGGCGTGGCCGCCGCGCTCGCCGAACTCGGCGAGAAGGCCGCGTTTCTGAAGATTCTGGGCTCGTATCCGCGCGCCCGTTAATGGCGCACAGACTGACACACAGACACGCAGGCGGCGCCCAACGGCATGCGTGGCGCGCCGGTCGCAGACTCATTTGCTAATAATCGTTCGGAGATTTTCATGACAGCGTCTTTCGGTCCTTCCTATGTGCGCGCGATTGCCCCTTACGTCGCCGGTAAGCCGATTTCGGAAGTGGCCCGCGAGTTTGGTCTGGACGAAGCGAGCATCGTGAAGCTGGCGTCGAATGAAAACCCGCTGGGCATGCCGGAATCGGCGCAACGCGCCATGGCGAAAGCCGCCAGCGAACTGGGCCGCTATCCGGACGCGAATGCGTTCGAACTGAAGAGCGCGCTGAGCGAGCGTTACGGCGTGCCAGCCGAGTGGATCACGCTCGGCAACGGCAGCAACGACATTCTCGAAATCGCCGCGCACGCGTTCGTGGAGAAGGGCCAGTCGATCATCTACGCGCAGTATTCGTTCGCGGTGTACGCCTTGGCCACGCAAGGCCTGGGCGCACGCGCGATCGTTGTGCCGGCCGTCGAATACGGTCATGACCTCGACGCAATGCTCGCCGCGATCACCGACGACACGCGTCTGATCTTCGTCGCCAATCCGAACAACCCGACCGGCACGTTTATCGAAGGTCCGAAGCTCGAGGCGTTCCTCGACAAGGTGCCGCGCAACGTGGCCGTCGTGCTCGACGAGGCGTACACCGAATATCTGCCGCAAGAGAAGCGCTACGACTCGATCGCCTGGGTGCGTCGTTATCCGAATCTGCTGGTGTCGCGCACGTTCTCGAAGGCGTTTGGCCTGGCCGGCCTGCGCGTGGGCTTCGCGATCGCGCAGCCGGAATTGACCGATCTGCTGAACCGTCTGCGTCAGCCGTTCAACGTGAACACGCTCGCGCAAGCGGCGGCAATCGCTGCGCTGAACGACACGGCGTTTCTGGAAAAGAGCGCAGCGCTCAACGCGCAAGGCTATCGCCGTTTGACCGAGGCGTTCGACAAGCTTGGTCTCGAATACGTGCCGTCGGACGGCAACTTCGTGCTGGTGCACGTGGGTAATGACGACTCGGCCGGCAACCGCGTCAACCTGGCGTTGCTGAAGCAGGGCGTGATCGTGCGTCCGGTTGGCAACTACGGTTTGCCGCAATGGCTGCGTATTACGATCGGTCTGCCGGAAGAAAACGAAGCATTCATCGCGGCGCTCGAAAAGACGCTCGCCGCCGCTTGATCGGTACCCGAACGGTAACCTGAGCGGCAATCCTTGATCCGCGCGCCGCATCGCATGAGAGGCGCGCTTTTACTATGACCGACGTGGCTGCGTTTTCTTTTAACAAGTTGGTGATTTTCGGTGTCGGCCTGATCGGCGGATCGCTGGCGCGCGCGTTGCGCGAGCGCGGCGAGACGACGGGCGCGCGCAAGGTGATCGGCGTCGGGCGCTCGTCCGCGTCGAGCGCGCGGGCGCTGGAATTGGGTGTGATCGACAGCGCCGTGGCGTTGAACGACGACAGCGCGCTACGCGAGGCGTTGTCCGGCGCGGACTTCGTGCTGCTGGCGGCGCCCGTCGCGCAAACGCAGCCTTTGCTCGAACGTATTGCGCCGTTTCTCGACGCAGAGACGATCGTCACCGATGCCGGCAGCACCAAGTCCGACGTAGTCGCCGCCGCCCGCGCGGCGCTCGGTGCCCGCATCGGCCAGTTCGTGCCGGGGCATCCGATTGCCGGCCGCGAAGCGAGCGGCCCGGATGCCGCGTTGCCCGACCTGTATGTGAACCGCAATGTCGTGCTGTGCCCGTTGCCCGAGAATGCGGCTGAGGCGGTCGAGCGTGTTGCCGCGATGTGGCGTGCCACCGGCGCCAGCGTGCGCGATATGTCGCCCGAACAGCATGATCGCGTGCTGGCGTCGGTCAGTCATTTGCCGCACGTGTTGTCGTTCGCGCTGGTCGAACAGATTCTCAATTCGCCGGACGCCGCGTTGAAGTTTTCGTTCGCGGCGGGCGGCTTTCGCGACTTCACGCGCATCGCGGCGTCGAGCCCGGAAATGTGGCGCGACGTGTGCGTCGCCAATCGCGCCGCGCTGCTTGAAGAGCTCGACAGCTACACGGCCGTGCTCGCGCGCTTGCGCGCAGCGATCGAGGCCGGCGACGGCGCGACGCTCGAAGCCGTGTTCGCGCGCTCGCGCGTGGCGCGTAGCGAGTGGCAGGAACAGCGCTCGGCCGGCGTCGCGCATAGCGACGCGTCGAAATAACCGGAACTGGACTCAATCATGGAATTCCTCGACCTCGGACCTTTTTCCCGTGCGTCCGGCACGATTCGTCTGCCTGGCTCGAAGAGCATTTCGAATCGGGTGCTGCTGCTGGCGGCGCTTGCCGAAGGCGAAACGACGATCACCAATCTGCTCGACTCCGACGACACCCGCGTGATGCTCGACGCGCTCGAAAAGCTCGGCGTGCGTCTGAAGCGCGACGGCGACACCTGCGTCGTGACCGGCACGCGCGGCGCGTTCACGGCGCGCACGGCGGATCTGTTTCTCGGTAACGCGGGCACGGCGGTGCGTCCGCTGACCGCGGCGCTGGCGGTGAACGGCGGCGACTATCGCATTCACGGCGTGCCGCGTATGCATGAGCGGCCGATCGGCGATCTGGTCGACGGCTTGCGTCAGATCGGCGCGCGCGTCGATTACGAAGAGAACGAAGGCTATCCGCCGCTGCGCATTCGCCCGGCGCAGATTTCCGCCGAGGCGCCGATCCGCGTGCGCGGCGACGTGTCGAGCCAGTTCCTCACGTCACTGCTGATGACGCTGCCGCTGCTGCGCACCGAAAGCGGCGTGAGCACCGTGCAGGTGGACGGCGAACTGATCTCGAAGCCGTACATCGAGATCACGATCAAGCTGATGGAGCGCTTCGGCATCAAGGTCGAGCGTCATGGCTGGCATCAGTTCGTCGTGCCGGCAGGGCAGCGGTATCAGTCGCCGGGCACGATGATGGTGGAAGGCGATGCGTCGTCGGCGTCGTATTTCCTCGCGGCCGGCGCGCTCGGCGGCGGGCCGCTGAAAGTGGAAGGCGTGGGCCGCGCGAGCATTCAGGGCGACGTCGGCTTTGCCGACGCGCTGATCCGCATGGGCGCGAACCTGCAAATGGGCGACGACTGGATCGAAGTGCGCGGCGTTGGTCACGACAGCGGCAAGCTCGAGCCGATCGATATGGACTGCAATCTGATCCCCGACGCGGCCATGACGATCGCCGTCGCCGCGCTGTTCGCGGACGGCGCGACCACACTGCGCAATATCGCCAGCTGGCGCGTGAAGGAAACCGACCGGCTCGCCGCGATGGCGACCGAACTGCGCAAGGTCGGCGCCAAGGTGCAGGAGGGCGAGGACTATCTCGTCATCGAGCCGCCCGAAAAGCTGATTCCGAATGCCGCGATCGACACTTACGACGATCACCGCATGGCCATGTGCTTTTCGCTGGTGAGCCTCGGCGGCGTGCCGATCCGGATCAACGACCCGAAGTGCGTCGGCAAGACATTTCCCGATTATTTCGAGCGCTTTACCGCGCTTGCTCAACCCTGATTCGCCCCCGAATCGCCTGACGTGCGACTTTTTAGATGAAACCGACCCGTCCCTTTCACCAGACGCCCGTCATTACGATCGACGGCCCGAGTGCCTCCGGCAAAGGCACCGTGGCCGCGCTGGTTGCCGCGAGCCTCGGCTTTCACCTGCTGGATAGCGGCGCGCTGTACCGGCTCGCCGCATTGGCGAGCTGCCGCTACAACGTCGCGGCCGATGACGCCGACGCCTTGGTCAAACTGATCGACGAGCTGCACATCACGTTTCGCGAGGGACTGGCGCAACTCGACGGCGTGGATGTGTCCGCCGACATTCGTGCCGAGGAAGTCGGCAGCCGGGCCTCGGCGATCGCCGTGCATGCTCCCGTGCGAGCCGCGCTGGTGGCTCGTCAGCGGGCGTTTCGCAAGGAACCTGGGCTAGTGGCCGACGGCCGGGATATGGGCACGGTGATCTTCCAGGATGCCGTGCTGAAGGTGTTCATGACCGCCAGTGTCGAGGCCCGCGCGGCCCGCCGGCATAAGCAATTGATCCAAAAAGGTTTTTCTGCTAATATAGATGACTTGCTCCGGGATTTGCGTGAGCGCGACGAGCGTGACAGTCAACGCACGGCCGCGCCGCTCAAGCCCGCAGCGGATGCAAAGCTGCTTGATACCTCGGCATTGTCGATCGACCAAGCGGTTGAGCACGTGGTGCAGTGGTATGAAGCTTTAGTCCCGCACGCCTGATAGAACTGCGAGTTGTGTCGGCGTCGGGCGCAGTAGAAAGTCCGTTGTCAGTAGCTGCTTCACGACCGTTGTGAAGCGTTGTATTAACCCCTTAACCCCGCGTGGCATTCGCACTTTTTTACCGATGCTGACCATCCGGCCAGCCGGGCACCGCGAGAACCATGCAAATTTTGATTTTTATGTCCGACCTGCAAACCTCTACCCCGAATACCGAATCTTTTGCGGCTCTGTTCGAAGAGTCGTTGACCAAGCAAGACATGCGCGCCGGCGAAGTGATTTCCGCCGAAGTCGTGCGTGTTGACCACAACTTCGTGGTCGTCAATGCTGGTCTCAAGTCCGAAGCCTACATCCCGCTCGAAGAGTTCCTGAACGACGCGGGCGAGGTAGAAGTGCAGGCGGGCGACTTCGTTTCCGTCGCGATCGACGCGCTGGAAAACGGCTACGGCGACACGATCCTGTCGCGCGACAAGGCGAAGCGTCTGGCTTCGTGGCTGTCGCTGGAAAAGGCTCTCGACAACAACGAACTCGTGACCGGCACGATCACGGGCAAGGTCAAGGGCGGCATGACCGTCATGGTCAACGGCATCCGCGCGTTCCTGCCGGGTTCGCTGGTCGACACGCGTCCGGTCAAGGACACGACCCCGTACGAAGGCAAGACGCTGGAATTCCGCGTCATCAAGCTGGACCGCAAGCGTAACAACGTGGTGCTGTCGCGCCGCGCTGTGATCGAAGCGACCCAAGGCGAAGAGCGCGCAAAGCTGCTCGAAACGCTGAAGGAAGGCGCGATCGTGGAAGGCGTGGTGAAGAACATCACGGACTACGGCGCATTCGTGGACCTCGGCGGTATCGACGGCCTGCTGCACATCACCGACATCGCATGGCGTCGTGTGCGTCACCCGAGCGAAGTGCTGTCGGTTGGCCAGGAAGTCACCGCGAAGATCCTCAAGTTCGACCAAGAGAAGAACCGCGTTTCGCTGGGCATCAAGCAACTGGGCGACGATCCGTGGGAAGGCATCTCGCGCCGTTACCCGTCGGGCACGCGCCTGTTCGGTAAAGTCACCAACATCACCGACTACGGCGCATTCGTCGAAGTCGAATCGGGCATCGAAGGCTTGGTTCACGTGTCGGAAATGGACTGGACGAACAAGAACGTTGCACCGTCGAAGGTTGTGCAGCTGGGCGACGAAGTCGAAGTCATGGTTCTGGAAATCGACGAAGACCGCCGCCGTATCAGCCTCGGCATGAAGCAATGCAAGCCGAACCCGTGGGACGACTTCAGCCGCAACTTCAAGAAGGGCGACAAGCTGCAAGGCGCAATCAAGTCGATCACCGACTTCGGCGTCTTCATCGGTCTGCCGGGCGGCATCGACGGTCTGGTTCACCTGTCGGACCTGTCGTGGAGCGAAACGGGCGAAGAAGCAGTTCGCAAGTACAAGAAGGGCGATGAAGTGGAAGCGATCGTTCTCGGCATCGACGTCGAGAAGGAACGCATTTCGCTGGGCATCAAGCAGCTCGAAGGCGACCCGTTCAGCAACTTCGTTGCAATGAACGACAAGGGTTCGACCGTCGACGGCGTGGTCAAGACGGTAGACGCGAAGGGTGCAGTGGTTCAGCTGTCGATGGAAGTCGAAGGCTACCTGCGTGCTTCGGAAATCGCCCAAGACCGCGTGGAAGATGCTCGCAACGTGCTGAAGGAAGGCGACAAGGTCAACGCGATGATCATCAACATCGATCGCAAGTCGCGTGGTATCAACCTGTCGATCAAGGCCAAGGATTCGGCTGAGCAACAGGAAGCGATCCGCGGCCTGGCTTCGTCGGACTCGAGCACGGCTGCTACCGGCACGACGAACCTCGGCGCGCTGCTGAAGGCCAAGCTCGACGGCCAGAACCAGTAAGCCTGAGAGGTCTGCTGCAGTATGACCAAATCGGAATTGGTCGCCCAGCTGGCTACGCGATTTCCACAGCTTGTTCTTAAAGATGCGGATTTCGCGGTGAAGACGATGCTTGATGCGATGTCGGAGGCACTTGCCAATGGTCATCGCATCGAAATTCGTGGCTTCGGCAGCTTCGGCCTCAACCGTCGTCCCTCCCGCGTCGGGCGTAATCCGAAGTCGGGCGAGAAAGTGTTGGTACCTGAGAAGTACGTACCGCACTTCAAGCCAGGCAAGGAGTTGCGCGAACGGGTAGATCGTCGCGCGGGCGAGCCGCTGAAGGCCGAAGAGCCGGATGACGACCTGTAAATGTTCCGCTGTGTGGTTTGCAGCGTGGCATGGGTAATGTCAGCGGCCAAAGCCAGTCGGCAAAAGACCAGAAAAAGCGCCTTCGGGCGCTTCAGACTGCTGACAAAGTACCCCCAAAGCCTGGCCTTGCGTCGGGCTTTGTCGTTTAATTGGGGCATGCTGAAGACACCGACGCCCATGCAGCACGAACTCGAGATGGTGACGCTCGAGGAACTCGTGCCGAAGGACCACCTGCTGCGCCAGATCGACGCGGCGGTGGATTTCGAATTCATCCGTGAGAAGGTGGCGCACCTGTATTGCGCGGACAACGGGCGCCCAGCGCTCGATCCGGTGGTGATGTTCAAATTGCTGTTCATCGGCTACCTGTTCGGGGTACGCAGTGAGCGCCAGCTCATGCGCGAGGTGCAGGTCAACGTGGCCTACCGGTGGTTTGCACGCTTTCGGCTCACGGACCGGGTGCCTGACGCCTCGACGTTCTCGCAGAACCGGCGACGGCGCTTCACCGACACGACGGTCTACCAGGAGATCTTCGACGCAATCGTGCAGCAGGCGATCGGGCGCGGCATGGTCGAGGGACGGGTGCTCTACACCGACAGCACCCACCTGAAGGCGAACGCCAACAAGCGCAAGTTTGATCTGGTGCAGCTCGAACAGGCGCCTTCGGCTTATCTGGCGGCGCTGGACGCTGCGGTCGATGCGGACCGGGCAGCGCACGATAAGAAGCCGCTGCGGCGCGACGAACGCAAAGGCCCCGACGACGATGAGGGCTCGAGGTCGGCTGCCACACCGGAGCGCAAGGAAACGAAGGTCAGCCGCACCGACCCGGACAGCGGCTACATGGTGCGCGACGACAAGCCCACGGGCTTCTTCTACCTGGATCACCGCACGGTCGATGCGCGCTATTCAATCGTCACCGACACGCATGTGACACCCGCCTCGGTGCACGACAGCCAGCCGTATCTGGCGCGGCTGGACCGGCAGCGCGAACGCTTTGGCTTCCAGGTGCAGGCGGTGGGGCTGGATGCGGGCTACTTCACGCCGGCAATCTGCCAGGGGCTGGAGGATCGCGGCATTGAGGGCGTGATGGGCTACCGCACGCCGAATCACAAGCCCGGGTTCTTCTACAAACGCGAGTTCAGATACAGCCGGTATCGCGAGGAATACACGTGCCCACGCGGGCAGGTACTGCGCTACAGCACGACAAACCGCGCGGGCTATCAGGAGTTCAGGTCCGATCCGTCGCGCTGCGGCACCTGTGAGGCGCGCGGCCAATGCACGACGAGCGCAAACCATGTGAAGGTGGTCATCCGGCACGTATGGGAGCGCGCGAAGGAGCGCGTCGATGCGCGTCGCCTGACCGACTGGGGCAAGGCGATCTACAAACGGCGCAAGGAAACGGTGGAGCGCAGCTTCGCGGATGCCAAGCAGCTGCATGGGCATCGCTACGCGAGGATGCGCGGGCTGCGCAAGGTGGCCGAGCAGTGCCTGCTCGGCGCTGCGGCGCAGAACATCAAGAAGATCGCGCTGCTGGTGGCACGCCTGCGGGCGTGTTTATGCGTGCGCCAGCGGCCCGGCAATCGCCTGCAGTGGCTCATCGCTGCACTTCTGGCCCGTTTCAACCGCCACGTCGTGCTTCACTGCCAGATTTGCTTTGCCTGAAAAACAAAACCCCACGCTCCGAAAAACGTGGGGTTGGTCAGCAGTCTGAAGCGCCTTCGGGCGCTTTTTTTTCGCCTGTACTTTTCGAGTGGATTTATCGAGGTGTGGCTCAGTGTGGTCGCCGTCTCGACTCAACGTGAATCTCTCGCCGCCAGCCCGCTTTCAGCCAGTTCCTGCCCAGCCGCGAGGGCTTCAATTACAATACGGGTCACTTCGGCGCGGGCAACACCGTGGCGCGACGCGTCATCAAGCCGGCGTCACCCCGCAACTGCCGTCAAGAGACCTTATTCATGAAATTTATCGTCTGGCTGATCCGTGTACTGGTGTTCGTGCTGCTGCTGGTGCTGGCGCTCTCCAATACGCAAACTGCTACGCTGAATTTCCTCGCGGGCTACGCATGGTCGGCGCCGTTGATCCTGATCGGCCTCGCGTTCTTCGTGGTGGGGCTGCTGGCCGGGCTGGTGTCGTCAACGCCGGCAATGGTGCGCCTGCGCATGGAAAACGGCCGGCTCAAGCGAGAGTTGCGCGTCGCGCGCGAAACCCCCGTGGTGGTCGAACAGCCGCCCATGCCGCCGCTGATCTGACATTTCCTCAGCCGCGCGTCGTTAGCGCGGCTTTCCGTTTCCGCTTTCCCGCTCATTTGCATCAATCGCATGGATCTAGACTTCTGGTGGCTGCTGGTCATACCCGTCGCATTCGCGTTCGGTTGGATGGCCGCGCGCTACGACCTCAAGACGCTGCTGTCCGAAAGCGCCAACCTGCCGCGTTCGTATTTCCGTGGACTGAATTTCCTGCTCAACGAGCAACCGGACCAGGCGATCGATGCGTTCATCGAAGTGGTCAAGCTCGACCCGGAAACGATCGAGTTGCACTTCGCGCTGGGCAATCTGTTCCGGCGCCGTGGTGAAACGGACCGCGCGATCCGCGTGCATCAGAACCTGTTGAGTCGCGCCGATCTGCCCGTCACTGAACGCGATCACGCGCTTTACGAGCTGGGGCAGGACTTCCTGAAAGCCGGCCTGCTCGACCGCGCGGAGGAAACTTTCCGTTCGCTCGAAACCGGCGACTACGCGCTCGGCGCGCAACGCGCGCTGCTGACCATCTACGAAATCGAGAAGGACTGGGTCAAGTCGATCGACACCGCTCGCCATCTCGAAACGATGGGCGCCGAATCGCTCGACAAGGAAATCGCGCAGTTCCATTGCGAACTCGCGCAGGAAGCGCTGCAACAGAAAAACCCGGACGAAGCACGCCGTCAACTCGGCTACGCGCTGAAGGCGAACCCGACCAACGTGCGCGCCACGATCCTGTTCGGCGACGTCGACGCGGCCGGCGGCGCGCAGGAAGCCGCCATCGCGCAGTGGCGGCGCGTCGAGGAACAGAATGCGGCGTATCTGCCGCTCGTCGCGGAAAAGCTGATGAAATCCTATGAGGCGCTCGGCCGCCCGCAGGACGGCGCGGATCTGCTGACCACCTGGGTCGACCGCTATCCGACCAACGACCTGCTCGACGTCGCCTATCAGCACGTCGCGTCGCTGCGTGGACCCGACGCGGCGCACGCGCTCGCGCGCTCGCAGATGCAGAAGTCGCCGAATCTGGCGGGCATGACGCGCCTGCTCGAAGCGCAGGAAGCCCTCGCGGAAGAGCCACGGCGCAGTGAGCTGGAGCTGATGCGCACGCTGATCCGCCAGCGCACCAAAAATCTGCCACGGTATACGTGCCAGAATTGCGGTTTCAGGGCGCGGCTTTTCTACTGGCAGTGCCCGGGTTGCAGCGGTTGGGAAACCTATGCGCCGCGTCGCGTCGAACCGATCACCGCGTCGAACTGACGCCATGGCGGCCGCGTCGGCCATTAATCGGACCGCCGCGCGCGCGCCGCATCACGCGCCAGGCGACGGCGCCCGCGCAGGCGGATATCGCAGCAACGTGTTCATGACCGGCTTTACCGCCGGGAATCATCACCGGAACCCTCTACCGGAAAGCGTATGAAAATCACCATTATCGGCACGGGCTATGTGGGCCTCGTCACCGGCGCGTGCCTCGCCGAAATCGGCCACGACGTGTTCTGTCTCGACGTCGATCCGCGCAAGATCGAGATCCTCAACAACGGCGGCGTGCCGATTCACGAGCCGGGCCTGCTGGAGATCATCAACCGCACGCGCGCGGCGCGTCGCATCACGTTTTCGACCGATATCGAAGCGAGCGTGGCGCACGGCGAGGTGCAGTTCATCGCCGTCGGCACGCCGCCCGACGAAGACGGCTCGGCTGACCTGCAATACGTTCTCGAAGCAGCCCGCAACATTGGCCGCACAATGACCGGCTTCAAGGTGATCGTCGACAAATCGACGGTGCCCGTCGGCACCGCGCAGCGCGTGCGTGCCGTGGTCGAAGAAGAGCTGGCCAAACGGGGGCTCGCCGGTAGCGAACAGCACTGCTTTTCGGTGGTGTCGAATCCCGAGTTCCTGAAAGAAGGCGCGGCGGTCGACGACTTCATGCGGCCCGATCGCATCGTGCTCGGCCATGACGAAGACGAATCCGGCATGCGCGCCCGCGAACTGATGAAGCGCCTGTACGCCCCGTTCAACCGCAATCACGAACGCACGCTGTACATGGACGTGCGCTCGGCCGAATTCACCAAATACGCGGCCAACGCCATGCTCGCCACGCGCATCTCGTTCATGAACGAGATGTCGAATCTGGCGGACCGTGTCGGCGCCGATATCGAAGCGGTGCGTCGCGGCATCGGTTCGGATCCGCGGATCGGCTATCACTTCCTGTATGCCGGTTGCGGCTACGGCGGCTCGTGCTTCCCGAAGGACGTGCAGGCGCTGATCCGCACGGCGAGCGAAAGCGGCCATCCGCTGCGCATTCTCGAAGCGGTCGAAGACGTGAACAACAACCAGAAAGACGTGCTGGTGAACAAGATCGCCGCGAAGCTCGGTAACGATCTGAGCGGCCGCACGTTCGCCGTCTGGGGCCTCGCGTTCAAGCCGAATACCGACGACATGCGCGAAGCGCCGAGCCGTCGCGTGATCGCCGAACTGCTGGCGCGTGGTGCGCAGGTGCGCGCGTACGATCCGGTTGCGGTGGCCGAAGCGCGCCGCGTTTTCGCGCTCGATCTGCACGACGCGCCGGAGCAGTTCGCGCGTCTGACCTTCACCGGCACGCAGGACGAAACGCTCACCGGCGCGGACGCGCTCGTGATCGTCACCGAATGGAAGGAATTCAAGAGCCCGGATTTCCTGCATCTGAAATCCGTGCTGAAGTTGCCGCTGATTTTCGACGGCCGCAACCTGTACGAACCGGACGCGATGACCGAGATCGGTATCGACTATCACTCGATTGGACGCCCTTATGCCCAACCCTCTGAACTTCCGGCCGATGTCTGAGACCTTGCCTGGTGCCGCGGCGTCCACGCCGGCGCCGGCGCTCATCGTGGTGCCGCGCCAGCAACTCGCCGCCGCGCGCGTACTGGTGGTCGGTGACGTGATGCTCGACCGCTACTGGTTCGGCGACGTGAACCGCATTTCGCCGGAAGCCCCAGTGCCGGTCGTGCACGTGCAACGCCAGGAAGACCGTCTGGGCGGCGCGGCGAACGTCGCGCGCAATGCGGTTGCGCTCGGTGCACAGGCTGGCCTGCTGTGCGTGGTCGGTCATGACGAACCCGGCGAGCGGATCGTGCAATTGCTCGGCGAAAGCGGCGTGACGCCGCATCTCGAACGCGATCCGGCGTTGCTCACCACGATCAAGCTGCGCGTGCTGTCGCGCCAGCAGCAGTTGCTGCGCGTCGACTTCGAGAATTCGCCGGCGCATGAGGTGCTGCTCGCGGGCCTCGCGCGCTTCGACGAGCTGCTGCCGTCGCACGACGTGATCCTGATGTCCGATTACGCGAAGGGCGGCCTGACCCACGTCACGCAGATGATCGCCAAGGCGCACGCGGCAGGCAAGGCGGTGCTGGTCGATCCGAAAGGCGACGACTGGGAACGCTATCGCGGCGCCACGCTGATCACGCCGAATCGCGCCGAGTTGCGTGAAGTGGTTGGCCAGTGGAAATCCGAAGAAGATCTGATCGCGCGCGTTACGAAATTGCGCGCCGATCTGCAGTTCAAGGCGCTGCTGCTGACGCGTTCGGAAGAGGGCATGACGCTCTTCTCCGACGACGGCATCCTGCACGCGTCGGCGGTTGCACGCGAAGTGTATGATGTCTCGGGCGCCGGCGACACCGTGATCGCGACGCTCGCCGCCATGCTGGGCGCGGGTCTCACGCTGGTCGACGCGGTTGGTCTCGCGAATCGCGCGGCCGGCATCGTGGTCGGCAAACTCGGCACGGCCACCGTCAACTACGACGAACTCTTTCATTGACCCAGGCCCGGCGGATCTCTCGTCGCGCGCGCATTGACGGCGCGGCACAGGGACTCGCGGGGCGTCGGCTGAAACTCATTACCGCAGGATCATCATGACCGTCATCGTCACCGGCGCGGCCGGCTTTATCGGCAGCAATCTCGTGAAGGCGCTCAACGAGCGCGGCGAACAACGCATCATCGCCGTGGATAACCTCACGCGCGCCGACAAGTTCAAGAACCTGGTCGACTGCGAAATCGACGACTACCTCGACAAAACCGAATTCGTCGAACGCTTCAGGCGCGGCGACTTCGGCAAGGTACGCGCGATTTTCCACGAAGGCGCCTGCTCGGACACGATGGAAACCGACGGCCGCTACATGATGGACAACAACTTCCGCTACAGCCGCGAGGTGCTCGACGTCTGCCTCGCGCAGAACATCCAGTTCCTGTACGCGTCGTCGGCGGCTACGTACGGCGGCTCGAGCCGTTTCGTCGAAGAGCGCGAAGTCGAGCAGCCGCTGAACGTGTACGGCTATTCGAAGTTCCTGTTCGACCAGGTGATCCGCCGCGTGCTGCCCACCGCGAAGAGCCAGATTGCCGGCTTCCGTTACTTCAACGTCTACGGGCCGCGCGAAACGCATAAGGCGCGCATGGCGTCGGTGGCGTTTCACAACTTCAACCAGTTCCGCGCCGAAAGCAAGGTCAAGCTGTTCGGCGAATACAACGGCTACGCCGCGGGCGAGCAGACGCGCGATTTCGTCTCGATCGAAGACGTGGTGAAGGTCAACCTGTTCTTCTTCGATAATCCGGACAAGTCGGGCATCTTCAATCTGGGTAGCGGTCGCGCGCAACCGTTCAACGACATCGCGAGCACCGTGGTCAACACGCTGCGCGGGCTGAACAATGAACCGGCGTTGTCGCTCGCGGATCAGGTGCAGCGCGGGCTGATCGAATACATTCCGTTCCCCGACGCGCTGCGCGGCAAGTATCAGTGCTTCACGCAGGCCGACCAGACCAGGCTGCGCGCGGCCGGCTACGACGCACCGTTCCTGAGCGTGCAGGAAGGTGTCGATCGCTACGTCCATTGGCTATTCGGCCAGGTTTAATTAGTCCGGACACCTCTGTAAAGTGGAATCTCCCGGTGGGTGACGGTCGCCAACCGGATGTACGAGGGAGATTCCATATGTTTCGAAAAATTCTGGTTACCGCGGCGATGCTCGCCGCTTTCGGCCACGCGTATGCGGCGGTCGACGTCAACACGGCTAACGAAGACGCGCTGCGCGGCATCAAGGGCATCGGTCCTGCCAAAGCGAAAGCCATTCTTGAAGAGCGCACAGCGCATGGTCCGTTCAAGGACCCGGCGGATCTCGGCAAGCGCGTCAAAGGCATGGGCGGGCATACCGTCGAGCGCCTGCAGGCGGAGGGTCTCGCTGTCGGACCGGCTGGCGCGGCTGCTAACGCGCAAGCTGCGGCGTCTGCATCGACCAAGGGCGCGGCCGCTCCGGCCAATGCACCCAAAGCCAACACCACCGTGGCGGTAAAGAAATAGCCCGGCGCGAGCCGCGTCCGTGGCGTGCGTCGTCACGCGCGCGGCTCGCTCGTGTCGTACCCCTTCATGTCCCCGGAGTTGTTCAGCACACTCCTTCAGCTGTCATGCAGATGACTGGCTCCCGCGGTACTCCGCCGCGGGCTTTTTGCGTGGTTTGCTACATGCGCGCTGAATGATGCGCGCGCCTGCATCCATGCGGCTAGAAGGGCCGCACGGCAGCCGCGGGCACGGTGGTTTAGAATCGATAGATTGAAGACTCCCCGCAGCGACGGCACCAGAAACGATATGGCTTACAAAACGATTGAAGACACGATCGGCAACACGCCGCTCGTGCAGCTTGTCCGGCTTCCTGACGACGAGATCCGCAGCCGCAATAACGTGATCCTTGCGAAGCTCGAGGGCAACAATCCCGCGGGGTCGGTGAAGGATCGTCCGGCTTTGTCGATGATCAAGAAGGCGGAAGCGCGCGGTCGCATCAAACCGGGCGACACGCTGATCGAATCGACCAGCGGCAACACTGGCATCGCGCTCGCCATGACGGCCGCGATCCGCGGCTACAAGATGGTGCTGATCATGCCGGAAGATCTGTCGATCGAGCGCCGTCAGAGCATGGCCGCGTACGGTGCGCAGATCATTCTGACGCCGGTCACCGGCGGCATGGAATACGCCCGCGATCTCGCCGAGCAGATGCAGCGCGAAGGCAAGGGCATCATCCTCGACCAGTTCGCGAATCCGGATAATCCGGCGGCGCACGTCGAAGGCACGGGTCCGGAAATCTGGCGCGATACCGAAGGGCGCATTACGCACTTCGTGTCGTCCATGGGCACGACCGGCACGATCATGGGCGTGTCCGCGTATCTGAAGCAACAGAATCAGGCGATCGAGATCGTCGGTGCGCAGCCCGAAGAGGGCTCGCGTATTCCGGGCATCCGCAAGTGGCCGGAAGCGTATCTGCCGAAGATTTTCGATCGCAGCCGCGTGGATCGCGTCGAGAACGTGAGCCAGGCCGCGGCTGAAGCGATGGTGCGTCGTATGGCGGCGGTGGAAGGCATCTTTGCCGGTATCTCGTCGGGCGGCGCGTGCGAAGTGGCGCTGCGCGTGGCGCGTCAGGTCGAGAACGCGACGATCGTGTTCATTGTCTGCGATCGCGGCGACCGGTATCTGTCGACGGGTGTGTTTCCCGCCTGAGTACGCGGCATCGCTTGAACGAATGCAAAAGCGCCGGTTCTTTCAAAAAGGACCGGCGCTTTTTTATGCTCGTGCGATACGTCGTCGCGAACCGCTAGTCGGCTCGCGTGCCGGTAGCGGATTACTGCGAAGCCGCCACGGGCGGCGTTGCGTTCTTGACGGCGCTTGCCGCGTCGCTCGCTTCCATCTGCGCCTTGACGCGCTGGCCCAACTGATAAACCGCGAGCGCATAAAAGAAGCTGCGGTTATAGCGCGTCAGCACGTAGAAGTTCTTCAGGCCGAGCATGTACTCGGTGCCGCGTCCCGGCGACGGCAGGTCCACCACCGTGACCGGCGTACCGGCTTCCGCAGCGACGTCGACGTCCGGTTCGTTGAGCAGCAGGCCGGCGCGCAGCAACTGGTCGAGCGGCCAATGCGGTTCCGGCTTGCCGTCGGCGGCGGCTTGTGCGACGCCCAGGCTGCCGGCGTCCGTGCCGATCTTCCACACCACCGGCCGGCCGTTTTCCCAGCCGTTCTGACGCAGATAGTTCGCCACGCTGCCGATCGCATCCGCCTGGTTGGTGCGCAGGTCGATCTGCTTGTTGCCGTCGTAGCTCACCGCGTACTGAACGATGCTGCTCGGCAGAAACTGCGGAATACCGATCGCGCCGGTGTACGAGCCGAGCACCGTGGTCGGGTCGATCTGCGAATCGCGGGTCCATACCAGGTAGTCTTCGAGATTCTTGCGGAAGGTCGCCTGGCGATCCGCGCGATTGGCAGTGCTCGGGTAGTCGAAGCTGAGCGTGGTCAGCGCGTCGAGCACGCGGAAGTTACCCATGAAGCGACCGTAAATCGTCTCCACGCCGATAATGCCGACGACCACCTCCGGCGGCACGCCGAACTCCTCGTACGCGCGTTGCAGCGTGGCCTGGTTGGCGCGCCAGAAGCGCACGCCGGCGTTGATGCGGATCTGGTCGAGAAAGCGCGACTGATAGACGCGCCAGTTCTTGATGGACGGCGAGGGCGACGGCGTCACCAGCTTGACCGCGGTCGCCGAATAGCTCACGTGCGAAAACAGCGCGTGCAATGCGTCGGGGTCGAAGTCGTAACGCGCGACCATGTCGTTGATGAACGTGTCCACCGCGGCATTGTTGGCGTAGCGCTGCGGGACGATTTCTTCTTCGAAGGTTTGTCCTTGCGGCACGGCGGGCTGCGGTTGGCTTTGCGCGATCTGCACCGGCGCTTTCTTGCCGGCGCTTTGCGCCTGCGCCGGATGAGTTGCCATGAACATGCACGATACGACGGATAGTGCGGCGACTACGGTTTTGGTGCGTAGCCGGTTTCGTGCAGACAGAGCAAGCTTGACGGTCATAGTGAGCTGAAGGCGCGATGCGCAAGAGACAGGGGAAAACGGTTCGGGGCAGTATACCCGACGCCTTCTGCAAAACTGTGGTGGATACGTCGTACCCGCGTCGTGTGGTAACTTGATAAATGTTGGCGCGCCGAGGGCGCGCGCCCTGGATGGAGACACGCCGCGCGCGCATCGAAAAGCTGCCGCGCCGCAGAAGAAAATCATGGCAACAGGTTTTTATTCCCACGCCGACTGTCTGCTGCACGATATGGGGCAATGGCATCCCGAATGCCCCGCGCGTCTGCAGGCGATCGAAGATCAAATGATCGCGAGCCGCATCGACTCGCTGATCGAGCGCGAGTCGCCGCCGCTCGCGGACGAAGCCGCGCTGCTGCGCGTGCATACGCAAGCTCACGTCGACTACATTCGCGATCGTTCGCCCGCCGAAGGTCTCGCCGAGATCGACCCCGATACGTCGATGAACCCGCACACATGGCAGGCCGCGTTGCGCGCGGCGGGCGCGGCGGTGGCCGCGACGGATGCGGTGATCGAAGGCCGTTTCGACAACGCGTTCTGCAGCGTGCGCCCGCCGGGCCACCATGCGGAGCCGGCGCGCGCGATGGGCTTCTGCTTCTTCAACAACGTCGCGATCGCCGCGCGTCATGCGCTCGAGGTGCATGGCCTGGAGCGCGTCGCGATTATCGATTTCGACGTGCATCACGGCAACGGCACCGAAGCGGCTTTTTCGGGCGACTCGCGCGTGTTGATGTGCAGCATCTTCCAGCATCCGTTCTATCCGTTCAGCGGCGCGGACAACCAGGCGTCCAACATGTGCAACGTGCCGATGGCGGCACGCTCGAAAGGCATGGAAGTGCGCGAGGTGGTGGACATGATGTGGCTGCCGCGTCTGCATGAATTCAAGCCGGAGATGATCTTCATCTCCGCGGGTTTCGACGCGCATCGCGAGGACGATCTCGGCAACATGGGGCTCGTCGAGGACGACTACGCGTGGATCACCGAGCAGATGCGCGAGATCGCGAAGCGTTATGCGCGTGGGCGCATCGTCAGTTGTCTTGAGGGCGGTTATAACCTGTCCGCGCTCGGGCGCAGCGTGGTGGCGCATGTGCGTGCGCTGGCTGGGATCTGAGGCGCAAAGCCGCAGAACCGCAGAACCGCCAGGCGGCAGGTTGCCGCCAACGCGCCGTGCGATCAACGCGCGGCTTACGTGAATTCAACCAGGACCAAGCCATGAACGCCGACGTGCGCAACGCCTCACTAGTCGACATCGAACACGGCGCGTATGGCGTGCCGGGCGTCGTGCAGGTGACGATGAACCGGCCCGACGCGTTCAACGCGCTGTCCGAAGCCTTGCTCGACGCGTTGCAGACGGCGCTCGCCGACATCGCGCAGTCGTCGGCGGCACGCGTGGTCGTGATCGCGGGTGCGGGTCGCGCATTCTGCGCGGGCCACGATCTGAAGGAGATGCGCGCGGCGCCGTCGTTGGCGTACTACCAGGCGCTGTTCGCCCGCTGCACGAAACTGATGATGACGATTCAGCGCATGCCGCAACCGGTGATCGCGCGGGTACAGGGCATTGCCACGGCGGCGGGTTGTCAACTGGTCGCGATGTGCGATCTCGCGGTCGCGGCCGAGACGGCGCGCTTCGCGGTGTCGGGCGTGAATCTGGGGCTGTTCTGCGCGACGCCGTCGGTGCCGCTGTCGCGCAACCTGTCGCGCAAGGCCGCGCTGGAGATGCTGCTGACCGGCGATTTCATCGATGCCGCCGAAGCGAAGCAGCAGGGGTTGGTGAACCGCGTAGCGCCGGCAGAGGCGTTAGACGCGGAAATCGCGCGGCTCGCCACGAGCATCTGCGCGAAACCGGTTGAAGCGGTGAGCGCGGGCAAGGGGCTTTTTTATCGTCAGCTTGAGATGGGCATTGAAGCGGCGTATCAGCTCGCCGGCCAGACGATGGCCTGCAACATGATGGATGACTCGGCGCTCGAAGGCGTGCAGGCGTTCATCGAGAAGCGGCCGCCGGACTGGAAGGGCTAGGCGCGTCCAGCCGCTTTCGCTCAACCTCTCACCACCACCCGTTTCTCGATCCACTCGATCAACGCCCCAATCACCCGATCGCGATCCAGGTCGTTCATCGTCTCGTGATAGCTGCCTTCGTGCAGCGTGAGCGTCTTATCCGGCGAACCCGCGAACTGACCGAATGCGCGACTGCCGTCGGGTTCCGTGAGCTTATCGGCGGTGCCGTGATACACCAGCAGCGGTACGCGCAAACCCGCGCGGTCATTTTCGATCCGCGCCATCGCCAGCAACAACTCAGCGCCGGTGCGCGCTGGAATCGCGCCGTGATGCACGAGCGGATCGTTGCGATTGGCCTTCACCACCGGTTCGAGGCGCGACAGCAACGCGGCGTCGATTTTCATTGCGGGAAAGCTCGGCCATAAACGGCTGATCACCTGGCTCAGCTTGAGCATCCAGCGTGGCACGTCACGGCCGGGCGCAAGCGCCGGACTCGACAGAATCAGCCCGTTCAACCGCCGGCCGGTCGCGCCGAGCCGCTCGATCGTGTACAGCGCGGCGACCGCGCCACCCATGCTGTGTCCCATCAGAAAGAGCGGTGCGCAACTTTGCGCCGCCGCGTCGAGTAACGCCTGCGCGTCGAGCAGATAGTCGTCGAAGCGGTTCACGTAAGCGCGCTTGCCCGGCGCTTCGCCGTGACCGCGCAGATCGATCGCGACCAGTTCGATGCCGGCCGCATTCAACCGCGCAGCCAGCGCGGCATAACGCCCGGCGTGCTCAGCGAGACCGTGCAGCAGCGCCACCGTCGCGCGCAATGGCGCGGTCGCCGGCCAGCGGTAGAGCGGCAACGTTAAGCCGTCGGCGGTCGTGACCGACCCGCGTTGAGCCGTGCCATTCGTCCGCGTGCCCTCGATGGGCCGCACCTTGCTGTTTTGGGATGTCTCCATGGCCGCTGTCTTATCCTGATTTTGTTCCGCCCGATCATAGTCGCTGCCACGCGACACACGCGAGCATCCCGTACCGGGCAGGCCTCTAATGCTCTCAGGTTATAAAAAGCGCGTAATTGATTATTAAAGGGAATGACGGCGCTGCGGTAGAATTGCCGCCTCAAATCCCAATAAAAGCAACGGCGGCCGCTTGTCCGGAGCACACAACGCTCGCAGACAACCTCCGCCGTTTCGTTTTTCCATGATCGAAATACGCAATATCTCCCAGCGCTTCGCCGGACCCCGGGGCTGGGTCGAGGCGCTGCACAACGTCAACCTGTCGATTCCGGCGGGTGAAGTGTTCGGCATCATCGGCCGCAGCGGCGCGGGCAAGAGCACGCTCGTGCGCACCCTCAATCTGCTGACGCGCCCGTCCGAGGGCAATATCGTCGTCAACGGTCGCGATCTGACCACGCTGCCCGCGGCGCAACTGCGCGAGGCGCGCCGCGAGATCGGCATGATCTTCCAGCACTTCAACCTGCTGTCGTCGCGCACCGTGTACGAGAACGTCGCGCTGCCGCTCGAACTCGCCGGTATGAAGCGCGCCGAAATCGAAGCGAACGTGCTGCCGCTGCTCGAGCTGGTCGGCCTGTCGGCGCAAAAAGACCGCTATCCGTCGCAAATCAGCGGCGGCCAGAAGCAGCGCGTCGGTATTGCGCGTGCGCTGGCGAGCAAGCCGAAAGTGCTGCTCTCCGACGAAGCGACCTCCGCGCTCGATCCCGAAACCACCCGCGCGATTCTCGACCTGCTCAAACGCATCAATCGCGAACTGAACCTGACGATCGTGCTGATCACCCACCAGATGGACGTGATCAAGCAGGTCTGCGACCGCGTCGCGGTGCTGGACGCGGGCCGTGTGGTCGAAGAGGGCAAGGTGATCGACGTGTTCCTGCAACCGCATCACGAAGTCACGCGCGCGTTGATCGGCGACGTGATCGCGCAGGAATTGCCGCCCGCCATGAAAGCGCGCGTCGCCGAACGCCTGAAAACCGGCAGTGGCCATTTGCTGCGTCTGGCGTTCACCGGCTCGGGCGTCGACCAGCCGATCCTGTCGGAGACGATTCGCCGCTTCGAACTCGACTTCAACATCCTGCACGGCCAGATCGACGAGATCCAGGGGCAGACGTTCGGCTCGCTCGCGGTGCTCGCGGGCGGCGAACCGGTGAAGGTGGCGCAGGCGCTGACGTATCTGCGCGAACAGGGTGTGGTGGTGGAGGAGCTCTCGTATGTTGAGTGAAATGTTCGATATGTTCGTCCAGTCGTTCTGGGAAACGCTCGTGATGGTGGGTATTTCCGGACTGGTCGGCGCAGCGGTGGGCTTGCCGCTCGGCGTGTTGCTGTACCTGACCGATCGTCAGGGCGTGTTGCAGAACATCGCGGTGAATCGCGTGATGGGCGTGATCGTCAATGCGGTGCGTTCGACGCCGTTCATCATCCTGCTGGTCGCGGTGATTCCGTTCACGCGTCTGATCGTCGGGTCGTCGATCGGCACGATGGCCGCCGTGGTGCCGTTGACGATCGCCGCGGCGCCGTTCATCGCGCGTCTGGTGGAAACCGCGCTGCGCGAAGTCGACCGTGGGCTGATCGAAGCCGCGCAGGCCATGGGCGCGACCACGAGCCAGATCGTCTTCAAGGTGCTGTTGCCGGAATCGTTGCCGGGCGTGGTGGCCGGGCTGACGATCACGTTCGTGTCGCTGGTCGGCTATTCGGCGATGGCCGGCGCGATCGGCGGCGGCGGTCTCGGCGATCTGGGCATTCGTTACGGGTATCAGCGGTTTTTGCCGGAAGTGATGTTGACGGTCGTCGTGATCCTGATCGTCTTCGTGCAACTGGTGCAGTCGTTCGGGGATTGGCTCGTGCGTCGTTTGAGCCATAAATAACAACAGCGTCATCAGGTTTGGAAAGGTCCATCATGCAACGTCGTTTGGTTCTCAAGCTCGCCGCCCTGCTCGGCGCCGCGTCGCTGTTCGCCGCTAACGCGGCTCACGCCGAAGACTCGATCAAGGTCGGCGTCACCGGCGGTCCGCACGCGCAGATCATGGAAGTCGTGAAGACGGTCGCGGCAAAGAACGGTCTGAACATCAAGATCATCGAATTCGCCGACTACGTGCAGCCGAACGCCGCGCTCGCCGCCGGCGATCTGGACGCGAACAGCTACCAGCACGACCCGTACTTGCAGGCGCAGGTGAAGGACCGCGGCTACAAGCTGATCCGTATCGCCGATACGGTCACGTACCCGATGGGCATCTATTCGAAGAAAGTGAAGACGCTCGCCGAGTTGCCGCCGGGCGCGAAGATCGCCGTGCCGAACGATCCGACCAACGGCGGCAGGGCGCTGTTGCTGTTGCAGAAGCAAGGTCTGGTGAAGCTGCGCGCCGATGCCGGCCTGAAGGCGACGCCGCTCGACATCGTCGACAATCCGCGCAAGCTGAAGATCGTCGAACTCGACGCCGCGCAGATTCCGCGTTCGCTCAACGACGTGGACGCCGCCGCGATCAACACCAACTTCGCGATGGAAGCCGGCCTGAATCCCAAGAAGGACGCGATCGCCGCCGAAGACCCGAAGGGTCCGTACGTGAACATCATCGCGATCCGTGCGGAAGACAAGGACAAGCCGTGGGTCGCCAAGCTGGTCGCGGCGTACCATTCGCCGGAAGTGAAGCAGTTCGTGGCCACGAAATTCGGTGGGTCGGTGATCACCGCGTGGTGATCCGGCATCCCCCATACGCAGTAAGTCAAACGTAGTAAGACACGACGGCAATGCAAAATTAGAGTCGTAGATTGGGACCCGGGGTTGTCACCCGGGTTTTTTTGAGATTAAAATAGAACGATCGTTCGTTATTGCCGTCACGCCGCTGAGGAGCGATATCCTCCTGCTAGAGCGCCCGCGACAAGGCTGCCGTGAGGGCAGTCGCTATAATGTTGGCTGGGTTGACGTATTCGTAACTTTGGAGCGTGTGCATGAAAATCCTGGTGCCAGTGAAGAGAGTGGTCGATTACAACGTAAAAGTTCGAGTCAAATCGGACGGCACGGGTGTCGACATCGCGAACGTGAAGATGTCGATGAATCCGTTCGACGAAATCGCCGTTGAAGAAGCCGTGCGTCTGCGCGAAGCGGGCGTGGCGACGGAAGTGATCGCCGTGTCGTGCGGCGTGACGCAGTCGCAGGAAACGCTGCGTACGGCGCTGGCGATCGGCGCGGACCGCGCGATCCTGATCGAGTCGAGCGAAGAACTGCAGCCGCTGGCGGTCGCCAAGCTGCTGAAGGCGCTGGTCGACAAGGAACAGCCGCAGCTGGTCATCCTCGGCAAGCAGGCGATCGACGACGACTCGAACCAGACCGGCCAGATGCTGGCTGCGTTGGCTAATCTGCCGCAGGCAACGTTCGCGTCGAAGGTTGTGGTTGCCGACGGTAAGGCAACGGTGTCGCGTGAAGTGGATGGCGGCGCGGAAACGCTGTCGCTGACGCTGCCGGCCGTGATCACCACCGACCTGCGCCTGAATGAGCCGCGCTACGTGACGCTGCCGAACATCATGAAGGCGAAGAAAAAGCCGCTGGAAGTCGTCAAGCCGGAAGACCTCGGCGTCGACGTCACGCCGCGCCTGAAGACGCTGAAAGTCGTCGAGCCGCCCAAGCGTTCCGCTGGTGTGAAGGTGCCGGACGTGAAGACGCTGGTCGAGAAGCTGAAGACTGAAGCCAAGGTGCTGTGAGGAGACTGACGAAATGACGAATCTGGTTATTGCAGAACACGACGGCGCGTCGATCAAGGCGGCGACGCTGAATACGATCGCAGCCGCGCAGAAGATCGGCGGTGATATTCACGTGCTGGTGGCAGGTCACAACGCGCAAGCCGCAGCGGATGCGGCAGCGAAAATCGCTGGCGTGTCGAAAGTGTTGCTGGCCGACGCACCGCAACTTGAAGCCGGCCTTGCGGAAAACGTCGAAGCGACGGTGTTGAACATCGCGAAGAACTACACGCACATCCTGGCGCCCGCCACCGCCTACGGCAAGAACATCGCGCCGCGTATCGCCGCGAAGCTCGACGTCGCGCAGATCAGCGACATCACGGCAGTTGATTCGGCCGACACGTTCGAACGCCCGATCTACGCCGGCAACGCGATCGCCACGGTGCAATCGGCTGACCCGATCAAGGTCGTCACGGTGCGTTCGACCGGTTTCGATCCGGTCGCAGCCGAAGGCGGCAGCGCCGCAGTCGAGAAAATCGACGCAGCGGCAGACAGCGGCCTCTTGCAATTCGTCAGCCGTGAAGTGACGAAGCTGGACCGTCCGGAACTGACGTCGGCGAAGATCATCGTCTCGGGTGGCCGCGGTCTGGGCAACGGCGAGAACTACACGAAGGTACTCGAACCGCTGGCCGACAAGCTGAACGCGGCGCTCGGCGCCTCGCGCGCAGCGGTCGACGCGGGCTTCGTGCCGAACGACTATCAGGTCGGCCAGACCGGCAAGATCGTCGCACCGCAACTGTACGTGGCGGTCGGCATCTCGGGGGCGATCCAGCATCTGGCCGGCATGAAGGACTCGAAGGTCATCGTCGCGATCAACAAGGACCCGGAAGCGCCGATTTTCAGCGTCGCCGATTACGGTCTGGTGGGCGATCTGTTCACGGTCGTGCCGGAGCTCGTGAGCGAACTCGGCTAAACGCCGCAACGCCGTCTACAAGGCGTCTGGCAGCAACAGCGAAGGGCGCGGGACCGATCAAGTCCGGCGCCCTTTTTATATCGAAGACAGGAGGAGAACTGAAATGAGCTATACGGCGCCCATCAAGGACATGCTGTTCGTGATGAAAGAACTGGCCGGTCTCGACGAAATCGCGACGCTGCCGGGCTTCGAAGACGCTAACTTCGACACGGCCCAGGCCGTGCTCGACGAGTCGGCAAAGCTGTGCGGCGAAGTGCTGGCGCCGCTGAACGTCGAAGGCGATCGCAATCCGAGCAGCTGGAAAGACGGCGTGGTCACCGCGACGCCCGGCTTCAAGGAGGCGTTTCGCCAGTTCGGAGAAGGCGGCTGGCAAGGTTTGCAGCATCCGGTTGAATACGAAGGCCAAGGGCTGCCGAAGCTGATCGCCACGCCTTGCATCGAGATGCTCAATGCGTCGAATCTGTCGTTCGCGCTCTGCCCGCTGCTGACCGACGGCGCGATCGAAGCGCTGCTCACCGCCGGCACCGAAGCGCAAAAACAAACCTACGTGCCCAAGCTGATTTCCGGCGAATGGACCGGCACGATGAACCTGACCGAGCCGCAAGCCGGTTCCGACCTGGCGCTCGTGCGCACGCGCGCCGAGCCGCAGGGCGACGGCTCGTTCAAGGTGTTCGGCACGAAGATTTTCATCACGTGGGGCGAGCACGATATGGCGAAGAACATCGCCCATCTCGTGCTGGCGCGCACGCCGAATGCGCCGGAAGGCGTGAAGGGTATCTCGCTCTTTATCGTGCCGAAGTTTCTCGTCAATGAAGACGGTTCGCTCGGCGAGCGCAACGACGTGCATTGTGTGTCGATCGAACACAAGCTCGGCATCAAGGCGAGCCCGACCGCGGTGCTGCAATTCGGCGATCACGGCGGCGCGATCGGTCATCTGATCGGCGAAGAAAATCGCGGCCTCGAGTACATGTTCATCATGATGAACGCGGCGCGTTTCGCGGTCGGCATGCAGGGCGTGGGCGTGTCGGATCGCGCGTATCAGAAGGCGGTCGCGTATGCGAAAGATCGCGTGCAGAGCCGTCCGGTGGATGGCTCCGCGAAGCAGTCGGTCGCGATCATCCAGCATCCGGACGTGCGCCGCATGCTCGCGACGATGCGTGGCCTCACCGAAGCCTCGCGCGCGCTGGCTTATGTGGCGGCGGGGCATTGCGACATCGCGCATCGTCATCCTGACGAAGCGACGCGCGCCGAGCATCAGGCAATCTACGAATTCCTCGTGCCGATCGTGAAGGGCTGGAGCACGGAGCTTTCCATCGACGTGACGAGCCTCGGCGTGCAGGTGCACGGCGGCATGGGCTTCATCGAGGAAACCGGTGCGGCACAGTACTACCGCGACGCGCGCATTCTGCCGATCTACGAAGGTACGACCGCGATTCAGGCGAATGACCTGATTGGCCGCAAGACGCTGCGCGATGGCGGCAAGGTCGCGAAGTCGCTGCTCGCCGACGTGGCGCAGACGCTTGAAGCGCTGGGTGCGCAGCAAGGCCCAGCGTTCGACTCGATGAAGAAATATCTGGCCCAAGGTCATGACGCGTTGAGCTCGGCGGTGGACTATGTGCTGGCGAATACCAAGGCCGATCCGAACGCGGTGTTTGCCGGCAGCGTGCCGTATCTGAAGCTGGCGGGCGTCGTACTCGGCGGCTGGCAGATGGCGCGTGCGTTGCTGGTGGCCACTCAGAAGCGCGACGAAGATCCGGCGTTCTACGGCGCGAAGATCGCGACCGCGCAGTTCTATGCGGAGCATGTGTTGCCGCTGGCGTCGGCGTTCGAGGCGTCGATCGTTAGCGCTAAGGGTGGCGAGAGCGTGCTGGCTTTGTCGGAAGATCAGTTCTGACGTGGCTCGACCGCGTAACGCGTCGGCATGAAAAAAAGCGCCCCGCAGGGCGCTTTTTTTCGCGCTGGCAAATCCGGTGACCCGCCAGCGCAACCGCTCTCGCGAAGCGTGGTTAAACCTTAGGCATAAGCCGGACGATGCGCACCGGCGGTCTCGCCGAGGTAGCGATGCACCGACAGATCGTCCGCCTTGATGACCGGCTGCTTGCCCGACATCACGTCGGCCAGCAACTGGCCCGAGCCGCACGACATGGTCCAGCCCAGCGTGCCGTGACCCGTGTTCAGGAACAGATTCGGCACCGGCGTACGGCCGACAATCGGCGTGCCGTCCGGCGTCATCGGGCGCAGGCCGGTCCAGAAGCTCGCCTTCGACGTGTCGCCGCCGCCCGGGAACAGATCGTTCACGCACAGTTCCAGCGTTTCGCGACGCGCCTGGCGCAGCGATTTGTCGAAGCCGACGATCTCGGCCATGCCGCCGACGCGAATCCGGTCGTCGAAACGTGTGATCGCGATCTTGTAGGTTTCGTCGAGCACGGTGGAAATCGGAGCAGCCGCTTCGTTGACGATCGGCGCGGTGATCGAATAACCCTTGAGCGGGTAGACCGGAATCTTCACGAGGCCGGACAGGAACTTGGTGGAGTACGAACCCAGCGCGACGACGAACGAATCCGCGCGCACCAGTTCACTGCCGCATTGCACGCCGGCGATGCGGTCGCCGGCCATGGCGAGTGCGTCGATCGGCGTGTTGTAGCGGAATTTGACGCCCAGTTGCTCGGCCAGCGCCGCGAGGCGCGTGGTGAACATCTGGCAGTCGCCGGTTTCGTCGCCCGGCAGGCGCAGGCCGCCGGTCAGTTTGTGCGACACGGCGGCGAGCGCCGGTTCGGCTTGCGCGAGTTCGGCCGCCGACAGCAGTTCATACGGCACGTTGGCTTCCTGCAGCACGGCGATGTCTTTCGCGGCGCCGTCGAATTGCTGCTGTGTGCGGAACACCTGCAACGTGCCGCCGGTGCGGCCTTCGTACTGAATGCCCGTTTCGGCGCGCAGCGCCTGCAGGCAGTCGCGGCTGTATTCGGCGAGGCGCACCATGCGGCCCTTGTTCACCGCATAACGCGACGACGTGCAGTTCTGCAGCATTTGCCACATCCACTGCAACTGGAACTGCGTGCCGTCGAGGCGGATCGCCAGCGGCGCGTGCTTCTGGAACATCCACTTGACGGCCTTCAGCGGCACGCCCGGCGCGGCCCACGGCGACGCGTAGCCCGGCGAGATCTGGCCGGCGTTGGCAAAGCTGGTTTCGAGCGCCGGGCCGGCCTCGCGATCGATCACGGTCACTTCGTGACCCGCGCGCGCCAGGTAATACGCGCTCGTCACCCCGACGACGCCACTGCCCAAAACGACGACTCGCATAACTGCTCCGACTGTTCAAAAGAGGTTGGATGGGCGCCGCACTCGTCGATTCGTTGGAGTTCGTTCGATTCAGGAGGTACAACGCGGCTTGCCCAGTGTTAACCGCTATACTATTAACAGTCAGGTAGGTTTTGTTATTGTATTTTCAAGATTTTCAGCAAATACACCATGCGTACTCAGCGCCAACCGGTCCGGTCCCTCGACAAACTCGATCACAAGATCCTGCGCCTGCTGCAACAGGACGGCCGGATGGCCATGAAAGACCTTGCCGAACAGGTCGGGCTGTCGGTTACGCCGTGCATCGAACGGGTCAAGCGGATGGAGCGCGACGGCGTGATCACCGGCTACCACGCGCGCGTGAATCCGGCTGAACTGGGCGCGGCGCTGCTGGTGTTCGTCGAGATCACGCTGGATCACAAAAGCGGCAACATGTTCGACCAGTTCCGCCGCGAGGTGCAGAAGATCCCGGAGGTGCTGGAGTGCCATCTGGTGTCGGGCGATTTCGACTATCTGATCAAGGCGCGTATCGGCGAGATGGCCGATTACCGGAAACTGCTGGGGGACATCTTGTTGCAGTTGCCCGGCGCCGTGCAGTCGAAGAGCTACGTGGTGATGGAAGAGATCAAGGAAACCTTGACGATCGCGGTGGGGGATTAGCGAGCGGTTAAGGCAATTCTTCTACGGTTTGGCGGTACTCGACAAACGGCGTAAACACTGTATATTTGTACAGGTGTTTTGCGCCGTTTCTGTTTTGACCCGCCCTGCGTTCTGCGTGCTCTTCAGCCGTGACCCAATCCGATCCCGACTTCGACTCCGTTCCTGAATTTCCCGTCGCCCCGCCGGCGCCCCGCAAAGGGCGCGGCGCGGTGACGAACCTGCAGGGCCGCTACGAAGTCGACCAGCGCGAAGCGGTCGACGACGGCTGGCTAGCGGTTTCGGTCTCGGAAGACGGTGACGACGACGGCGAGCCCAAGGTGTTGCGCACGCAGGTGTTCGAGGAGCGGGCCAAAACCATCCTCACGCGCAATGCGTCGCCGGATATTCCGTTCAGCGTGTCGTTGAATCCGTATCGCGGTTGCGAGCATGGCTGCATCTACTGTTTCGCGCGGCCCACGCATAGTTATTTGGGCTTGTCGCCGGGGCTCGATTTCGAAAGCCGGATCTACGCGAAGATCAACGCGCCGGAACTGCTCGAGCGCGAATTGTCGAAGAAGTCTTACGTGCCGGAGCCGATCGCGCTTGGCGTGAATACGGACGCGTGGCAGCCCGTTGAGCGTGATTTGCGCATCACGCGGCGGGTTATCGAGGTGCTCAGCGAGCGTAACCATCCGTTCGCGGCGATCACCAAATCGTCGCTGATCGAACGCGATATCGATCTGCTCGCGCCCATGGCGGCGCGCGGTCAATTCATGGCCGCTATCACCATCACCACGCTTGACTCGGAGATCGCGCGCACGCTCGAACCACGCGGGGCCACGCCGTCGCGGCGGCTGCGCGCCATCCGCACGTTGAGCGAGGCGGGGATTCCGGTCGGCGTGAGCATCGCGCCGGTCATTCCGTTCGTCACGGAACCGGACATGGAGCGTGTGCTGGAGGCGTGTGCGGAAGCGGGCGCGAGCAACGCGAGCTATATCGTGTTGCGTCTGCCGTGGGAGGTCGCGCCGCTATTCAAGGACTGGCTCGCGGCGCATTTCCCCGATCGCGCCGACAGGGTCATGAGCCGCGTGCGCGATATGCGCGGCGGCAAGGATTACGACGCGAATTTCGCCACCCGCATGAAGGGCGAAGGTTTGTGGGCGGACCTGCTCAAGCAGCGATTCCACAAGGCGGTGCGTCGCTTGGGACTAAACCGGCGCGATCACGGCATTCTGGATATGTCGCACTTCCGGCAGGTCGCGCCGACGCTTGCTGAACCGTCAGCGCGGGCTAATCCTCAACTGGATCTTTTTTAGCGCCGCGCGCGACCGAAGGGCGATTACTGGGACAGCGCCTTGGCCGCTTGCACCTGACCTTCGAAATAGGTCTGGAATGAGATGGCGAGACCGCTCATCAGCAAAAATGCGCCGATCAGCAGCGAAAAGATCACGATGAAGATCACCGTCCAACCGGAGCGGCTTTGGCGCTGGGTTTGCGCGTTGAATTGCGCGTCCCACTTTTCATCCGGCCGCAGCCCGTAGACGATCGCGGCGAGAAACGCGGAGAGCAGCGAAACGGCGCCGAAAAACGCCAGTACCCAGCCGAGCATCGAGGCGCGCTCGCTTGCCACTAGCAGCATCGCGCCCGGAATGCCGATCAGCATGCCGATCAGATGCGCCCAGCCGTAAATGTCGCGCGTGCCATAAAGATAGAAGCGGTGGGCGCCGAGGCTGCCGAAGAAGAAGGCCAGCGCGGCGGTAATCGTCTTGGATCTGAAGCGCGGGGAAGCCGAAGCAAGGGTGGACATGTAGGCGAGGTCGGAGTGGCGGGCGGTAGCGAGCAGTAGCTGGCGGTCGAACGGTGCGGCGCGCCGAAGGGCGCGAACCGACGCGCATTCTACGCCCGCCCGGTAGCGGCGGTCACGTGATGGCCGGGCGCGGGCGGGATTGCCGCGCGCAGCGGCGGGTGTTGGCGGTGCCCACTTGCGCTGGTTCGGACGGGCTTGTTTAAGGTGAGAGTATTCGTGCGGTGCCTTCGGACGGGGTCATAGTCTGCTTCGTGCGTTCGCCGGCGCCGCATGGTTCAGGACGCCGGCCCTGAATAAGTCACGCGATAGACCGCGCCGGCATAATCGTCGCTGATCAGAAGCGAACCGTCGGGCATCGGCAGCACGTCGGCCGGGCGGCCCCACACCGCTTCTCCGGGCTGAAGCCAGCCTTCGGCAAAGACTTCCTGATGAGCGTTGCGGCCGTCCGGGTCGGTGATGACTCGCACCACGCGGTAACCGACCTTCTTGCTGCGATTCCACGAACCGTGCTCGGCAATGAAAATTGTGTCCCGATACGCGGCGGGAAACATCGAACCGTTATAGAAGCGCATGCCGAGCGAGGCGACGTGAGCGCCCAGCTTGACCACCGGCGGCGTGAACGCGCTGCACGGATGGTCTTTGCCGAATTCGGGATCGGACGTGTCGCCGCCATGGCAATAAGGAAAGCCGAAGTCCATGCCGACTCGCGGCGCGCGGTTCAGCTTGTCGTCCGGTACGTCGTCGCCCATCAGATCGCGGCCGTTGTCGGTGAACCACAGCTCATGCGTCGCCGGATGCCATGCGAAACCAACCGAGTTGCGGATGCCGCGCGCGATGACCTCGTAATGGCTGCCGTCCGGGTTCATGCGGGCAATCAGCCCATACCGGTCGCGATCCTTCAGGCACACGTTGCAGGGCGCGCCCTGCGGCACATACAGCTTGCCGTCCGGCCCGAACGCGATGAATTTCCAGCCGTGATGCGTTTCCGTTGGCAGGGAGTCGGTGATCACAACCGGCTTGGGCGGATCGTTCAGATGACTGTCGATCGCGTCGTAGCGCAAGATTTTCGACACCGCGGACACATACAGCGCACCTTCTCGCCAGGCCACGCCCGCCGGCATTTCCAGGCCCGAAGCGATCACATGCCGGGCCGTCATGTGGCCGTTCTGCAATTCGAGCGCGTAGACGTGGCCGTCGAGGCTGCCTATATAGAGAATGCCTTGCGGCGACAGCGCCATGGCTCGCGCGCTCGGCACCGCGTCCGACAGAACCTCGATATGGAAGCCCGGCGGCAGTTTGATCTGCTCGACCGGTAACGCGGCGAGGGCGGCGAAGGCCTGTCCGGCGAGCAACAAGCCTGCAACGGCACGCACGGTGCTTCGACGACGCAAGGCGCGCGCCAACAAACCGGCAAACCACACGCGAATGGCAAAAAATGCAGGCAAAAGCGCAATCGGCGGCAGGAGTTTCACGGGCGCTCCGTCAGGTAATTCGGGCGTTTCAGCGGAGTCCGAGGGCCATTTCCGGATGGGCGGCGCAACCTCGTTCCTCAGTTTATCCCCGTAAGTGTTTGTTATGGCGTCGGTTTCCCGCTATAATCGCGTGTTTCAGTCGTTCCGAACCCCGGTTTTCAAGGATTCTAGTATGGTCATCATCCGCTTGGCTCGTGGCGGCTCCAAGAAGCGCCCGTTCTACAACATCGTCGCAACCGATTCGCGTAACCGTCGTGACGGCCGCTTTATCGAGCGCGTTGGTTTCTACAACCCGGTCGCTACGAAGGGTGAGTCGCTGCGTATCGCTCAAGATCGCCTGACGTACTGGCAAGGTGTTGGCGCGCAACTGTCGCCGACCGTCGAGCGTCTCGTGAAAGAAGCGCAAAAGGCGCAGCCGGCTGCTTAATGGTAGCTAGCATGTGTGTCGTCGTCGGTTCGGCCGGCGGCTCGCGCAGTCTGTGTGAGCAGTCCGATGCGCAAAGTGTTTTGCTGAAACAGGCGTCGAAGTTAGCAGCGAGGTTCAATCATGTCTGAGCGTGATTCCGGCAGTTCAGGTCGCGCCAAGGCAACTTCGCGCGCCAAGACGTCTGATCAGGCGCCGTTCGGTGCATTCGTCCGCAAGCCGGTCGAAAAATCCGAAGGCAAGGCGAAAGCCGATGTCGTACCCGTTGCTTCTGGTGCTGCAGAAATGCGCCCGGAAACGGCGGAAAGCTGGCCGGCCGATGTGGTCGAGGTCGGCAAAATCGTCGATGCTTACGGCCTCAAAGGCTGGGTCAAGGTAGCCGCTCACGCGGATGCCGGGCATGGCGGCGACGCTTTGCTGAGCGCGAAGCGCTGGTGGCTGATGCAAGGCCATGAGCGCAGGTCGACGCCGTCGTTGCAGGCGAAAACGCATAGCGACAGTGTGGTTGCCCAGTTGGGCGGCGTCGCTGATCGTGACGTGGCGCTGGCAATGCGCGGTACACGCATCTATATCAGCCGCAGCGAATTTCCGGCTCTCGAAGCCGACGAATTCTACTGGGTCGACCTGCTCGGCCTGGATGTGGTGAACGTTGCTGGGGTCCACCTCGGCAAGGTTGCAGACATGATCGACAACGGCGCGCACTCGGTGTTGCGTATCGAATATCCGGCTACCGACAAAAGCGGCAAGCCGGTTACCGGTGAGCGCTTGATCCCGTTCGTCGGCGTCTTTGTCAAAACAGTGGACCAGACGGCCGGGCTGATTACCGTCGACTGGGAAGCTGATTACTAAATCATTCGCTGAACGGAGAGAGCGATGCAGTTCGATGTCGTCACGCTCTTTCCCGACATGTTTCGCGCGCTGACCGACTGGGGTATCACCAGCCGGGCGGCGAAGCAGGAGCGCTACGGGTTGCGTACGTGGAATCCGCGCGATTTCACGACCGACAACTACCGCACGATCGACCATCGCCCATACGGCGGCGGCCCCGGCATGGTTATGCTGGCCAAACCGCTCGAAGACGCGATCGGCGCGGCGAAAGCTGCGCAGGCGGAGCAGGGTATTGGCGCACCGCGTGTCGTGATGATGTCACCGCAAGGCGCTACGCTGAATCACGACCGTGTCATGCAGTTCGCTGCCGAGCCCGGTCTGATTCTCTTGTGCGGGCGTTACGAAGCGATCGATCAGCGTTTGCTCGACCGTGTCGTCGACGAAGAAGTCAGCCTTGGCGACTTCGTGCTGTCGGGCGGTGAATTGCCCGCCATGGCGTTGATGGATGCCGTGGTGCGTCAGTTGCCCGGCGTGCTCAACGACTCGCAGTCGGCGGTGCAGGACAGTTTCGTCGATGTGCTGCTGGATTGTCCGCATTACACGCGTCCCGAAGAATACGACGGCGTGCGTGTACCCGATGTGCTGCTCGGCGGCCATCATGCGGAAATCGAGGCGTGGCGTCGGCGCGAAGCGTTGCGCAATACGCGGAACAAGCGGCCCGATCTGATCGTGAAGGCCAGAAAGAACAAGATGTTGAGCCGTGCCGACGAGGCATGGCTTACGAGTCTCGCGAAGGAAGAGTCGAAGGCGTAAAGCCCGCGGTCTTTCGAGCGGACATTAGGCGGCGCCGCACATGCGTGTACGGCGCCAGATGTGAACCCATCCTCTATCGGGGCCGTAGCGGAGCGTAACAAGGCAACTTGGCGCGAAGCAGGTACGAACGCCGACAAGATGGACCTAGGAGTCAGTGATGAATCTGATTGCAATACTCGAGCAGGAAGAAATTGGCCGCGCCCTCGGCGAGAAGACTATCCCCGCATTCGCCCCCGGCGATACGGTGATCGTCAGCGTGAACGTGGTCGAAGGTACGCGTAAGCGTGTTCAGGCTTACGAAGGCGTCGTGATCGCCAAGCGTAACCGTGGTCTGAATTCGTCGTTCATCGTCCGTAAGATTTCGTCGGGCGAAGGCGTCGAGCGTACGTTCCAGACGTACTCGCCGCTGCTGGCAAGCATCGTCGTGAAGCGTCGTGGCGACGTGCGTCGTGCGAAGCTGTACTACCTGCGCGACCGTTCGGGCAAGTCGGCCCGGATCAAGGAAAAGCTGGTCTCGAAAGACCGCGCTGCTTCCCAAGCGTAAATGCTGTAAGAAAAAGCACCCCTCGCGGGTGCTTTTTTGTTTGCCAGGTCAAAATAGCGGCACGTCCCCTTCCGCCTATTCGAGAGACCCGTTGATCCGCCCCGTCTTTGAGCCCGAAACCTTGCCTGTCGTCGCGACAGGCGCCGATCTGCCGCCGGTGGCCGGCGGGCGTCTCACGCCCGACGGCTTGCGCGCACGGTTCGAGCAGCGTCTTTCGTGGGCGCCCGAGCCGATCATCGAAGCGCCCTGGCGCGATACGCACGTCGATCCCCGCGTTGCCGCGGTGTTGGTGCCGCTGGTGGTTCGCGAGCACGGCCTCACCGTGTTGTTGACCCAGCGTGCCGACCATTTGAACGATCACGCCGGCCAGGTGAGTTTTCCGGGCGGCCGTCACGAACCTTTCGATGCCGACGCCACCGCCACTGCACTGCGCGAAGCGCAGGAAGAGGTGGGTCTTGCGCCGTCGCGTGTTGAAATTCTTGGTGCGTTGCCCGACTATCTGACGGGCACCGGATTTCGCGTGACGCCGGTCATCGGTCTGGTGCATCCGCCGTTCGCGTTGAAAGCGGATGCGCTCGAAGTCGCCGAAGTCTTCGAGGTGCCGCTCGCTTTTCTGATGGACCCCGCGAATCACGAAGAGCGCATCTTTCGCTACGAAGGCGGCGAGCGCCGTTTCTTTGCGATGCCGTATCCGCGTGCTGCGTCGGCGGAGAAGGAGGCGGGTGACGAGAGCGACAATCCGGTCGGAGGCCACCATTTCATCTGGGGCGCGACGGCGGCCATGCTGCGCAATTTTTATCGCTTTCTTGCGGCTTGAATCGCCGCGGGTTGTGCACTTGTTGGGTGTTTGTCAACGTCCGGGCTCAGTGGCATCCGACCCTGTGCTATCGTTATAAAACAATCGTAAAAACTCGAAAAGCACGGCGCATCGCATGACTTTTTTCTCCGTATTGCTGGCTCTGATCATTGAACAGGTGCGCGCGCTGTCGCCGAACAATCCGGTGTCCGCGCTGCTTCAATACCATGCGGAGTCGGCGGCGCACGGATTCGATGCCGGCAAGCCCAAGCATGGCTTGCTTGCCTGGCTCGTGGTGGTGGTGCCGTGGACGCTGGCCGTCGCGCTCGTCTACTACGTGCTCTACCACATTCACTTTGCGCTCGCGTTCCTATGGAACGTCGCGGTGCTGTACTTCACGCTCGGCTTCCGGCAGTTCAGCCATTACTTCACCGACATCCACCTTGCGTTGAATAACGACGACGTGCCGCGCGCACGTGAAATCCTGAATGAATGGACCGGGCTCGATACCGTGGACATGCCCGTCAGCGAGATCGTGCGTCATACGCTGATCCATGCGGTGGTGGCGTCGCATCGTCACGTGTTCGGGGTGTTCTTCTGGTTCCTGATTCCGGTCGGCCCGGCGGGCGCGGTGCTGTATCGCATCGCCGAATATCTGGCGCGCACGTGGGCAAGGCCGGTCGACGATCGGACCGCTGCGTTTTCGAGCTTTGCTCAGCGTGCGTTTTTCGTGATCGACTGGGTGCCGGCGCGGCTGACGTCGCTGGGCTTTGCGATTGTCGGCAATTTCGAAGACGCGATTTATGCATGGCGCAACCATGCGCGTCAGTGGCCGGATGCTAACGACGGCGTGTTGCTCGCGGCCGGCAGCGGTGCATTGGGCGCGCGGTTGAGCGGGCCGTTGGCGGAACCGTCCAGCCTCGACGCGCTGACAACCGGCGACGGCGGTCCGATGCAGGTCGGCGACGACTGCACGCCGCGTACGTTGCAATCGGCGGTGGGATTGGTGTGGCGTGCGGTGGTGCTGTGGATGATTCTGTTGTTGATGCTGACGATCGCGGTGTGGGTAGCTTAGGACCCAACCAAGGCCACGCAAGGCGAGACCAGCGTCACGTAGGGCAAAAAAACCGGGCAATTGCCCGGTTTTTTTATGCCCTCATTCATTCACCCATCCAACGGATCCCGTGCCGTCCCACACTGCCAGCACACCGTAAACTGTGCTTCGAGCATTTCACCGCACGCATGGCACCGCCACGAAGGCGACCCCGCCGCCGGTCCATGCGACGCCGCCTCGATCAACCTCCGCGCCATCGCCTCATCGCGCTCATCCACGAGCCACAGTTCAGGCGCGCACTGATCCGCCGGAATATCCCCGAGCGCGCCGTTCAGATAACGGTTGTGCAATTCGCAACGAATACCCGCGGCGTCGAGCAGATTCACCCAGTGCTGCCCAATGATCAGATTCGGCGCGCGCATCAGCCTCATGTCAGCGCACGATCTGACTGGCTTCGTGCACGAGTTGCGCGTACAGCGCATGCCGTTCACGACGGATGCTGCCGTCGGCGACCGCTTCGAGAATCGCGCAGCCGGGTTCCTGCAAATGATGGCAGTTGTAGAACCGGCAATTCGCCAGCAGCGGCCTGAACTCGGGAAATGCGCGTTCGAGCCGGCCTTCGGTCAGGTGATGCAAACCGAATTCCTGGAAGCCCGGCGAGTCGATCAACACACCGCGCTTGCCGCTGCCATCGAGATCCGGCAGCGGATAAAGTCGCGTGAACGTCGTGGTATGACGGCCGCTGTTCAACGCGGTCGAGATTTCGCGCGTGGCGACTTCGGCATCCGGAATCAGCAGATTCACCAGCGTGGATTTACCCATACCGGACTGGCCGAGCAGCAAGGTGGAATGTCCCTGCAGATGTTCGGTCAATACAGCGAGCGCCGCCTCGGGCTGCGTCCGGATCGACACTTCCACGACCGTATAGTCGAGCGCCCGATACGATTCGAGCCGCTTGCGCGCGCCCTCGAGTTCGGCGGTCACGTCGGTCTTGTTCAGCACGATCAACGGCTTCAACTCGTTCGCTTCCGCCGCGACCAGCGCGCGCCCGAGCAGGTCTTCGCTGAAACGCGGTTCGGTGGCGAGCACGATCAGCAGTTGATCGAGATTCGCCGCAAAGAGCTTCGACTTGTACTGATCCGAGCGATACAGCAGATTGCGCCGTTCGCCGATCTCGACGATCACGCCTTGATCGGCCGACGTCATTTCGTAAATCACACGATCGCCCACCGCCACTTCGCTGCGCTTGCCGCGCGGGAAGCATTGGAGCATCGGGCTGCCGTCTTCCGGCGCAACCAGGTAGTGGCGGCCATGCGCGGCGATCACGAGGCCGCCTACGCGCGCGGCGGACGGGGCTTGCTTCGCCTTCGGGGAGCGGCCGCTCATGCGTGACGCAACAGTCGGTCGATCCGCTGCGACGCCGGCGGATGCGAGTAATAGAACGCGGTGTAGAGCGGATCGGGCGTCAGCGTCGACGCGTTGTCCTCATACAGCTTGACGAGCGCGTTGACGAGATCTTGCGCATCGGTTTGGGTCGCGGCGAACGCGTCCGCTTCGAACTCGTGCTTGCGCGAGCTGAGGCTGCCGAGCGGCGTGACGAAGAACAGGAACACCGGCAGCGCGAGGAAGAACAGCACCAGCGCCAGACCGCTATTGCCGCCGATCAGCGACGGCCGCACGCCCAGGCCTTCGTAGAACCACACGCATTGGGTGAGCCAGCCGAGCAGCGCGAGCATCGCGAGACTGATCGCGAACGTGACGAGCATCCGCTTGATCACATGACGGCGCTTGAAGTGGCCGAGTTCGTGCGCGAGCACGGCTTCGATCTCGTTGCCCGACAGACGCGCGAGCAGCGTGTCGAAGAACACGATGCGCTTGGCCGCGCCGAAGCCGGTGAAGTACGCATTGCCGTGCGCGGAGCGGCGGCTGCCGTCCATCACGAACAGGCCCTTGGCGGCGAAACCGCAGCGCTGCATCAGCGCTTCGATCCGGCTTTTCAGCGCTTCGTCCTTGAGCGGTTCGAACTTGTTGAAGAGCGGCGCGATAAACGACGGATACAGCACCAGCACGAGCATCTGGAACGCCACCCACACGACCCACGTCCAAAACCACCACAGGCTGCCGGCCTGGTTCATCAGCCACAGCACCACGAACAGCAGCGGCAGGCCGAACGCGGCGCCGAGCAGCACGCCCTTCAGACGGTCGACGAAGAAAATGCCCTTGCTCATACGGTTGAAGCCGAAGCGCTGTTCGACCACGAACTGCCGGTAGTAGTCGAACGGCAGATCGATCACGCTGGTGATCGCAATCACCGCCGCGACCAGCGCGATCTGGCCGGCGTAGCCGCGGCCGAGCCAGTCGGAGATCGCCAGATCGAGCGCCTGCACGCCGCCGAGCAGCGTCAGGCCGACCAGCACGGCCGCGCTGACGACGATCTCGATCATGGTGAGGCGAGTGCGTTCGACGGTGTAGTCGGCGGCGCGCTGATGCGCGGTGAGGGCGATGGTGCCGGCAAACTGGCTCGGCACCTGCTCGCGATGGCTGGCGACGAAGCGGATCTGCCGCGACGCGAGCCATAGTTTGGTGCCGACCATCGCCACGACGGCGACGACGAACAGAACGGTGAAGTACAGGGTAGGCATCCGGGGATTCCGTGGTATCTATGCGAGAATTATATGTTTCTTCCCGCCTCGCGGCGGGGCATAAGGCCAAACGCGGGCCGAACGTGAGCCAAACGCGGCTCAAACGCTTCAAACCAATCTCAAACGAACATTCGCCGGGGCAGGCGCGCGTGTTGCACGCCGTCTGCCTGGCCATCAAGGTTGCCCTTCATGACTGACATCCTCGCATCCACCGACCAGCCGCTCGTGCGTAGCGACATGAATCTCGTCTGGCTGGACATGGAAATGACCGGGCTCGAGCCCGATTCCGACCGCATCATCGAAATCGCGGTGGTGGTGACGAATTCGACGCTCGACCGCCTGGTCGAAGGTCCGGTGCTGGCAATTCATCAGAGCGACGAGACGCTCGCCAAGATGGATCAGTGGAATCAGAACACGCATGGCCGCTCGGGCCTGATCGACCGCGTGAAGGCTTCCACGGTCAGCGAAGCCGACGCCACCGAACAGATTCGCGAGTTCCTGGGCGCGTATGTGCCGCCGGGCAAATCGCCGATGTGCGGCAACTCGATCTGCCAGGATCGCCGCTTCATGGCGCGCTGGATGCCGGATCTGGAGCGCTTCTTTCATTACCGCAATCTCGACGTCAGCACGCTGAAGGAACTGTGCCGCCGCTGGCAGCCGGCAATCTACAAGGGTTTCCAGAAGCGCGCGATGCATACGGCGCTGGCCGATATTCACGAGTCGATCGACGAGCTGAAGTACTACCGCGAACACTTCCTGATTCCGGCGTCGCCGGATGCGGCTGGCGCTGCGGAATAACGGGCGGACTTTTCGCTGCGCCCGCTTCCGGAAGGAGGCGGCGCAGTTCGTTGGCTGCGCCTGACCGGCACTGGCTTAGACCTGCGCGATTAAGCGCGAGCTTTGGGTTGAAAGCGCAAAACCGGGCGTCGACCGAAGGCTGAGGCCGAATCCAGGCCCACCTTTACCCTTGCTTCGCCGCCCGCTGCGCGTTCTTCGGCCGGAACGCCTTCACCAGGTCGGCGTTGGTTTCCACATACGGACCGCCGATCAGATCGATGCAATAAGGCACCGCGGCAAAAATACCCGGCACCTTCACTGCACCGCTGGCCCCAGCCCCAGCGCCCGCATCGCGCAAACCTTCCAGCGTTTCCTTGATCGACTTCGGCTGGCCCGGCAGATTGATGATCAGCGCCGCGTGCTCCGCCGTTTCGCGAATCACCGCTACCTGGCGCGACAGAATCGCCGTCGGCACGAAGTTCAGGCTGATCTGCCGCATCTGCTCGCCGAAACCCGGCATTTCCTTCGTGGCGACCGCGAGTGTCGCTTCCGGCGTCACGTCGCGGCGCGATGGGCCGGTGCCGCCGGTGGTCAGCACCAGATCGCAGCCCACGTCGTCGACCAGTTCGGTCAGCGTGGCTGAAATGGTGGCCGCGTCGTCCTGAATCAGGCGCGTGACGACCTGCCACGGCGAACTCAGCGCTGCGCCGAGCCATTCCTGCAGCGCCGGAATACCTTTGTCTTCGTACACGCCGGTGGACGCGCGGTCGCTGATCGACACGAGGCCGATCACGATTTCGTCCGGATGCTGCCGCGCCACCCGCGTCACCCGCTCCACTTTGTCCGAGGGATTACTCGTCGTGGTCGTCATCGTCGTCTTCCAAGGCGTCGTCAGCGTCGGAATCGGTCGCGGCGGACGGGCCGTCGGCGTTCTTGATCCACTGGAACAGCTCGCGGAAGTAGCGCGGCGGCTTGCTCTGCTGCGCTTCCTTGCGAGCATTGCGGATCAGCGTGCGGCCCTGCTGCGGATCCGCGTTCGGATGCTGGCGGATGAACTCGGTCAGCGCGGCGTCGTCGGCGAGCAGTTTTTCGCGGGTGCGTTCGATCCAGTGGAGCTTGGCCGTTTCCGCCTTGTTGACGCCGTTGTAGGTGTCGAGCGCGGTGCGCAGCGCGGCGGTTTCGTCGTCCAGCAGCGAGCGCATTACGCGGCCGACGTACTGCACCTGGCGGCGCTTACCTTCGTGATCGGTGATGCGGCGCGCTTCGCGCACGGCGTCGTCGAGCTTTTCGGGCATCGGCATGCGCTTGAGCGCGTCTTTCGGCAAGGCGATCAGCGCCATGCCCAGTTCCTGCAGCTCATGCATGTCGCGCTTGAGCTGGGACTTGCTGGGACGGTCGTAACCGTTCTCGTCGATTTCCGGCTCGGCGGATTCGATAGGTTGAATGCGGGTTTTGCGTGTCATACCGATATTGTAGCGTGCCGCGCCCCTCGAACCGGCCGTCCCGGCGCGCGCGAGCCTTCGCGCCACGCCTGCCGCGCCGGATTGCGCATGACCTCGACGGTACGCTTTCGCACGATTGCGCGCCCGCCAAAGCACCGTTGAAGTGACGCCCGGCGAATGCCAGGTACGGCGGCGCGGACCTTGCTATGATCGCGGGATGCGTTACGACGCAAATGCAGACACAAATGCAGACGCAGACGCACATGCGTGGCAGGTACGCACACACAGGGCCGCCCGGCCCCGAACAGGACGGCAACGACAATGGCAGCAGACATGGACGTCAAGCAGCGCTTTTTTCCGCATACCCAGGATGAGCTGAAGGAAATCGCCTCGGACATCCTTCGTCACGCGAAGTCGCTCGGCGGTACCGACGCGGCAACCGAGATCTCCGAAGGCGACGGCCTGTCCGTTTCCGTGCGGCGCGGCGAAGTCGAGACGATCGAGCACAACCGCGACAAGATGGTCGGCGTGACGGTGTTTATCGGCAACAAGCGCGGCAACGCAAGCACCTCGGACTTTTCGTCGCAGGCGCTGAAGGACACGGTCGCGGCGGCGTACAACATCGCGCGCTTCACGGCGGAAGACGACTGCGCCGGGCTCGCCGAAGCGGAGCTGCTCGAAACCGCGCCGCGCGATCTCGATCTGTATCACCCGTGGAATCTGAGCGCGGATGAAGCCGTGGAAATCGCCCGTCGCTCGGAAGACGCCGCCTTCGCGACCGACCCGCAGATCAAGAACTCGGAAGGCGCAAGCGTCTCGGCGCAGCACTCGCAATTCGTGCTCGCCACGTCGCGCGGCTTCCTCGCGGGCTATCCGTTCTCGCGCCACTACGTTGCGTGCGCGCCGATCGCCGGCAGCGGCCGCAATATGCAGCGCGACGACTGGTACACCTCGACCCGCAACGCCGGCGATCTGGCCGATCCGGAAGCGGTGGGCCGTTACGCGGCGCAACGCGCGCTGTCGCGCATCGGCGCGCGCAGCCTCGACACCCGCAAGGTGCCGGTGCTGTTCGAAGCGCCGCTCGCCGCCGGTATTCTCGGCGCGTTCGTGCAAGCCACCAGCGGCGGCGCGCTGTATCGCAAGACGTCGTTCCTCGTCGACAGCCTCGGCAAGCCGGTGTTCGCGCCGCACGTGCAGGTGGTCGAAGATCCGCACGTCGCCCGCGCCATGGGCAGCGCGCCGTTCGACGAAGAAGGCGTGCGCACCAAACAGCGGTCAGTCGTGAAAGACGGCGTAGTGGAAGGCTATTTCCTCTCCACGTACTCGGCGCGCAAGCTCGGCATGCAAACCACCGGTAATGCGGGCGGCTCGCACAACCTGTCGCTGAAGAGTTCCAACACGCGTCCGGAAGACGACTTCGAAGCCATGCTGAAGAAGCTCGGCACTGGCTTGCTGCTGACCGAACTGATGGGGCAGGGCGTGAACTACGTGACGGGCGACTATTCGCGCGGCGCGTCGGGCTTCTGGGTCGAGAACGGCAAGATCCAGTATCCGGTCGAGGAAATCACCGTGGCGAGCACGCTGCAGGAGATGTTCCACCATATCGTTGCGATCGGCGCGGATACGATCACACGCGGCACCAAGCAGACCGGCTCGGTGCTGATTGAACGGATGACGATCGCCGGGCAGTAAGCGGGTTGATGCTGTGCGTTGAGACGCGCAGCCGCGGCAACGCACAACCCTCAGGCAGAAACAAAAACGCCACGCAAACTTGCGTGGCGTTTTTTTATGCGAATGCGTTTGAGTCTGGCCTCAGCACCTTCAGCACCCTCAAGCGCCCGTGCGCTTATAAGTCACGAACGCGTAATCGAAGTCATTCGGTGCATCCGCGCGATGCGTTTCATGCGCGACTTCTTCCCACTCGCTGTCGTCGAGTTCGGGGAACGTGGCGTCGCCTTCGAAGTCGGCGGAAATCTCGGTGATGATCAGCTTGTCCGCCTGCCGCAACCCTTCCGCGTACAACTGCGCGCCGCCGATCAGAAACGCTTCCGGCGCCTGATCCTGGGCGGCGAGCTCGAGCGCTTCTTCGAGAGTCGTGGCGGCGTCGCAGCCCTGAAAGCGACGCGTGGCGTCCCGTGTCACGACAATGTTGCGGCGTCCCGGCAGCGGCCGGCCGATCGATTCATGCGTTTTACGGCCCATGATGATGGGCGCGCCCATGGTGGTGCGCTTGAAGAACGCGAGGTCTTCGGGAAGTCGCCAGGGCAACTGGTTGTCGCGGCCGATCACGCCGTTATTGGCGCGAGCGACGATCAGGGTGAGCGTCGTCATCGAATGGAAAGGGGAACGTAACCGGGACGATTCTACCTGACGCGCAGAAGCGGGCCCACGGGTGTGGACCCGTCCCTAGGTCAAGCCGTCACTCCTGCGCGGCGTCCTCTCCCGCGAGCACGGCTTTGTCTTCGACGGCGCTCAATTCGCGCAAGCCATGCAGGCCCATCAGCCGGTACAGCGTGACGCGCGAAATATTCAGATCCACCGCCGCCTCGTTCAACCGATGCCGATGGCGCAGCAACGCCGTTTCGATCGCGCGCTTCTCGGCGGCCTCGCGCGCTTGCGATAGCGTCATGGTCTGCTGTTCGGTGAAGTCGCCGAGATCGAGGTCGTCGGCGGAAATCAGCTTGTTCTCCGCCATCACGATCGCGCGGCGCACCCGGTTGATCAGCTCGCGCACGTTGCCCGGCCAGGTGTAGTTGTACAGCGCTTCGATCGCCGACGGCGTGAAGCCGCGAATCTTGCGCGCGCTGTCGGTCTTGAACTTGTGCAGGATGTGATGCGCGAGAATTTCGATGTCCTTGCCGCGCGCGCGCAACGGCGGTTCGTCCACCCGCAGCACGCACAGCCGATGAAACAGGTCGGCCCGGAAACGCCCTTCGCGCATCGCGTCTTCGAGATCGATGTGAGTCGCGGAAATGATCCGCACGTCGATCGGAATCGATTCGCGGCCGCCGAGGCGTTCGATCTTGCCTTCCTGCAGAAAGCGCAGCAGGCTCGCCTGGCTTTCGAGCGGCAGATCGCCGATTTCGTCGAGCAGCAGGGTGCCGCCGTCGGCGGCTTCGACCCGGCCGATCTTGCGCTGATTCGCGCCGGTAAACGCACCGCGCTCATAGCCGAACAGTTCCGACTGCAACAGATGGTGCGGAATCGCACCGCAATTGATCGCGATGAACGGCGCTTTGCGACGCGGCGAGCGCTCGTGAATCGCCAGCGCGGTGAGCTCCTTGCCGGTGCCCGACTCGCCGGAGATAAACACGCTCGCGCCGGTGTTCGCCACCTTGCGAATGGTGCGAAACAGTTGCTGCATCGCTTCGCAGGTGCCGACCATTTCCTCATCGCCCGATTCGTTGCTGGGCGGCGGGATTTCCGGTTCGCACAGCGTCACCATGCCGAACGCGTGGCTGACCAGATAGTCGACCGAGGCATTCGCCACCGGCATTTTCACGAAGTCGAAACAGTAGTGGCGCACGAGCCGCCGCACGACCGGATCGTTCAAGCGCTCGTGCGTAGCGAGCGCGATCCAGCCGACCTGCTGCTGACGCAGACTGGCTTCGAGACCGGCCAGATCGCGCGGCGGAAAGCTCGCCAGATCGACGATGCCGGCACACGCCACGTCGGGCTTCACGAGCTTGCCGAGCTCATGCGCGGAGCGTGCCGCCGCGACGTTCCAGCCACGGCTTTTCAGATGCGCGATCAAGGTCTCGTCCGGCGTGCGCGCCACGTACAGCAACAGACGTTCGGTCCGTATGTGGGCCACCGCCGCCACGCCGCCATTCGCGGCTACCGCCGGCGGCAGGTGCGGCGGAGTGTCCACGGCGCGGGTCGCCGCGCTCTTCTGCGGCAGCGCGAGCGTCAGATGCGAACCCGCTCCCGCCACCGGAGCAACACTGGTCAGATGAGGTGATTCACGCACGTTCGACCTCGTATTGTTGGCATATCAGAATGTGTAGGGAAAGCGCACGCCGACCACGAAGTTCGGCGCGTCCGGCGTCAGGCCGACCGAGACCGAACCGTTGATGGTCAGGTGCTTGTTCACCACGTGGTTCAGCCCGAAATTCAGCGCGGCCGCGGTGGTCTCGCTGCCCGGCACCTTCGAGTACGAGCCGCCCGGCGCGCGCGTCTTCGACTCCGGTTCGAGTGCCATCGTGTACGAGATGCTGGCCGAGTCCTTGTCGGAGAACGCGAGCGCGACGCCGCCGCCGAACTGCACGACGTCGCCGAGCTTGACCGTCGCCGGTTCGGTTTGTCCCTGCACCGACGAGATATCCGCGAACGAACGGGCGACGTTATACGTGTACGACAGGCTGCCGAACAGCACCACCGGGTCGTAGGTCTTCAACAGCGAGACGCCGGCCGTGACGTTCCACATGCCGGTGCCCGTGGGCAGCTTGTTCGGCGCCACCAGGTTGGTGTTGTTGGCGTCCACCTGCACCAGCTTCTGGCCGAACGGCGAGGTGCCGGTCGGCGCCTTGATGCGCAGACTGCCGACCACGTCGGGCAGGCTGTTGGTCTCTTTCAGGAACTGGTAGTAGATCCCGAAGTTGATGTCGCCGACATTGCTGCCGTTCACCGACGCGTCCGACAGTGTGTTCGCTGCGCCGCCCGCGCCGCCGACAATGAAGTTGCTATGCCGGTAGATGTACGGTACGTCGACGTCGATACTCATGCGGTCGGTCAGACCGTAGCGCGTATCGAGATCGGCCATCACCTGGTGCGACTTGGTCTCACCGAGGTTGATGTTGCCGAGGAAAATCGCGTCGAGCGCGAGGAAGCCCGACAACTGCAACTGGCGGCGATCGTAGTAGGTGTCGCTAATGCCCCAGTCCAGCGTCAGCTTATGGTCGAAGAGCGGCGCGTGTTCGCGTTGCACGACGGCTTCTTCGGCTTGCGTGCGCACCGGTTCGTTGGCTTTCTGGGTCGTGCCGATCGCGCCGCTGCCGTCGGTAGCGGCGGGCAGGCCGCCCGCGCTGTTGCCCTCGGGCGCCGGCGGGTAGACGGGCACGCCGGTGGCGGTGCCCGTGTTCCCGCCTGGCGCCGGGACGCCCGGATTGACCTGGGCGAGCGGCGGCAACGGCACCGGCAGCCCGTCGGCGCCGGGCTGTTCGGCCACCGCTTCGCTGCCGGCCGGCGCGCCGTAGCCCGGCATGCCGCGGCCGCGCTGCGCCATCTCGAGATTGGTGACTTGCGTTTCGAGTGAATGGATCTGTCGCTGCTGCTCGTCGACGACCCGCATCAACGTGTTCAGACGGTCTTCTACCGATTGTCCCGCCAGCGCCTGGGCGCCGGCACTTTGCGAAAGCGCGAATAGCAGGACGGCGGCTGGAATGGCCGCCAGTGCCATGCGCGGCATTCTGGTCGATGAAAAATTGTTCATTTTGTGTTCCCCCGGTGTTCCGGCGGCACGCCGTCCGTTGCCGGCCGGCGCGCTACCGTATCTTTACTGCTGGTCCTACGGTTGACGGGTGGCGGCCCGTCACGTCATCTCCGGTTTTGCAGCGCTTGCAGTACGCCTAACTGACGGATCATCGCGGCTGACATTTGCTGCGTCTGCAAACTCAACTGCAATGCGTTGGCGACTTGCTGGTTATTGCCTGCAATCTGTAGTAACTGGGCGATCTGCCCGTTGCCTGGCGTGATGGTCTGGGTGGCGAGCCCAGCCGGTGTTTGTAATGCGACGCTAATGCCATTGCTGCCGAACGTGATGCCGGCTTTAACCGAGCCGGTCGAATTGCTGGCCGCTGCTGACGGGACATTGGCGGCGCCCCCCAGAATCACGGCGTTATTATTGAAATCGATGATGGCCGAGTTGGAACCCGTGTTCTTATCGCCCGCGACCTGGGTGACTTGCGACACCCCGTTGACCGACATGTTTTGTCCACCGGTGGCTTGAGCGTTCGGGTTGGCGCCCGAGTTGCCGCCGGTGCCCCCCGTGACGCTCGCCATTGAATTGACAGCGGTGGTGACCTGTCCGACGGCGTTCTGCACCGCCGAAAGCGTGCCCTGGGCGAGGGCGGTCACGCCGTTGGGCAACTGCCATTGCGAAATGACGTTCAGCACGAAACCGGAAATCATCGTGCCGCCGGCGTATTTGCCGGTCTGGGTCGCGAGCACATCGTCGCCGACCATCTGCACCTTGAGGGCTGCGACGTCGGTATCGTGAGCGGCGAGAAATTCAGGCACCGGTGGCGAGCCGGTGCCTTGTGCCGCATGGGCGCTGCTGGTCAGGCCGCACATCAAGGTGCAGATTGCGAGCCCGAGCTGAGTGAGGTGTTGCTTCATGGTTGAGTCAGAACAGGTCTGCCTTGATCAAGCCGTACTCGACAAAGGGAGTCGCAGCGGTGCCGTTAGCCAGCGCGTTGGCGCGCAGCTTCAGCGCGAGCGACTCGTTGTCCTGCAAGAGCGGTGAATCCTCCCTGAAGGGTTTGCCGAGGACCGCGAAGACGAGACCGTTCCAGGTCTTCGCGAAGTCCTCCTGCATCACGATGCGATTGCCCAGCGCCGGATCCGCAATGAAGATGCGGCCTTGCTCGGCGTGCTTGACGATCACGAAGTGTTCGTACCCGTCGATGTTCATCAACACCATCACGGGAATCTGTAAATGCTGGAGTGCGTCGACGGTGACCCGGAAGCCGCGGCCGCGCATGCCGATGGTCTCGACGAACTTCTTCATGTCGAGCATCGAGAAGCCATTCTTGACCACCACTTCGGGCGTGGAGAACACCATCATCCGGCGGATCAGTTCGGTCTCCGGAATGTCGATGCCGTAGCCGAATTTGAGGAGGGTCGCAAGCGCCGCCGCACCGCAGCTGTAGTCGAACTGCTGATTGACGATGTGGCTGTAACGGATGTCCTTCATCGAACGAACCGTCTTCGTCAACGGCACGCCCGCGAAGGTGGACGTGTCGATGCTCGCCTGCGCGTAAGTCTGGTCCACGCACAACGTGCAGCTTGCCAACGCTACGGTGAAGCGTAGCGCCGGGAACCCCTTGAACCCGGACATGCTGGTCTCCTGCTTTGTGGTCGCGCCGGCCGCTTCGATGGCGGCCGGCGCTTCCTCCCTGCTGCTTTTCTGGCTTCTTCTACCCGCTGTCGCGGTGCTGTCAGCTTAGTGACCGCTGTTCAGCGCTGCGATCGCGAGGCCGTTGTGTTGCAGGTTGCCCGCGCCACCGGCAATGTTCACGCCGATGTTGCCCGACGCGTTCATCAAAGCGCCTGCGCCCAGCATCGCGGTACCCTGGAATTGACCCTTGACCGACATGCTGGCGGTTTGCGAGTTGTCATCCGTGGCGACCATTGCCGTGGTTTCGGCATTCATCGGCGTGGTCGTCGTCACTGCACCGGCGAGGCTGTTGTTCTGCACGTTGCCGATACCCGACGAGACGTTCACCCCGACATTGCCCGACACGCTTTGCAGCGAGTTGTCGCCGATCGACGCATTCAGATTGAAGTTGTTGATCTTGGCGGTGCCGGCCGAGCTTTGCGTGTTGAAGATCTGCGCATTGCCGAACACGTTGCCGACGTCGACCGAAGCGAGCGACACGTCGTTGCTTTGAGCGTTGTCGATACCTTCCGTGATGTTGATGCCGAGATTGCCCGAGACACCGTTGGCGGCGCCGTTGCCGGTCGTGGCGTTCAGCGTACCGGCGGCTTGCGTGTTGATGTGCTGCGTCACGGAGCCTTTGACCGTCACGTCGGTCGTGGCGAGGCTGGCGTCGATACCCCATGCTGCGCCGTAGGCGTCGGTGGAAGACGAGGAGCTCTTCGAATAGCTGGACGACTGTTCGCCGACCGCGGCGTAGCCGGAGCCCTGGCTAGCCTTGTAGCCCCACACCTTGCCTTGTCCCGAACCTTCGCTGGCTTCGAAGCCGCCCGCTACACCTGCCGAGTTGGCATAGCTCGATTCGTTGTAGCCGGCCGAGAATCCGCCGCTTGCATGAGCCGAGCCTTCGCCGAAGAACGGCGTATTGAAGCCCTGATAGTTGTAGCTGCCGCCGATCGAGCCACCGGCCGCGATATGGCCGCCGGAGTTCTGGCTGGTGTGGCTGAAGCCGCCTTCAATACCGGCTGCCTGCTGGCTGAACGAATAGCCGCCGCCTTGCACCGCGCTGCTCTGGCTGCCGTACACATAACCGGCCGACGCCTGAGCGCCTTGCGAGCTGGACGATTTCGACGAATGGCTTTGCGTCAGCACGGCGTATGCAACGCCGCCGCCGACGACCGACGACGAGTTGTTATTCACCGACGTCGTCACGTGGCCGCTCGTGTAGCTCTGGGCTTGCGGGTCGAGCGACGCGTTGACGTTGACCATCTGGCTGTTGTTGATCACCGCGCCGGCCGTGCTGGACACGTGCACGCAACCGTACAGGCCAACCAGACCTTCGACGCCGACCGCTTCACCGACCAGCGTGGCATTGAACAGGTAGACGTTATGCGGTGCGGCAAAGGCGCTGCCGGATGCGGCAACGAGGACGGCTGCGGCAATAAGAGTGCGCTTCATGATTCGCTCCGATACTTTAAGTGTGGTCAGTTAAAAAAAGTGCCCGCCGGGGGACGGAGCACAAAACTGTTTGCCGTGGCATTACCGGCGCCGGCTGTCTGGTTGATCTGCACGATCCCGCTGACGTTCTTGAAGGCATCGCTGGAGATGTTGGCTTCGCGGACGCTATGAACCCCGATGGATTGACCCAGACTTCCGTTTTTCGGGGCCGTCGCGGATAGCTCCCCATCCGAGACGGTCTCGACTCCGAGCACAGCGGCGGTCCCGATCTGGGTGCTGTTGCGCTGCAGATTCCCTGCTCCGGCGGACTGGTTCACCAGTACCGCGCCGGATGTATTCGAAAAAGCGTTGGCTTCGATCGACGCCCGCGCCGTCGTGACCTTCGCGGCGACGCTCGCGCTTTGTGTGCCGACGTTGGCATTACCGACCGAGCCACCGTTTGTCAGCGTGATCTGATTGGCCTGCGCGTTGTCGAGGCCGGCCGTTTCGTTGACCGCGAACGCGCCGGTGACACCCGCGCCGGCCCCGTTGCCGATGGTCGCGTTGGCGCCGACGGTCGGCACCGCTTGCGCATGCACCTGGCCGGCCAGCAGCGTCACGCCGCCCAAGCACAGGCACAGCGCGGTATGCAGTGAACGCAAGCGCGGTGAACGCGAGTTGAGCGGGTTCATTTCAAACCTCCGAGCGAGCCGCTCAGCGCGTTCGACAGCGGCGCCAGCGCGCCGGTCACCGACGAGGTGATCGTGCCGCCGATCCCGGGCCCGGGCAGGCCGATGCCGCCCGCGTTCAGCGCGACGTTGTTGCCGGTTGACTTGCCGCTCAGGATTTGCGTGACCGCCTGCATGCCGGTGCCGCCGAGCACGCCGCCGTCGGCGACGCCGCTGGACCCGTGCGCATTCGTCAGATCGGTATCGCCCACGAGTTGGGCGATCGCCGGATTGAAGGAATTGGCCGGGAAAGTGGTGGCGCGTACGGCGACCGGATCCTGATCCTTCGGCACCGGGATGAACGCGTCACGCGGCGTGACCGTGCGTTCAACGATGATGTCGCCAGGATTGACGGTCTGTTGCGCGTTGGCGCAGACGCTGAAGCATGCGGCGAGCAGGGCGGCGCTAGCCAGTGCGGCCAGAGCGGCGGGACGGCGGGCCGGGTGCGAGGTCGACAGCGGCGACCTGTGCGCGTACGGCATGCGGGTTGAGATAGTCATTTCGGTCCCTTGCCTTCGTCTCTGTGAGCGGGCGGCGCGCTGTGCGCGTCACCGCCGCCGGTATGCGTCGTTAATCTGTTCGGTTACTTTCTTTGGTAATTGGCCACGTTGCCTTGCGCCGTGCGCGCGGCGTCGACCGGAATCGGCAGCGGCGACGAGGGCGGGGCGATTTCGTCCCACAGCGTCACGCCGTTACCGTTGCCGTTGCCACGCATCAACTGCGGCGTCGCGGCGACCATCAACATGCCGACCGCGCCGCCGCGTTGCCGCGACAACACCTGGTCGTCGAGCGAAAAATCGTTCACGGATGCACCATCGACCGGAAGGCTCAGCACGTTGCCGGCGAGCAGGCGGAATTCGCTGGCCATCGAAGTCGTCCAGTCCGGCGCGGCTTTAACGCGGAGCGTCGCGTTCGTGAACGAGGCGAAGCCGCTGTCGTTCGAGTCGGCGGAATCGGCCAGCGTGGCGCTTTGCGCCTGGTTGGCTTGCTGGGCACGGGCGCCGGCGGGCAGCACGAACAGAGCGGCTGCGGCGCACAGTGCGGCGCAAGATGCGAGGCTGCTCAGTTCGATGCGGAAAGCGAGTCGCATGATGTGTCTCCTTGGTGCACAGCATTTAGCGAAACGTGTGCCATCACTCGCAATCCATTGGTGCATCTGGATGCGACCCGCATACCCCGGAGCCAGCCTCGACAAATCGGACAAAAACGTTTCAGCGCTGAAACGGCAGGCAGAAAATACCTATAATTTGTTAATTGCGGCGGTACGAAGTACCTTCGGGTCTACGCTAGGAAAAGCGCTTCCACTCGTGTTTTATTTGTCGGCTTAATCTCGGTGGATCGCCCGCTAAACCTTACTGGGTATGGGATTTACGATTAAATTCGCATAATTGTTTTCCAAGCGACGCGCGTATAGTAAGCTCTCGAAAAAGAGCTTCAGATTTAAAAAAGCCCGCTAACGGGCCGTCTCAAACACACACGCCGCTTTCTTGGGGATCAGCTGTCCGCACGGAATGGAATGGCCGTTCGGTTTTTGCTATTGCGCGAATCCCGAACGAGTCAGCGTGTCTGAATCTTGGTTCAGGTGCGTGCGTCATCCTTAACGTTCGTTGACGAGAGGATCTGAATAATGGAACCCGCAACGCGGCAACTGATTTATGTTTCACGCGACCCGAGCGCGGAGCTGAACACACGCTTTCATCAGCGTGGCTGGCATGTCGAAGTGGTGGGATCGGCGCGCGACGTGCGCCGGGCGGTTCGCGCCGGAATGGCGGCGGGCGGCCTGCTCGATCTGTGCAGCGACTTCCAGCCGCATGAAATTGCCGCCTTCGAATCCTGCCTGACCATGCCGAACGTCGGCTGGGTCGCGGCCACGTTGCCCGGCCAGTTGCAGGACGCCGCCTTGCGCCGGCTCGTGCGCGACTACTGTTTCGACTATGTGACGGTGCCGTATTCGGGCGACCGCATCGTCGATTCGGTCGGCCACGCGTACGGCATGATCTCGCTGGGCGAACCCGCTTCGAACGATGCATCGCAAGGCGCCGAAGGCGAAATGGTCGGCTCGTGCGACGCCATGCTCGCGCTGTTCCGCTCCATCCGCAAAGTGGCCATGACCGACGCGCCGGTGTTCATCTCCGGCGAATCGGGCACCGGCAAGGAATTGACGGCGGTCGCGATTCACGAGCGCTCGGCACGGCGCAACGCGCCGTTCGTGCCGATCAACTGCGGCGCGATTCCCCCGCATCTGTTGCAATCCGAACTATTTGGCTATGAGCGCGGCGCGTTCACGGGCGCGAATCAGCGCAAGATCGGCCGCGTGGAAGCCGCCAATGGCGGCACCTTGTTTCTCGATGAAATCGGCGATCTGCCGCTCGAAAGCCAGGCAAGCCTGTTGCGCTTCCTGCAGGAACGCAAGGTCGAGCGGCTCGGCGGCCACGGTGCGATCGACGTCGACGTGCGCATCATCTCGGCCACCCATGTGGATATGACCGCCGCGATGATCGAAGGGCGTTTCCGCTCCGACCTGTATCACCGTCTGTGCGTGCTGCAGATCGACGAGCCGCCGCTGCGCGCGCGCGGCAAGGATATCGAACTGCTTGCGCGGCACATGCTGGAACGTTTCAAGAAAGACGCGAGCCGCCGTCTGCGCGGCTTTGCTCCCGATGCGATCGCGGCGCTGCATAACTATGGCTGGCCGGGCAACGTGCGCGAACTGATCAACCGGGTGCGGCGCGCGATCGTGATGTCGGAAGGGCGCGCGATCACGGCGCGCGATCTGGAACTGGCCGAGTATGTCGAGATCGTGCCGGTATCGCTCGCGCAGGCGCGCGAGGCGGCCGAGCGTCAGGCGATCGAGCTGGCGTTGCTGCGCCATCGCGGCCGTCTCGGCGACGCCGCTCAGGAACTCGGCATTTCGCGCGTCACGTTGTACCGGCTGTTGTGCTCGCATGGCATGCGGCATATGGAAGGCGAACCGCTCGCCGCGCCGCACGGCGAATTGCCGGCGTCGGTACCGCATCTCTAGGCTCTGCTTTCGACCGACCTCGCGAGTGTCGCGGGCCGGGCGGAATGCGGGCATCACTATTTTCTCCGCTTCTCGCCGCGCTTCGGCGTCGTTCGGCTGCGCTTGCTAAAATCGGGTTTTCCGCTCAATTTCCGTGGCGCGCCTCGCTGTTGCGCCGCGCGCGTCGTCGAAGGAACCCGCATGAAACAGTATCTGGACCTCGTCCGCTCGATTCTCGACACCGGCACATGGCAGGAGAACCGCACCGGCATCCGCACCATCAGCATGCCGGGCGCGATGTTGCGCTTCGACCTCCAGCAAGGTTTTCCCGCTGTCACCACGAAAAAGCTGGCGTTCAAGTCGGCGGTCGGCGAACTGGTCGGGTTTTTGCGCGCGTCGCGCAGCGCCGCGGATTTTCGCGACCTCGGCTGCAAGGTGTGGGATGCGAACGCGAACCAGAATCCGCAGTGGCTGGCCAATCCGTATCGCGAAGGGCCGGACGATCTCGGCGACGTGTACGGCGTGCAGTGGCGTCAGTGGCCGGCCTACAAGGTGCTCGACGCGGGCGCGAGCGCGCAGTTGGCCGACGCGCAGTCGCGCGGCTTCCAGGTGGTGACCGAATTCGACGAGAACGGCAGCCCCAAAGTGCTGCTCTACAAAGCGATCGATCAGTTGCGTCAATGTCTGGACACGATCATGCAGAACCCCGCCGACCGGCGAATTCTGTTTCATGCGTGGAACCCTGCAGTGCTGGATCAGATCGCGCTGCCGGCTTGCCATCTGCTGTATCAGTTCCTGCCGAACGTCGCGCGGCGCGAGATTTCGCTGTGTCTGTACATTCGCAGCAACGACGTCGGGCTCGGCACGCCGTTCAATCTGACCGAAGGCGCGGCGTTGCTGCATCTGGTGGGTCGCTTGACGGGCTATACGCCGCGCTGGTTCACGTACTTCATCGGCGACGCGCACATCTACGAGAACCAGCTCGATATGTTGCAGCGGCAGTTGACGCGTGAGCCTTATGAAAGCCCGGCGTTCGCGATTTCGGACCGCGTGCCGGACTACGCGAAGACCGGCGTGTATGAACCGGAGTGGCTGGAGAAGATCGAGCCGTCGGACTTTTCGCTGGTGGGTTACCGGCATCACGAGCCGTTGACCGCGCCGATGGCGGTCTGAGCGCGGGCGGCCACCAGAGTGGCGAAGCGAACCAGGAGGTGAATCGGCCCTTTTCCGCCTGGTGGAGAGCTGCCACGGACTTCCCCCAAATCCCCCGAGGACCTTCGGTCTCGGGGGATTTGCTTTTGGCGGACACGGCAGCGAAGACATCGGCGTTCGCGGGGCGAAACGCCCTGTGAGGCTGCGATACAGCAGCATATTATTGCGATCGAATGACGCCAAACTATTGCTTTGGTAGAGCATCAGAATATTGCTATAGTAAGGCATCAAATTATTGCGATGCTAAATCACACGATCCGAAATCATGCCGACCACCAACGAAAAACTCGCAGCCTCGCTATCGGTGTTGAAGCAGATCCAGGACCGCGGCGTGAGCGTTTTTCAGGCCAGCGCACTGCCCGAGCTAACCCGTGTCCATCGGGAAAGGCTGGTGCGGGCCAATTTCCTGAAAGCCGTCATCCCGGGCTGGTATATGGCAAACAATCCCGCCGATGACGCGGGTGACTCGACCCTCTGGTACGCGAGCATGGAGGCGTTCGTGTCAGCCTATGCGAACGCCCGCTTCGGCAGCGAATGGGAGGTCAATCCAGAGTTTTCGTTGCTTCGGCACAGCGGCTATACCAGCATCGGCATGCAGATCGTGATTCATGCGACCAACGCGAACAATCAGCTTTTGCAGCTTCCCCACGGCTGTTCGGTTTTTCTTTATCAGGTGAAGCGTCGAGCGTCGACGGCGCGCCGGGTGCCGAGCGCAAGCGGGCTCCTTCTGATTCCTGTATCAGAGGCACTGGTTCGGGTGGGCGCGTCATTCTTCGAAAAGCAGCCGCTCGCTGCGCAAATTGCAATGCGTCAGGTCGATCTGACGGACCTTATTTCAGCGCTGCTTGCCGGCGGCCACAGTGTGATTGGCGGAAGGATGGCGGGCGCGCTGAGAGCAGTAGGGCGTGACGACGATGCCAGTCAACTCGTCGCCACCTTGAAGGCGGCGGACTACGTCGTCAGCGAGAGCAATCCGTTCGAGCGGCCTTTGGTGGCGATCTCGGGGCGGCGCAACGAGTCGCCGTACGTGCAGCGCATACAGGCAATGTGGGCTGCCATGCGAAGCGCGGTAGTTGACCGCTTTGCCGACATACCCGCGCAAGCTCCTCGCGACGTGGACGCTTTGATCGACGATATTTCCGCGCGCTACGTGGCGGATGCGTATCACTCGCTGTCCATCGAGGGGTATCGGGTGAATGCCTCGCTCATCGAGAAAGTGCGTAACGGCAACTGGAGTCCGCTGACCCATCCGGAGGACAAAGAGACTCAGGAAGCCATGGCAGCCAAAGGCTATGCGGAAACTCACAAACGTATTCGCGACCTGATCCGACAGGTCGTGACCGCTTCCGACAACCCGGCCGAGGCGCTGAGGCGTGATTTCTTCCAATGGTATGTCACGCTGTTTTCGCCCAGTGTTGCTGCCGGCATTCTCAAGCCGGCCGATCTTGCCGGATACCGTAGCAGCCAGGTATTCATTCGGAACGCGTTGCATGTGCCACTCGGACCTGAGGCCGTGAGGGACTGCATGCCTGCGCTATTTGATCTGCTGGTCGCCGAAGAACATCCAGGCGTGCGCGCGGTGCTGGGTCATTTCATTTTTGTTTTTATCCATCCGTACATGGACGGAAACGGCCGGCTTAGCCGATTCCTGATGAACTGCATGCTGACGACCGGCGGGTATCCGTGGACGATCGTGACGGTCCAGTCGCGCAGACTTTATCTGGCCGCGCTTGAGCAGGCGAGCACTTACGGAAATATCGTCCCTTTTGCCGACCTGATTGGCGGACTTGTGGCGTCTCAGGCGGCACAGCCTCTGGAGCGTATTACCCAACGTCCGGAGTCGGGCGAGTGGACTGCACCACCGGTTGCCGCTGGACTGTAACGTCGAGCCGTTCAGTCTGGGAGCGGCAGCGTCTATGTGCCCGACACTGCGCCTGGCGTAAAAAAAATCCCGCCATCGCGAGGATGGCGGGATTCCGTGGATCAAGCCCGCTTCACTGACGCTGCGTAGGAGCGCTTGCAACGTGAGTCATGGGTTGCGTTACGACGAGTCAGATACGTCTGACGGACCCGCGTTCCGCCGCGCTTATCCCTTGTGACGCTCGTCATGGTTGCCACCGGCTGAGTGCTGCTCCTCGTGTTGCTGCGGATGCGGCTCAGGACGTTGCGCCTGCTGCGGATGCGGTTCAGGATGCGGCTGCTGCGCCGGTTGCGGACGCGGTTCCGGACGGGGCTGTTGAACCTGCTGCGGACGGGGTTCCGGACGAGGCTGCTGCACCTGCTGAGGTCGCGGCTCCTGACGCGGTTGCTGCGGCTGTTCCGGACGTGCCTCCTGACGCGGCTGCTGCACTTGCTGTGTCGGCTGCGGATGGGCCTCTTGCGGCCGTTGCGCTTCACGCGGCGCTTCCGGCTGACGCTCGGCCTGCTGCGGCTGCTGCGGACGAGCTTCCGCCTGCCGCGCCGGTTCCTGCGGGCCGCCATGCTGCTGCGCCTGCTGGGCCATCGGCGCATGCGGCTGTGTCCATGCCGGCTCGTGGCGCTCGTTCGCGCCCGGCTGCTGGCCGGCTTGCTGCGGCATGCCGTGCTGCTGCGCGTTGGCCTGCGGGTTGCCGCCGTTCGCTTGCGGCGGACGCGGCACACCATTCACCGGATGCCCCGCCTCGCCGGGTTGCTGGCGTTCGTTGGCCATCGGCTGCGGCGTGCCCGGACGAGCCTGCGCCTGTTCGCCACGTTGCGGCTGACCGGGCGCCGCGCCGGGCATCGCGCCCGGACGCTGTCCTGCCTGCTGCATCCCACCCGGCGCACCAGGCGCACCCGGTGCCGCCCCCGGCGTACGTCCCGGCATATGCGACTGCACGACCCGCACGTTCTGCACCGGCAACGCGCTCGGACCGCCCGCCATATGCGCCGGCACGGAAGTCCGCACGATCGGCTGACCCGCGCCCGGCACCTGGCCACCGCTTTGCGCGAAACGCTGCGCGAGGGTGTCGTGATAGGCCGCCGGCATGGCCGCACTACGTGTGGCGACCACCTGACGGGCCGCGACAGCCGCCGGCGGCCGGTAATTCGCGTTGCGCAGACCCGGCCCGAAGCTTTCCTTGACCGGCGCGATACCCACGCCGCCCGGGTTGATCTGCGCGTTGCGCCATTGCTGCGGATCGACCTTCTGCGCGAAGCGCGCGACCGGCTGACCGTGCACGAAGGCCGTCGCCGGCACTGCGGTGACAGCACCCGGCGCACGATAGTTGATGTACGTGTTGTGAATGTTGGTCACATTCACATTTGTCACGTTGACGTTGTGGTTGTTGATGATCGTCGTCTGGTTGACGCGGTTGTAGTAACCCGGGCTCCAGTGATCGCGACCGCCGCCCCACTGCGGATGCCACGGCTCGCCGGGACCGAGCGGGAACCACGCGACGCCCGCTGCCACCGCGCCGCCGATCGCCAGACTCACCCCCCAGTTGATGCCGCCACCGCCGCCGCCGCCCACGAAGGCGACCAGCGCCGGCGCATAGACCGGCGGCGCGCTGACCACGATCGGACCCGGCACCCATGCCCACGCGTCGTCGACCTGGGCCCAGCGGCCATAGTGGTAGGGCGCGAAACCCCATGCCGCGTCGTCGACCCACGTCCAGCCCCACGGCGCCTGCCAGACCCAATGGCCTTCGTGATACGGCGCCCAGCCGACCGGCGTGGCGCGCGGCACCCACACCTCGCCGTATTGCGGGCTGCTGCGCCATGTGCCGTTGGCGTCGAGGTCTTCGTAACCGGGCACATCGCGCGACACGTAGCGCGCCGACACCGAGCGGTCTTCGGCGGCATCGCGTGCGGCGGCCCATTGGTCGAAGCCGTCGAGGCCCGGTACGCCGTTGTCGGCGACCTGTTGCAGGTTGGTGCCGCCGAAGCGGACCTGCTGGCCCGCCGAGATTTGCACCTGCCCGCTGTCGCCGTACACGGTCGCGCTGCCGCTGCGCACGGTCACGCTGGTGCTGCTGCCGTCCGGCGCGACGTCGACACGATAGTCGCCGGGGCCGTTCAGCCCGAGCGCGAGATTCGGCGTGTCGATCTCATACGATGAACCCGGCGCCAGTTCGCGCACTCGCGTCGACAACGTGCCTTGCGCGACTTTGAGCTGCGCGCTGTTGTCGTCGAGATTCAGGATGTCGAGGCTGGTGGACTGATCGAGGCGCACCGCGGTCGAGCCGATGTGCAGCTCCGAGCGCGCATTCTGATCGTTCCAGAGCTGATCGCCGGTGGTCAGCGGGCGGTTGACCTGCGCGTACGACCAGTCGGTCGCGCCGGCCGGTTCGGTGGTTACCGTGCCGGCCATGTAGTTCAGACGCGCAATGCGCCCCGGCGGATCGGTGTTCTGCGTCGAGGCGACCTGGGGAGCGGGCTGGATTTCCTGCGCGATGCCGGCTTGGGCAGCGAACAGGAACGCAGCGGCCGCGATAAGGGTGTAGCCCGTGATGCGGCGGTTCGAGTGTTGATCTTTGGTGAGTGTTCTCATGATTTATCTCCGGCGGACGCGGCATTTTGCTTCATCCGGATTTCACTTTACCTGCGGCGTATGTTTCAAGACCCCCACTTTTGTAAGGCCACCTCACCCGCGTGTAACAAAAGATCTCATTAATGCATTTTGTAAGCGTATTGGAGATTTTTTGTAATATTTTCAGGGGCTTAGGAGCGACGTGGGTGGCCGGCACCGGCACCACTCAGGTCGCCAGAAACGCATCGAAATGTTGCTGCCCTGGCGGCGTGATGCGCAGAATTCGCGGCCGCTCGGTCCGTTCGACCCACCCGTGCGCGGACCACGAGTCGAGCAACGCCGCGCCGAGCGCGCCGCCCAGATGCGGTCGCCGCTCGCTCCAGTCGGGACAGGTGCAGGCAAAGCGGCGCCGACGGCTTTTCTGCGCCGACAGATCGATGCCCCATTCGGCGAAGCGGCTGGCGCCGTCCTCGGTCGCTTCCAGCGAGGTGCCGTCCAGCGTCAGCAGACCGCGCTGGACCAGCCGTTCCAGCACGCGCACGGAAAGCTCACCCGCCATATGGTCGTAGCAGGTGCGGGCGTAGCGCATGTCGAGCGGCACGGTGCGCACCGGACGCGGCACGGACCGCTGCGGCGCGCTGATTTGTGCGACGTTGGCGAGCGCTTCGATGGACGCCGCGATATCCGGCGACGCGATCCGGAAGTAGCGATGCCGGCCGCGTACTTCGAGCGCGAGCAGGCCGCCGTCGGTCAGGCGAGCGAGATGCGCGCTTGCCGCCGACGGCGACAGCCCGGCGATGATGGTCAGTTCGCCGGCGGGGCGGGCGCTGCCGTCCATCAGCGCCCACAGCATCGCGGCGCGGCCGGGATCGGCGAGCAGCGCGCCGATGCGGCTCAAGCCGGGGAAATGATTCTGTTCGTCGGCGAGCTTGAGGGTCATGAGGTGTCTCCTTCGGGTCCCGGACAACCTGGTTGCAGTTGGCGGCGCCGTCAGGGCGCCCTACGAATCAATGTACCGATCCGCGGCATTCTATGTTTCAGCTTAGCGTGAAACGTGGCGTGCAAGCGCTACGGAATTCCGGCAGGCAGGGCAGAGCGGCCGGCGCTCCTGAGCCGGCGCGATCCGCCAGGCTAGAATCAAAGTCTGTCTTTGCAGGAACACGCAGTCATGAAAACTCTTCTTGCCGTGCTGCTCGCGGCACTGCTGCTCGGGGCGTGCGCGCAGGGCGGTTCGGATTCGTCGGGGGCGGGCACCGGCAGCATCACGATGTACGGCACGATCGACGAAGGCGTCACCGTGCATAAATGAGCGACGGGCGACGGCTCAAAGGTGCGACGCTGTCAATATTGCGCTCGTATAATCGCCTCCTTTCAATGCATCCGATTGACCGGAGTCAACATGAGCACCCCTCCCGCAGCCCCGTTTGACCGTTCCGAAACCACTTTCCGCTTTCTCGCCGAACCCAGTTCGGTCAATTTCGGCGGCAAGGTGCACGGCGGCGCGCTGATGAAGTGGATCGACGAGACCGCGTACGCGTGCTCGGCGGTGTGGTCGGGCCGCTACTGCGTGACGGTCAGCGTGGGCAACATCCGCTTCCGTCGGCCGATTCTGGTCGGCAACCTCGTCGAATTGCGCGCGCGGATCGTGGCGACGGGCCGCACCAGCATGCACATTCACGTGTCCGTGCAGGCCGGCGACCCGAAGGGCGGCGAGCTGATGCAAACCACCGACTGTCTGGTCGTGATGGTCGCCGTCAACGAGAACGGTCACCCGGTGCCGGTGCCGGCCTTCGTGCCGGAGACGGATGAGCAGAAGCGTCTAGCGAAGTACGCGATCGACGTGAAGGAAGCGCTCGACGCGATCGTCGAGCTGAAGCCGGAAGAAGTGGCGCAGGGGAAGGTTTAAGCGGCGCCGGCTGATATTACCGGCGCGCTTATCGGCCGCTCAACCGGCCGAATGCCCCACCATCTCCTTCGGCTTCACCCATTCATCGAACTGCTGCTCGGTCACATAACCGAGCGCGAGCGCCGACGCCTTCAGCGTGGTGCCTTCCTTATGCGCTTGCTTCGCGATCTTGGCCGCCTTGTCGTAGCCGATGTGCGGATTGAGCGCCGTCACCAGCATCAGCGATTCGTTCAGCAGCGTATCGATACGCTCGCGATTCGGCTCGATGCCGACCGCGCAGTTGTCGTTGAAGCTGTGCGCGCCGTCGGCCAGCAGTCGCACCGATTGCAGCACGTTGTGCGCGATCATCGGCCGGAACACGTTCAACTCGAAGTTGCCGCTCGCGCCGCCGATATTCACCGCGACGTCGTTGCCGAACACCTGCGCACACAGCATCGTCAACGCTTCGGACTGGGTCGGATTGACCTTGCCCGGCATGATCGAACTGCCCGGTTCGTTTTCCGGAATCGATAGCTCGCCCAGGCCGCAACGCGGGCCGCTCGCGAGCCAGCGAATGTCGTTGGCAATCTTGTTCAGACTCGCGGCGACGGTTTTCAACGCGCCGTGCGCGAACACCAGCGCGTCGGCTGCGGCCATCACTTCGAACTTGTTCGGCGCCGACACGAACGGCAGGCCGGTCTGCTTGCCGATCGCGGCCGCGACCTTGTCCGCGAACTGCGGATGCGCGTTCAAGCCGGTGCCGACCGCGGTGCCGCCCTGCGCGAGTTCGTACAGATGCGGCAGCGTCGCTTCCACGTGACGAATGCCGTGATCCAGTTGCGCGACGTAACCCGAAAACTCCTGGCCGAGCGTGAGCGGCGTCGCGTCCTGCAAGTGCGTGCGGCCAATCTTCACGATATCGACGAACGCTTTTGCCTTGCGGTCGAGCGTATCGCGCAGCGTCTTCAGCGCCGGCAGCAGATGCTTGACGATCGCGTCGGCGGCGGCCACGTGCATCGCCGTCGGGAACACGTCGTTCGACGACTGGCCACGATTCACGTCGTCGTTCGGATGCACTTTGCGCGCTTCGCCGCGCTCGCCGCCGAGCAGTTCGCTGGCGCGATTCGCGATCACCTCGTTGAGGTTCATATTGGTCTGCGTGCCCGACCCGGTCTGCCAGACAGCGAGCGGAAATTCGTCGGGATGCTGGCCCGCGATGATCTCGTCGGCGGCCGCGATGATCGCTTTGGCCTTGCTTTCGTCGAGCACGCCGAGACCCTGGTTGACCTCGGCGGCGGCGCGCTTGATGACGGCCAACGCATTGATCAGTTCAAGCGACTGTTTCTCGGTCGAAATGCGGAAATTCTGCAGCGAGCGCTGCGTTTGCGCGCCCCACAGACGCGCGTTCGGCACGGCGATTTCACCGAACGTGTCACGCTCCATTCGTACGTCTTCAGTCATGTTCAACTCCGCTTTTCAAAGTTCTGCGTTGACAGGCAATAGGGAGAATAGACCCGTTAGCGCGTTCCGGTACAAACCCGCTTGCGGATCGAAAATGTAGGTGCGGCGCGTGCCGTTTTCGACGTCGGTCCACACCAGCGGCGACAGCGGCGCGCCGATCGAACGCAGGTACGCGAGCTGTGCGCTGTCGGCCAGCGTCACGCGGTAACTGACCTCGGGCGCGATGGCGCGCGCGAAGATTTGCGCGACCTGGTCGGCGAGCGGCGCGCTGTGAATCACCAGCGCCAGTTCGGTGTTCAGATTGGCCGAACGCGGGTCGAGATTCATCGAGCCGATCACCAGAATCTTGTGATCGATCACGTAGGTTTTGGCATGCAGGCTGGCGCGCGAACGCGAACCGGTAATCCCCGCGCGCGGCGTCTTCTGCTGCGGTTTGAATTCGTACAGTTCGACGCCTTGCTGCAGCAGCGGCACGCGAAACGGACTGTAGCCAGCTTGCACGGCGACCGCGTCGGTGGCAGCCAGCGAGTTGGTCAGCACGGCGATCCGCACGCCGCGATGCGTCAGCACGCCCGCCGCCTCGACGCCGGATTCGTGCGGCACGAAGTACGGCGAAATGATCAGGAAGTCTTTCTGCGCGTCGTGCATCAGCTCGGCGAGACGCTGCATCGGCGGACTCACATAGTCCGGCGACGGGTGCACGATTTTTTCCGGCAGATCCGCCTTGAATTCGGCGGGCGCCCACGTCAGACCGAGCTGGGCGTTGGCGATTTGCGTGGCGAGCGGCGTCGCGTTCAGCGGCTTCGCGTTGTACGGATCGGCGTTCTCGCGCCAATGCTGACGCAAGTCGTCGCGCGTCTTGTCGAGCTCTTTCGCGTCGAACTTCTGATGGTTCAGCGCGCGCAGCGGATAGGCAATGCTGCTGTTCCAGTAGTCGTCGAAACTGGCGGAGACGTCGGCGGTGATCGGACCCGCGGCGAGCACGTCGAGATCGCGGAACTGCAGCGTTTCGCTGGCGCTGAAGTATTCGTCGCCGAGATTGCGGCCGCCGACGATCGCCAGCTGGTTGTCCGCGATCATCGCCTTGTTATGCATGCGGCGCGTGAAGTGGCCGATCTGCGTGAACAGGTTCGTCGTACGTTCGAACACGCCTTGCTGCGCGCTGCCGAACGGATTGAAGACGCGAATCTCGATGTTGTCGTGCGAGTTCAAACCCGCCATGACCTGATCGATGTCCTTGAAGTTCAGATCGTCGACCAGCATGCGCACGCGTACACCGTGGTCCGCCGCGTATAGCGCGGCGCCGAGCAACAGCTTGCCGGTGGTGTCTTCGTTGGCGATGTAGTACTGCATGTCGAGCGTTTTCGTCGCCGCGCGCGCGAGCGCGATGCGCATCTGCAATGCGTCGGTGCCGCTCGACAGCACGCGAAAACCGGACTCGTTCGGATGCGCGGCTTCGAGCGGCGCAAGCGCGGTATGCAGCGGTGTGGTTTCGGTAACGGGAAGCGCGTGGGTGACCTGACGGTCGAACGCGGTGGCGGGAGGCTTGGTGGCGCAAGCGGTCAGGAATGCCGTTGCGAAGCACAGCAGGAAGAAATGCCCGCTTGCCGCCCACGCCGATTTTCTGTGCGACGTGCTCGACGCGTACTGGCGTTGCGGTGCGGTCGGGCCTGGGTTTGGATTCTGCTTCTGTTTCTGATGCCACGGCACGCTGGCTTCTCCCTTGAATGCAGGCTTCTCATGGCGACAGCGCAGGTGTTGGCCTGCGCTGTCGAGAAATGCATTCTAAGGGGAATTGCGGGCCTGGGCCTGGTTCGCCCGCATGCCGGCGAGGGGATTAGCCGCGTTCTGCGTTCAGCACGCGTTCGCCATCCGGATGCGTCGAACCTTTCGCCGGACGTCCCGCCCAGTAGCCCGCGAGCAGCGAGCCGGAAAGGTTGTGCCACACCGAAAACAGCGCGCCGGGCAGCGCGGCGATCGGCGTGAAATACAGCTTGCCGAGCGTGGCCGCGAGGCCGGAATTCTGCATGCCGACTTCGATTGCGAGCGTGCGGCAGACGGCTTCGTCGAAGCCGAGCAGGCGCCCGCCCCAATAGCCGCCGAGCAGGCCGATGCCGTTATGCAGCACCACGCCCAGCATCACCACGAGGCCGACCGACGCAATGCTCTTCTGCGTGCCGCCCACCACCGCGCCGATGATCAGGATGATCGCGACCATCGAAATCAGCGGCAATGCCGGTTCGATCTTGCGCACGACCTTGCCGAACAGATGATTGACGACGAGGCCGATCACGATCGGCAGCGCGACGATCTGCAGGATGCTTATCAGCATGCCGTGCACGTCGACGGCGATTGAAGCGTCCACATACAGACGCGTGAGCAGCGGCGTCGCGAACACGCCGACGAGGGTCGACAGCGCGCTGATCGTCACCGACAACGCGACGTCGCCGCGCGCCAGATAAATCATCACGTTCGACGCCGTGCCGCTCGCCACGCTACCCACCAGCACCATGCCGGCGGTCAGATCGGGCGGCATGCGCAAGGCCTTCGCGATGACCCAGGCGGCGAGCGGCATCACGAGGTAGTGCAGCACGATGCCGGCCACCACCGGCGCGGGCCGCGTGAAAACGCGCCGGAAATCGGCGACGGAAAGCGTGACGCCCATGGCCAGCATGATGATGGTGAGCAGCGTGGTGACGTGCGGCGCGATGCCGGCGAACGACGCGGGCGAGCTGTATGCGGCGATCGACACGAGCACGGCCCAGAGCGGAAAGAGACGGGTGACGCGGGCGAGCATGACGGGTGGTCCTTGATTGTGTTTTATGGCGTGCTTTACGGAGCGTTTTATGGCGAAAAGCGAGGTCGGTCGTGCGGCGCGCCGCGACTGCTGCGTGCGTGCTGATGTCGGCCGTGGGCAGTGCGGCGAGCCCTGAAAGCGGGTGAGGCGCTGGCGGGCGGCGCGGGCCTTCGTGAGGCGCGTAGGCGGGTTAGCGGCGCGTAGGCGTGGGTGTGCGCGGACGCGGCTGAGCGCGCATTTTACCTTTTACAGCGGGTTTTTCGCATGGCGATGGTTGTGCGTGCAACCAGCCGCAGGCCGCATCGACTTAGACGGATGGACCCGTCGTCCCCGCCTCAACCGGCACCTGCCGCAAGCTCAGCTTATGAAAGCGCAGCGTCATCAGCAAGGCGACGCTCGCGAGCCCCGCGGCCAGTCCCCACCACAGACCGAGCGCGCCGAGCCCGAAGTGAAACGCCAGCGTGTAGCCGGTCGGAAAGCCGATCACCCAGTAACCGAACGCCGCGGCGATCATCGGCACGCGCGTGTCCTTCAGGCCGCGCAGACAGCCGGAGCCGACCGTCTGCATGCCGTCGACGATCTGGAAGATCGCCGCTACGCCGAGCAGCGAACTCGCCAGCTTGACCGTGGCCGCGTTGGCCGGATCGTCGAGGTGCAGATACAGCCCGACGATCCAATGCGGCGCCGCGATCAGCACGATGCCCGACAGCGTCATGAAGCCCACGCCGAGCGCCAGCGCGACGAACCCGGCATGGCGCGCGGCGAGCGGCTGCCCGGCGCCGGACCAGAAGCCGACCCGCACATTGCCCGCCTGGCCGATCGCGAGCGGCACCATGAACGCCACCGACGCCACGTTCAGCGCGATCTGATGCGCGGCCAGTTGCGATTCGCCCAGCAGGCCGACCATCAGACCCGTGGCGAGAAACAGCGTCGACTCGACGCCGTAGGTGATCGCCACCGGCCAGCCGATGCCGAACAGTTCGCCCATCAGCGGCACGTTCGGCCGTGTGGCGACGACGAAGTGACGGTAGCGCGGCCGCAAATGCAGCAGCGCCATCAGCACCAGCGCGCTCAGCCAGACGGTGATCGAGGTCGCGGCGGCCGAGCCGAGAAAGCCGAGCCGCGGCAACCCGTAGGCGCCGTGAATCAGCCCGTAGTTGAGAAAGCCGTTCACGAAAACACTCACGAGCGACACCCACAGCAGCCGTTTCGCCGCGCCGATCGCCGGCAGGAACGAGCGCATCAGGCCGACGCCGATCAGGCTGCCGAGCGAGCCCCAGCGCAAGACGGACGCATATTCGCCGACGTTGTGCGCGAGCAGCGTGGGTTCGCCGAACGCCAGCAGGATCGGCGTGGCGAACGACAGCAGAAAGAACGCCGGCACCGACAGCAGCACCGACAGCACGAGGCCGGTCCAGTAGATATGCGGCACGCGGCTTTCGTCCTGAGCGCCGCGCGCATGCGACACGCTCACGCTGACGGAGGTCAGCACGCCTTGCAGCAGCGTGACCACGACGAAAAACAGGTTCGCGCCGAGGCCGCCGGCGGCGAGCGCGTCGGGGCCAAGCGAGCCGAGCAGGATCGTGTCGGTGACCGCCATGGCCATTTGCGCGAGCTGGGAGATCGCGAGCGGCGCGGCGAGCCGGGCGGTGTCGGCGGCATGGCGGGAAAGCGTCGGCGGCCGGGAGGCCACCCGGGTGAAGCTGGACTGAGTCATGGAAGCGCCTGGCGGCGAAAGTGGCGACCGGGTCACGGCCGGCGCGCGTTGCAGCGTTCGCGAGCGGGGCGGGCGGTGACCAAACGGCGAGGAGCGGCGGCTCGGCTAGCCAGCCGTTTGTTGTCTGTCGAATCTGACAGCTTATTGCTTAGGCGCGGCGCTGTCGATCAAAGAAGCACGATTTTGGTGCGTACGGCCCTCCGAATTTCCGGACCGCAGACCGTGGACGGCAAGGAGGGCGTTGTCAGGCTTCGTGGACCGCGATGCGCGTGTCGCCGAACAGCACCACCTGGCCCGCGCGGATTTTGCAGGTTTTACGCGTTTCGACCCGTCCGTCGACGGTGACCGCGCCGTCGCCGACCATCATTTTGGCTTGCCCGCCGCTCTCCGCGAGGCCCGTTATCTTCAGGAGATTGTGCAATTCGACGTAGTCGCCGGTGAGCGTGAAATCGAGGTTGGGCATGGCGTTTGCGCCTTCAGGCAAAGGGTTCGCATCATAAGCCACAAACTTGCCCTGGATGAAGCTCGAGCTGTACCGCAGGCGGTGTGTAGGCTTTTGCAAGCAGATGTTATGTAATTGTCGGAAAGTGAAACGTTCCGTAACAGCATTCGCGGATTACGAATTTCACTCGTAAAGTGGCTCTCAGTAGGGAAGCTTGCTGGATTTGTCCCGCAACGAGAAGACCGGCCGAAGCATAGGTTTTTGCGCGAAAGATCCGTCACGACGGATCGGCACGGTGCGAAGCCAGATAAGACGTCCGGTCACAACAACTTTAGAGAGGATTTAGCCATGACCCAGATTCGTACACTTCTGATCGGTACCGCCCTGACCGCTTTCGCCGCGACTGCCGCTGTCGCGCAGACCGCGCAGCCGGCCGCAGGTGCGGACGGCCAGGCTCAGATGCAGATGCAAGCAGCGCCCGCCGCCGCCGGCGTGCAGCCGGTGACGCCGGCGCCGACCCGTCTGACCGCGCCGGGTTCGACCGATCCGCTGGTGCAGAAGCGCGACGCCAATGCCAAGGCGAACGCTGAATACCGTGCGTCGAAGAAGGCTTCGAAGACGGAGTTGAAGGATCAGCAGAAGGCCGCCAAGTCGCAATACAAGGAACAGGTGCGCGACGCCAAGATCAACCAGAAGGCGGATAAGCAAACCGCCAACAACGAAATGAAGATGAACATGCAAGGCCAGACGGGCGATCAGTCCGATGGCAGCGATGTGAAGCACTAAGTCAGCGCTAAATCGCCAGGTCGCTAAGTCAGTCTGGCCCGGTGATGAAGCGGCCGGGGCGGCGGCGTTTTCCGCCGTCGCGCCCGGCCGCTTTGGTTTTGAACCACCGGGCTTCGGCCAGGCAGACTCTGCCGCGGGGCATCGTAGCCAGATTGACGGCCACGATGGCTCGAATCCCGTTGTAAGGAGGTATCGAATGAGCATTGCCCAGTCCACCAGAAAACAGATCTACGCCGCGTTGATCGCGGGGTGCCTTTCGTCGTCCATGGCGTCCGTGGCGTTCGCGCAGGCGAGCGATCCGGCCGCCGCGCCCGTGACGCATGCCGACAAGAAGGCCGCAAAGGAACAATCGAAGGCGGACAAGAAGGCGTCCGTCGCGCAAGCCAAGGCGGACAAGAAGAAAACCGACGCGCAGGCCGACGCCGATAAGGCGAATGCCGACGCTAATGTGAAGGACGCGAAGAAGCAGTAGCAGGCGCGCTTTGGCGTTGAAGGACGGCGACCCGAAATAAGGGTCGCTTGTCTGTGATGGTTGTATGGATATACAGTATGCGTCGCCATCCTTCATTCACTTCAGCGCCCGAATCCACGTGCTCTCCGTCGCCGACTCTCCGCCGCCGTCTGATATGTCCGCTGCGTCCGGTTTATCCGACGCAGCGGATACCGCCGCCTGGCTGGCCAAGCTCAACGACGCGCAGCGCGAAGCCGTCGAATATGGCGCCGACACGCCTGATGCGCCGCCGGGCGCATTACTCGTCATCGCGGGCGCGGGCTCCGGCAAGACCAACACGCTCGCGCATCGGGTTGCCAACCTCGTCGTAAAAGGCGCCGATCCGCGCCGCATTCTGCTGCTGACCTTTTCACGCCGAGCGGCGCTTGAAATGACGCGCCGGGTGACGCGCATTGCCGGCGCGGCGCTTGGCGCGCGCGCCGCGCTCGCGCAAGGGCTGACGTGGTCGGGCACGTTCCATAGCGTCGGCGCGCGGCTGCTGCGCGAATACGCGGATCTGATCGGCCTCGCGCCGGCCTTCACGATCAACGACCGCGAGGATTCCGCCGACCTGATGAACCTGGTGCGTCACGAACTCGGTTTATCCGCGAAAGAGCGGCGTTTCCCGGCCAAAGGCACCTGTTTCGCCATTTATTCGCGCGTGGTGAACACCGGCGCGTCGTTGGCCCATGTGCTCGATAGCGCGTTTCCGTGGTGCGGCGAATGGGAGGACGATCTGCGCCGGCTGTTCGCTGCTTACGTCGACGCGAAACAGAAGCAGAGCGTGCTCGATTACGACGATCTGTTGCTCTACTGGTCGCATATGGCCGCCGAGCCGGCCATCGCGGCGGACCTGTCGGCGCGCTTCGATCACGTGCTGGTCGACGAGTATCAGGACACCAACCGTCTGCAGGCGTCGATCCTGCTCGCCCTGAAGCCGGACGGCCGCGGCCTGACCGTGGTCGGCGACGACGCCCAGTCGATCTATTCGTTTCGCGGCGCGACCGTGCGCAATATTCTCGATTTTCCGGCGCAATTCGATCCGCCGGCGCGCCAGGTCACGCTCGAACGCAATTACCGGTCGACCGCGCCGATTCTCGCGGCGTCGAACGCGGTGATCGAGCTGGCCAGCGAGCGCTACACGAAAAATCTGTGGACCGACAAGGCGTCGGCGCAACGCCCGCGCCTCGTCACGGTCGCCGACGAAGCCGATCAGGCGCGCTACATCGTCGAACAGGTCCTCGAAGCGCGCGAGCAGGGCATGAAGCTCAAGTCGCAGGCGGTGCTGTTTCGCGCGGCTCACCACAGCGCCGCGCTGGAGATCGAACTGACCCGGCGCAAGATTCCGTTCGTGAAGTTCGGCGGGCTGAAATTTCTGGATTCGGTCCACGTCAAGGACGTACTCGCCGTGCTGCGCTGGGCGGAGAATCCGCGCGACCGCGTCGCCGGGTTCCGCGTCGTGCAGTTGCTGCCGGGCGTCGGGCCGGCCACCGCCGCGAAAGTGCTCGATGAGATCGCCGCGCGCGCGGGCGCCGGCAATCTCGCCGACACCGCCGGCGGCGCGCTGGCCGCGTTCACCGCGCCGGCTCGCGCGCAGGAAGACTGGCATCCGTTCGTCAAGCTGATGTCGAGCGCGTACGGCCGCCAGACACCTTGGCCGTCCGAATTCGAAATGGTGCGGCGCTGGTACGAGCCGCATCTGGAGCGCAACCACGAGGACGCGGCGATCCGTCACGCGGATGTATTGCAGATGGAGAGCATCGCGGGCACGTATCCGTCGCGCGAACGCTTTCTGACCGAGCTGACGCTCGACCCGCCCGACGCCACCAGCGGCGAATCCGGCGTCCCGCTGCTCGACGAGGACTATCTGATCCTGTCCACGATTCATTCGGCGAAGGGCCAGGAATGGCGCAACGTGTTCGTGCTGAACGGCGTCGACGGCTGCATTCCGTCTGACCTCGGCACTGGCAGCGAAGAGGAAATCGACGAGGAGCGACGCCTGCTCTACGTGGCGATGACGCGAGCGAAAGAGGACCTGCATATCGTCGTGCCGCAGCGCTTCTACGTGCACAACCAGACGCATATGGGCGACCGCCACGTGTGGGCGTCGCGCACGCGCTTCATTCCCGCGCATCTGATGCCGCTGTTCGACGCCTACGCGTGGCCGCGCGTGGCGATCCCGAGCGCGCCCACGGCGGCGGGGCTTGCCGCCGCGGCGCGGGCGAAGATCGAGATTGGGGCGAAGCTGAGGAAAATGTGGGATTGAGGGCGCTGAGGTGCGCTCTTTGGCTTGGTGGCTTGAGCCGTCAGCTCATCGGCCTTAAACCGCCACCCGCCCTTAGCGCGACTGCCGTTGCTGCTGTTGCGGCGCCGGACGCGGCGGCACGAAGAAATTACGCAACCAGGCCGCCAGCCGCGAAAACACGTCGTACGGCTCTTCGACGAAAATCTCCGGCTTGAGCAGGCGCAAATATTCCATGATCTGCTGCGCTTCCTGCTTCTGGAACGAGCCGTGCGAAATGCCCAGCCGCAGCAGCCCGCGCAGTTCGCCGAGCTTCTCGCGCGCCGTGCTGCCCACGCCGGTTTCGCATCCCACCTTCGCTTCGTACACGCGCTGGCGCAGCGATTCCACCAGTCGCCAGGCCGGCGTCTGCATCACTTCCTCGAGCGCCTGAATGTCCTGCGCGGCGCTCTTGATCTGCGCTGCGAGCGGATCGATCAGCGCGGCGTCGCCTTCGGCTTCCTTGACGATCGCCGCCGCCCAGTCGCGGCACTGCTTGGCGAGCTCTTCCGGCGTCCATTCCGAACGCGCCGCGAAGCCGAAGCCGAATTCGCCCGCCTGCCGCATCAGAATTGCGACGACATCCGGAAACTCCTTGTCCAGCGTGCGTTTGGCCCAGGCGTACTGGCCGCCTTGCAGCATCCGCTGCACCGCGTGTTCGGTCAGCGGCACCATGTTGTCGAGCAACTTGGCGCGCAAGAAATCCTCGAAAGACGGCGTCGCGAACTGCGGATCGAGCTTCAGCGAAACCCGCAGAAAAGCGTCGAAATCCTTGCGCAGCGTCGCAATGGTCTCGTCTTTGAGCGTGAGGGTGATTTGACCCATGTGTTATCCCGTTTGGTCCTGCCGCGCGGCTTCGACGCGTCATCCGGCCGCGTATGGACCTGGTGAGACGCGACCCGTGATGCCGGCGCGATTGCTTCCTGCCTGTTGCCGCGTCACCAGCGGGACGTCATATCCCGATGTGCGGACCTCGACTTCATATCGGCGGATTCAGGGAAAACTTAAGGGCATGCGGCCTTTGGGAGCCGGCATTAGAAGGAAGCATCGCCCACCGGTTCGTGCCTGACGTTTGCCGTGCCTGGTTGCCGCACCTGGTTTGCCGCGCTTCTCCAGCCGCCGCCCCTTCGGGGCCAAAGCCGTCACGGCGGCGGGCAAGGGATCGTCCGGCAGGGGGGGGCGCCGTCGCCGATGCGGGCTCGACGGCGGCTGCCGGCTATTTAAGCACGACCAATTGCCAGACAAAAAAGACCGCTAGCCCGACCGCGATGGTCAGGAGCGGGCGTCGTGTCAGCGCGCTCACCAATACGGCCGCGAGTGCGCCGACCAGTTGCGGATTGCGCCAGCTCAGTTCGGCCTGGGTGCCGTGCGGCGAAACCGCCATCGGCACGATGATCGCGGTCAGCACCGTCACCGGTACGAAGCCGAGGGCGGTCCGCACGAGCGGCGGAAACACCAGCCGGTCGCCGAGCACGAAGACGGCGGCGCGGATCACCCACGTGATGAGCGCCATGCCGAGGATCAGGACGACGTAGTTCATCGCGATGCCTCCGGGGTGCCGCGCGTGCCGCGCAGGTTGGGACGCGCCGTCGACAGCAGCACGCCGACCGCAACGCCCGCGAACACGGCGCCGAGCAGGCCGAGCTTGTACGGCCACGCCTGCCAGAAGAAGGCCAGCGTGCCCGCCGTAACGGCGGCGGCGATGTAGCGCAGCGCGACGAGCTGCGGCACGACGATCGCGATGAAGGTGGCGACCATCGCGAAATCGAGCCCGAGCGATTGCAGGCCGGGGAACGCCGCGCCGAATAGCAGGCCGGCGGCGGTCCAGAGCTGCCAGTTCAGGTACATCGCGAGACCCGCGCCGAAGAAGTAGTGCGGACCGACGGTGCCGGGTTCCTTATGCCGGTAGTGCTCCCACGCGACCGCGAAGACTTCGTCCGTGAGCAGCGCGCCGAGCGCCCAGCGCCAGCGTGTCGACAGATGCGCGACGTGCGGCGCGAGCGTCGCGCTATACAGCACGTGACGCAGATTGACGACCAGCGTGGTCGCCCAGATCACCGCGAAACTCGCGTGACCGGCGATCAGGCCGAGCGCGATGAACTGCGCGGAGCCGGCGAACACGACGAGCGACATCAACTGGCCGTGCCACAGATGCAGCGGGCCGGATGCGACGAGCGTGCCGAAAATGACGCCGAAGGGCGCGGCACCGACCATCATCGGAATGATGTCGCGCGCACCGGCGGTGAATGCTTTGAAGTGGCCTGTGCGGGTGGGCTGGGCCGGGGTGGAATGGGTCAATCTTGCCTCCTTGGTGCGGGAAGCATAGCGGGAGGCGGGTGGGTGGGGCTTGTACGTTCTTGCGGCGGTGGCTGTGGCGGTGAGACGGTTAGCTCGACCGGTGCGCCGCTGCCGTCGCCCTTACGCTCAAACGCCTTGCCAGCGTCCGGGCGGCACGCCGAACATGCGCCGGAAGTGTCGCGTGAAATGGCTCTGATCGGTGAAACCGCTGGCCGCGGCGACATCCGTGACCGACACGCCCGCGCGCAACGGCGCGAGCGCGCGCTGCAAGCGCACCTGATTGCGCCATGCATGTGGCGGCAGGCCGGTGGTCTGCGTAAATAGGCGCGCCGCGTGAAACGGTGAAAGCCCCGCCGCGCGCGCCACGTCGGCGAGCGCGACAGGCTCGACGAGGTCTCCTGTCAGACGCTCTTTCATGAGCGCGACGCGGGTGTCGTCGATAGCGAGGCGTGCGGGGCTCCCTTGCGTTTGCGAGTAGCGGACCAGCAGCATGGACACGGCGTCGAGCATGGCGGCTTCGGCGGCGAGTGGGTCGCCGCCTGCTTCGAGCAAACGATGCGCTCGCGCGAGCCGTCTCGCCAGATCGGGATCGCGGATCACGCCCGGCTCGAACCACGGTAGCGCCTGCAGTTTGCCGGTCACTTCGTTGGCGAGGTCGTGAATGAAATCCACCGGCGCATAGATCACGCGATAGCGCCAGCCGGCCTCGATCGCCTTCGAGCCGGTATGCAGTTCACCGGGATTAATGATCGGCACGGTGCCGGCTTCGGCCACATGGTAGGCGCCGCGATACCGATAGCCCTCTGCGCCCGCGACGATCACCGGGATCGTGTACGCGTCGTGCCAATGCGGCGCGAACTCGTGGTCGTGATATTCGGCGGTGACCAGATCCGCGCCGGGCAAAAGCGGCGTGCGCCAGTAGCGGGCGGAATTCTGGAAGCGATGGGCGGCGGTCATGATGAAGTTTCGGCGGGACCGCTCAGTGTAGCGCGACGTGAACGCTGCCGCTCCATCTGACAGCGCGTTTGCCGTAGGACGTCGGGCTACTTGAGCGGGATCGTGGTGCCGGCCGGCATCGGCACGGCGCTTACGCTGTTTTTCGCGCTGCCGCTGACCACCCGGTCGCTGTACGTGAGATACACCAGTGAATTGCGCTTCGCGTCGACCACCCGCACCACGTGCAGCGCTTTGAAGATCAGCGACATGCTCACCGAGAACACGTCGGCCTGTTGCTTGACCGGTCCGGTGAAATGGATCGCACCGACCTGACGGCAGGCGATGGACGCCTCGGTCGGATCTTCGGCGATACCGAGCGTGCCTTTGACGCCGCCGGTTCGCGCTCGCGATACATAGCAGGTCACGCCCTGGACGATCGGATCGTCGTACGCCTCGACCACGACGCGATCGGAACCGGTGATGCGGAAGTTGGTGTTGACGCTGCCGACTTCTTCGCTGTGCGCCGAAGGCAGCAGCAGGGCGGCGGCAGTTGCAAGTGCGATGCGCAACAAGGTGGGTTTCATGGGTTGCCGGAAGTGAGCACGTGAGTTGAGCGCGACAAAGCGTATGAGTCAGGTGCGCGCGCGAGGAAGTCGCCATCGTATAACGGCGCGCCCGTGAAAGGGCTGGTGCAAATGGGCTGGTATGCGGGAGGTTGGGGCGGTTGGCGTACGAGGATCGATGCGTGGCTCGCTGACCGTGGGCCGCTTGATTCGACCTTGAATGGGGACGTGCGAATCCATCTTTGCAAAGTCACTCGCGCAAAACCCGCGTCGGAAAACAAAAAGGCCCGCACGAATGCGGGCCTTTCAAATTTTTTGGCTCCTCGACCTGGGCTCGAACCAGGGACCTACGGATTAACAGTCCGGCGCTCTACCAACTGAGCTATCGAGGAACAGCAGTACAACTTGATCTACATAAAAAAGCCCGTATTGGTTAACGGGCTTTTGAAATTCTTGGCTCCTCGACCTGGGCTCGAACCAGGGACCTACGGATTAACAGTCCGGCGCTCTACCAACTGAGCTATCGAGGAACAGAACAACAAACAGCAGAGAAGCGAAATTGTAGAAGCAGCTTAAGCGGCTGTCAATACCCTGCGCGGCTCGTTTTCATTTGAATCGACCAATGAGATGCCGAGCCGAGGGCACAGGCCGCCACGCTCAGCGAGCGAGCAACTCGAGCTTTTCCTTGATGTCTTTGAACTCGTCGGCTTCCGGCAGCGGAGCCTTGGTCTTGGTGATGCTCGGCCAGTTTTTCGCCAGGTCGGCGTTCAGTTCGATGAAGTTCTGCTGGTCGCCCGGCACGTCTTCTTCGGCATAAATAGCATTCACCGGGCACTCGGCCACACACACGGCGCAGTCGATGCATTCGTCGGGGTCGATCGCGAGGAAGTTGGGACCTTCGCGAAAGCAGTCCACGGGACACACATCGACGCAGTCGGTATAGCGGCACTTAATGCAGCTTTCGGTCACAACGTGAGTCATTCAGGCAGCTCCTGCATGCAGAATCAGGGAAGGCGAATACGCCAAAAGCGCTATTGTAACGTAACGTCAAGAGGCGGTTGCAGCATCGGGCTACGGCTTTTATACGTTTTCGTGATTAGTTTATGGCGGGTTGAACAGCCGTCCGCCGGCACGCGGAATTCGCGCGCATTCGGGTAACATGCGTCAGGTCGGCGGCCACGGGGCACGCCGTATGCGCATAGGTTGAGTCAGGCCTTCCGTTTTTCCCGCGGTCCAGTTCGCACCATCATGATTATTACTTCGCTGCTCGACACCGATCTGTACAAGTTCACGATGATGCAAGTGGTGTTGCATCACTTTCCCGCGGCGAACGTGGAATATCGCTTCCGCTGCCGTACGCCGAATGTCGATCTCGTGCCGTATATCGCCGAGATTCGCGACGAAGTGCGCAAGCTTTGCGATCTGCGCTTTACCGACGACGAACTCGACTACCTGCGGCGTATGCGCTTCATCAAGGGCGACTTCATCGAGTTTCTAGCGCTGTTTCATCTGAACGAGAAATACATTTCGATCCTGCCGTCGCCGAAGGGCAATGGCGAAATCGACATCGAGATCAAAGGGCCGTGGCTGCATACGATCCTGTTCGAAATTCCGATGCTCGCGATCGTCAACGAAGTCTATTTCCGCAACACGCAGCAGAAGCCCGACTACAGCGAAGGGCGCGGCCGTCTCGTCGAGAAGATCCAGTTGCTGGGCGCGCGCCCGGAATTCGCCGACTGCAAGATCGCCGACTACGGCACCCGCCGCCGCTTCTCGAAGCAATGGCACGAGGAAGTGATCCTCACGCTCAAAGACGGCCTGGGCGAGCAGTTCGCCGGCACCAGCAACGTCTTCTACGCGATGAAGCACAACCTTACGCCGCTCGGCACGATGGCGCACGAATACCTGCAGGCTTGCCAGGCGCTGGGTCCGCGGTTGCGTGACTCGCAGATCTTCGGCTTCGAAATGTGGGCCAAGGAATATCGCGGCGACCTGGGTATCGCGCTCTCCGACGTGTACGGTATGCAGGCTTTCCTGCGCGACTTCGACATGTATTTCTGCAAGCTGTTCGACGGCGCGCGCCACGATTCCGGCGATCCGTTCGACTGGGGCGAGCGCCTGCTCAAGCATTACGAGGAGAATCGCTGCGACCCGCGCACCAAGATCCTCGTGTTCTCCGACGCCCTCGATATTCCCAAGGTGCTGCAGTTGTACGAACGATTCCGCGGCCGCTGCAAACTGGCCTTCGGCGTGGGCACCAACCTGACCAACGACCTCGGCTACAACCCGCTGCAGATCGTCATCAAGATGGTCCGCTGCAACGGTCAGCCGGTGGCCAAGCTGTCGGATTCGCCGGGCAAGAACATGTGCGAAGACAAGGCCTATCTCGCGTATTTGCGTCAGGTGTTCGGCATCGCGCAGCCTGAGGAAGAAGTTTCGAAGTAAGCCGCTTCGTCTTCTGCCGTCCGCTGCCGGTCTTGCGTTGCCGATACTTTGCCCGTGCGTCCGGCGGCCCGCAATAGGCCGTTCGGCCAGGGTGTTCGCGCGCAGGGTGGCCGGTATAATCCTCGTCACATTGCACGGCTGTCGACACGAGGATTTCGCATATGGACACATCGATTGCCCGCCGCAACATCCTGGCGCGCATCCGCGCAGCGCAAGGGCGTGAGCCCGAGCCGTCCGCTGCCGAACGCGAGGCCGCCGCTGATTATGTGGCGCGTCATCCGCCGGGTCCGCGGCCGGAAATGCCGACCGATCTGAGCGCGCGCTTCATCGAAGAAGCCCAGAAAATGGCGACCACGGTGGAGACGGTTCAGGCAATGAGCGAGGTGCCGGCCGCCGCGCATCGCTATCTCACGCAGCATGCTTTGCCGTTGCAGGCCATTGCCTGGCAAACGCTGCAGGACCTGCAGTGGGCCGAAGCCGGTCTCAGCGTCGAATTCCGCAAGCCGCGAGACGGCGACGCGGTGGGTCTCACCGGCTGCTTCTGCGCAACGGCCGAAACCGGCACGCTGGTTTTGCTGTCCGGTCCGCAGACGTATGCGTCGGCCGGTCTGCTGCCGGAAACGCACATCGCGATCGTGCCGGCTTCGCGCATCGTCTCGGGTCATGAAGAGGCTTTCGGCCTGATTCGCAGTGAGCGCGGCGAATTGCCGCGCGCGGTCAATTTCGTCTCCGGACCATCGCGCACCGGCGATATCGAACAGACCATCGTGCTCGGCGCGCATGGGCCTTACCGGGTGCATGTGATCGTCGTGCAAGGCGCCTGAGCGGCGCGCGCATCGGTGTCTTTGGCCATCGCGGCCACCGTAATAACAAGGACTTCAAGAATATGAAAGGGCACGCCGGTTGGGCGAGCATGGCGCTCGCCATTGTTGCATCGACGTTGGCGGGTTGGTCTCAACCGGCCGCTGCCGCGACGCTGGACGGCGCGACCTTGTCCGCGCTGTGGGGCTTGCCGTTCGCCGGCGTACTGCTGTCCATCGCGGTGTTCCCGCTGGTGGCGCCGGCGTTCTGGCATCACCATTTCGGCAAGATCGCGGCAGCGTGGGCACTGCTGTTCCTCGTGCCGTTCGCGCTCACGTTCGGTGCGGGCGTTGCGTTCGGCTCGCTCGTGCATGCGCTGCTCGAGGAATACATTCCCTTCATCGTGCTGCTCACGGCGCTCTATACCGTGGCGGGCGGCATCTGCGTGCGCGGTAATCTGCACGGCACGCCGCGCCTGAATACCGGGATCCTCGCGCTCGGCACCTTGCTGGCGAGCATCATGGGCACGACCGGCGCGGCCATGTTGTTGATCCGTCCGTTGCTGCGCGCCAACGACAACCGCAAGCACGTGGTCCACGTGGTCGTGTTCTTCATTTTTCTGGTGGCGAACGCGGGCGGCTCGCTCTCGCCGTTGGGCGATCCACCGCTGTTCCTCGGTTTCCTGCAAGGCGTCGGTTTCTTCTGGACCACCACGCATCTCGCGCTGCCCATGCTGTTCGTCTGCATGGTGCTGCTCGGTGGGTTCTATGCGCTGGACTCGTATTATTTTCATCGGCGGGAGGAGGAGCGCTCGCGCTTTCTCGATCCGACGCCGGACTCGCCGCCGCTCGGTATGGACGGCAAGATCAATTTTCTGCTGCTCGTCGCGGTGATCGGGTTGGTGTTGATGAGCGGGTTGTGGAAGCCGGGCATCGAGTTCGACGTGTTCGGCACGCATGTGGCGTTGCAGAACGCCGTGCGCGATCTCGCGCTGATCGGCGTGACGTTGCTCTCGCTGGTGTTGACGCCGCGCGCGGCGCGCGCCGGCAACGATTTCAACTGGGCGCCGATTGAAGAGGTGGCCAAGCTGTTCGCCGGCATCTTCGTAACGATCGCGCCGGTCATCACGATCCTGCGCGCGGGCGAGGCGGGTGCGTTCGCGGGCATCGTTCATCTGGTCAACGACTCCGCGGGCCAGCCGCACGACGCGATGTACTTCTGGGCCACCGGCCTGCTGTCGTCGTTTCTCGACAATGCGCCGACCTACCTCGTGTTCTTCAATCTGGCCGGCGGCGACGCGCAGACGCTGATGACCACCGGGGCCACCACGCTCGCCGCCATCTCGGCAGGCGCGGTGTTCATGGGGGCGAACACGTATATCGGCAATGCGCCGAACTTCATGGTGAAAGCGATCGCGGAATCGCGCGGCGTGCGTATGCCGAGTTTCTTTGCGTATCTCGGCTGGTCTTGCACGGTGCTGCTGCCGCTTTTTCTCGTGACCGGCTGGCTGTTCTTTTAACGCACGGTTTCGAACCAACCCGACCCGAATCGACCTTTATCGCCGAGACAAACGAACTCGACGCGCTATACGGAGAATGGCAATGCAAAAGATCCTCGTCGCCCGTCCGATTTTTCCCGATGTGATCGAACGGCTTAAACAGTATTTCGACGTCGACTGGAATCAGGGCGAGGTCATGCCCGCCGACGAACTGACGCGTCGGCTGGCGGACAAAGACGGCGCGCTGACCGCGGGCGATCCGGTCGGCGCGGCCGCTCTCGCAGCGGCGCCGCGTTTGCGCGTGGTCTCGAACATGGCCGTGGGTTACAACAACTTCGACATGGCCGCGTTCAATGCGTCGAACGTGCTCGGCACCAATACGCCCGACGTGCTGAACGAGTCGACCGCGGACTTCGGCTGGGCACTGATGATGGCGGCCGCGCGCCGTCTCGCCGAATCGGAGCATTGGCTGCGCGCGGGTCAATGGCAGAAGTGGGCGTACGACGGTTTTCTCGGCAGCGACCTGTATGGCTCGACGCTCGGCGTGCTCGGCATGGGCCGGATCGGCCAGGCGCTGGCGCGTCGCGCGAAGGGTTTCAACATGCAGGTGATTTATCACAACCGCTCGCGTGTCGCGCCGGAGATCGAAGCCGAACTGAACGCCGAGTACGTGTCGAAGCAGGAACTGTTGCTGCGTGCCGATCATGTCGTGCTGGTCTTGCCGTACACCAAGGAAAACCACCACACAATCGGCGCCGCTGAACTCGCCCAGATGAAACCGAGTGCGACGCTGACCAATATCGCGCGCGGCGGCATTGTCGACGATGCCGCGCTGGTCGAGGCGCTGCGCTCGAAGCAGATTGCCGCCGCCGGTCTGGATGTGTTCGAAGGCGAGCCGAAGCTGAATCCCGATCTGCTCACCGTACCGAATATCGTGCTGACGCCGCACATTGCCAGCGCGACCGAAGCCACGCGCCGTGCCATGGCGAACCTTGCCGCGGATAACCTGATCGCCGCTTTGGGCGAAGGACCGCGCGCCGGCCGTCCGCCGAATCCGATCAACCCCGAGGTTATCGGCAAGGCGCGTTCATGACCCTGATTCTGGTGGCGGCCGTCGCCGTGCTGGCGGTCGCCTTGGTCATCGCGTTGGCCGTGTTGCTGCGCGGCTCCGGCCGTGCGGAGGACAGCGAGCAGTTCGAGCTGCTCAACGAACGCATCGACGCGGCGGCCGACGCGCAAGCGCATGCGTATGAGCGCCTCGAGCGGCAATTGCGCAATGACATCACCGAGACGGCGCGCGTGTCGCGCACTGAACAGAGCAGCGGTTTCGCGCATTTTCAGCAGACGCTCGCGGCGCAGTTCAGCAGCATGACCACGGTGCAGGGCGGCAAGATCGACGGTTTCGCGCAGCAGCTCGACGCCGTGCGTCACAGCTTGCAGCAGCAGGCCCAGCAGGCGCGTGACGAGCAGGGCCGCTCGCTCAAACAGTTCGGCGATACGCTGAGCCTGCAACTGGGCCAACTGACCGAGGCGAACGATCGCCGCTTCGCCGAGGTGCGCGCGACCATCGAACAGCGGCTCAAGGACATCGAGGCGAATAACTCGGCCAGGCTCGAGGAAATGCGCCGCACCGTCGACGAAAAGCTGCACGCCACGCTCGAACAACGCCTCGGCGAATCGTTCAAGCTGGTGTCCGATCGGCTCGAACAGGTGCATCGCGGCTTGGGCGAGATGCAGACGCTGGCGGCCGGTGTCGGCGATTTGAAGAAGGTGCTCACTAACGTCAAGACGCGCGGCACGTGGGGCGAAGTGCAACTGGAAGCGCTGCTCGAACAAGTGCTCACCACCGATCAATACGCGAAGAACGTCGCGACGGTGCCGAAGAGTACCGAGCGCGTCGAATTCGCGATCAAGCTGCCGGGTCGCGCGGAGCAAGGCAGCGCGGCCACGCCCGTGTGGTTGCCGATCGACGCCAAATTCCCGCGCGAAGATTACGAGCGTTTGATCGAAGCGCAGGAGCGCGCCGATCCGGTCGCGGTGGAAGACGCGTCGCGCGCGCTGGAAGCTCGGATTCGCGCCGAGGCTCGCACGATCGCGGAGAAGTACGTGGCGCCGCCGCATACCACCGACTTCGCGCTGCTGTTTCTGCCAACCGAAGGGCTTTACGCGGAAGTTTTGCGTCGGCCGGGTCTGACCGACATGCTGCAACGCGACTATCGCGTGACGATTGCCGGTCCGACTACGCTGACCGCGTTGCTCAATAGTTTGCAGATGGGTTTCCGCACGCTCGCGATCGAGAAGCGCTCGAGCGAGGTGTGGCAGGTGCTGGGCGCGGTGAAAACGGAGTTCGGCAAATTCGGCGACGTGCTGGCCAAGACCAAGGCGCAACTGGAAACCGTCACGCGTTCAATCGAAGCCGCCGAAACGCGCACGCGGGTGATGAACCGCAAGCTGCGCGATGTCGAGGCGTTGCCGGGCGAAACGGCGAGTGGCTTGCTTGGCGATGCGCTATCGGGCGTGGAGCCTGATGAGCAATCGGGCGAATAGGGCAGAAAGCGGGGCGCGCGCCGCTCAGGCGCCCGTGCCAGCAGCCAGCTTTGCTAGCGCGTCGTCCGTCAGACGCACTACGCGCCAATCCGGGAACACGGTTGCGCCCATCTTTTCATAGAAGCTGATGGCCGGCTGATTCCAGTCCAGCACGGTCCACTCGAAGCGTCCGCATTGGCGCTCCACCGCCAATGCCGCGAGGCGCTGCAGTAAGGCACTACCCAGCCCGCTGCCGCGCTGGCTCGGCTGTACGTAAACGTCTTCCAGATACAGCCCGCGCTTGCCGACAAAACTCGAATAATTGTGGAAGAACAGCGCATAGCCGACGATGCGCCCTTCCTGTTCCGCGACCAACGCTTCGATCGACGGCCGCGTGCCGAACAGCGCGTCGCGCAGACCGTCTTCGGTCGCGACGAACACGTGTGTGAGGCTTTCGAACTCCGCCAGTTCGTACGTCAGCGCGAAGATCGCGCTGGTGTCCGCGGGCGTGGCGGTGCGGATCGCTGCCGGCATCAGGCTTCTTCCGGCGCGTCGCTCAACTGGATTTCAATGCCGCCGAAGCGCGACGCCACCCAGTTGTACGCGTGGCATGCGATCCACAGCAGGATGAAACCGAGAATCGCGTTCAGCAGCAGCGCGCTGAATACGGTGCTCAACTCCACCGAGCCGTAACGGAAGAACGCGACCAGCACGCCGAGCAGCACGAGCGGCACCGAGAACGTCAAATACACGAGGATCAGTGCTTTGGCCGTCTGTCCCGGTGCGATGAACGAGATCTGTTTTTTCATGTAAGTCAAACCCGTGAGTCGTAGTGATAATGGGTAAAGCTGCAACTAGCCGCCAGAGAAAGCGCAGGGTGCCGAAGCGTCAGATGAGGCCGTCGAACGGCATGATAGCCACTTGTTGCCCCTCGGCGATCTCGCCTTCTTCGTGGTCGAGCACGATGAAACAATTGGCTTCGCTCATGGAACTCAGCACGCCGGAGCTTTGCGAACCGGTCGGCGTGACGTGCCATTCGCCTTGCTCGCTCTGAACCGCCACGCCGCGCTGGAACTCCGTACGGCCGGCGCGTTTGCGGATGGCCTGGCGGCTCGTGGCGCGAATCACCGGCAGCGGTTGTGGCGTGGCGCCCGACATGAGCAGCAGCGCCTCGCGCACGATCTGATAGAACGTCACCATCACGGCCACCGGGTTGCCCGGCAACCCGAAGAATAGCGCGGGAAGTCCGAGACCCGGGCGCTCGCCCGACCAGACACGGCCAAAAGCGAGCGGCCGACCGGGGCGCATGGCGAGGCTCCAGAACGCGACGTCGCCGAATGTTTGCAGCAATTGCTTGGTGAAATCGGCCTCGCCGACCGACACGCCGCCGGAGGTCAGCACTACGTCGGCACTGGCCGCGGCGCTGCGCAACGCGGCTTCGAGCGCGGCCGGTTCGTCGCGCACTACGCCGAGGTCGAGCGTGTCGACGTTCAGGCGCCGCAGCATGGCAAACAGCGTGTAGCGGTTGCTGTCGTACACCGAGCCCGGGTCGAGCGGCTCGCCGAGCGAACGGAGTTCGTCGCCGGTCGAGAAGAAGGCGACGCGCAAGCGCCGCCGCACATTCACCTCGCCGATACCGAGCGAAGCCAGCAAGCCAAGGTCGGACGCGCGCATGACACGGCCGGCCCGCAAAGCCACGTGGCCGCGAGCGAGGTCTTCGCCGGCGCGACGCCGGTTGGCGCCCGGCGCTACCGCGTGGGCGGCAAAACGGATGGACGTGCATTCGGCATTGCGTTCGACCAGTTCCTGCGGCACCACGGTGTCGCAGTCTGCCGGCATGCAGGCGCCGGTCATCACGCGCACGCATTGCGTCGCCTCGACGCCGCCTTCGTACGGATGCCCGGCCAGCGCCTTGCCGACGATCGTCAACTCGACCGTCGCCGTATCGCCCGCCAACGCCGCGCGCCGGAATGCGTAGCCGTCCATGGCCGAATTGTCGTGCGACGGCACGTTGATCGGCGACACGATGTCGACGGCGAGCACGCGGTCGAGCGCATCGCGCAACGCCACGCGTTCAACTGCCGCCACCGGCGCAGCCCATTGACGAACAATCGCCTGAGCAGCCTTGACGGGCAGCGCGTGAGGATCGTACTGCGCGACGCAGCGGGAAAAGTCGTTAAGCGTGGTCATGAAGGGCTGGGCGTCGCGACCGGCGGCCGGAGTGGAAACGTGCGGCGTGTGCCGTGTGGCCGGAGCGGGATTTCACCGGGGCCTCAAGCGCGCTCGAGGTCGGAGAGTTCTTGTAACGAATTGATATTGTAAAACGCGCGCTCGTCGGTAAAGGTGACTTCCACCGTCTTGTGGCGTGCGTACCACGCGCGGACTTTGCGCTCACCCGCGTCCAGAAAGGCCGCCAGGTCGTCCGCGAGCGTCGTGCGCAGCAGCGCGAAGACCGGGTGCAGCGAGACTTCGCCGTGGGCGTCGGCGGTCGTGGCGGTAGCAACGTCGGCCTGGTTCGCGTCCATTGCGTGCGCGAGGCGGGCGGCGAGATCGGCGGGCAGGCCGGGCGTGTCGCACGGCGCGCTGAGCACGTAGGCGGTGCGCGCCGTGCGCAGACCAGCGAGCAGGCCGGCTAGCGGCCCGGGGAAGCCTGGCAGGGTGTCCGCCACGATCGTGGCGCCGAACGGCGCACCGAGCGCCGCGTAGGTGTCCGGATGACGATTGGCGCTGATCAGTAGGGCGCCGCATTGCGGTGCGAGGCGTTTCAATACGTGCGCGGCGAGCGGTTCGCCGTGCAGTGTTTGCAGGCCTTTGTCGACGCCGCCCATGCGCATGCCGCGGCCGCCCGCGAGCACCAGCCCGGTGAGGTGTTCGCGTGTGGGTTTCATGCTGTCATGCGCCGGCCGTTCAGCCGCCGATGTACGACATTTCGACGCGTCGGCTGTCCAGCACGCGCGTCTCGGCGGCGCTGCTGCCCCGCAGTTGCGAATAGCGGTCGCCGCGGCCCTGCCAGATTTCGGCGACGGCGGTGGCGATGCCCGCGTCGCTCGCGCCGCTGCGCAACAACGCCCGCAAGTCGTGACCGGCCGACGCGAAAAGGCACAGGTACAGCTTGCCTTCAGTCGACAGACGGGCCCGCGTGCAACTGCCGCAAAACGCGCGCGTCACGCTCGAAATCACGCCGATCTCGCCGCTGCCGTCCACATAGCCCCAGCGCTGTGCGGTCTCGGCGGCGCTGTGCGCCTCGAGCGGGGCCAGCGGGAAATGTTCGGCGATGCGGGTGACCACGTCGGCGGACGGCAGCACTTCGGTCATGTTCCAGCCGTTCGAGGTGCCGACATCCATATATTCGATGAAGCGCAGCACGGCGCCCGAGCCTTTGAAATGGCGCGCCATCGGCACGATTTCGGAGTCGTTCGTGCCGCGCTTGACGACCATGTTGACCTTGACCGGTGCCAGCCCCACCGCGTGCGCCGCGGCAATGCCGTCCAGCACGTCGGCGACCGCGAAGTCGGCGTCGTTCATGCGGCGGAACAGGGCGTCGTCGAGCGCGTCGAGACTGACGGTGACGCGCGTCAGGCCGGCGTCTTTCAGGCTGCGCGCCTTGCGCGCCAGCAGGGAACCGTTGGTGGTCAGAGTCAGGTCGAGCGGCCGGCCGGCCGGCGTGGTGAGCTGCGCGAGCCGTTCGATCAGGAATTCCAGATTTTTACGCAGCAGCGGCTCGCCGCCCGTCAGGCGAATTTTCTCCACGCCATGTGCGACGAACAGTCGCGCCAGCCGTTCGATTTCTTCGAAGCTGAGCAAGGCGCTATGCGGCAAGAACGTGTAGTCCTTGTCGAACACCGCGCGGGGCATGCAGTAGACGCAGCGGAAATTGCAACGATCCGTCACCGAGATGCGCAAATCGCGCAGCGGGCGCGCCAGCGTGTCGTGCAGCACGCCGATGGGCGTCTGCACGGGGCCGGCAATGACCGGCGCCGCGCTGAAATCGGCAACAGGGATGATGCGTCGGGACATGAAATGCTTCGGTTAGTGCTTGAAAATAAAGCCAGATATTCATTCTAGCGGAAATGCCCATGTCGGCAGGCGGGGCTGGGGGCCAGTCGGGGTATACGGGGAGCGGCATAACGCTGAACACGCGGCTCGCGGTTTCGTTTTCGTCCCTGAACCGCATCGTCTCTGAGCCGCAAAAAAAAGCCCGCCGGTGAAGGCGGGCTTTTCGAGGAGGAGGCGAGGCAGTTTACTGCGTGTGCTTGCCCGTTTCCACCTGTTGCATCGGCGCGCTGTCGACCGGCGTCAACTGCTTGCGCTCACGCACCACGCGAGCCGGCTTGACGGACTGCGCAGCGGCTTCCTGCGCGGCACGCAGCTTGTCGGCGTCGGTGTTCACCCAGACGAGACCGGCTTGTTCCAGCACCGGCTTCAGGGCTTCGGCCGAGACGCCGCTGTTACGCGGCGCTTGTACGGCCTGAGGCGCTTGAGCGTGCACTTGCGGTGCAGCGGCAACAGGTGCCGGCTCCGTCGGCTCCGACTGCTCGATAACCGCCGGTTCCGCTGCCGGCGCGGCTGCTGCCACGACGGGTTGCGGTTCGACGATTTCGACTTGCGGTGCGGGTTGAACGACGGGTGTTTCGGCCACAACTGCCGGAGCCGCGGGTTCCACCGGAGCCGGAGCGGCTTGTGCCGTTTCGACCGCAGCAGCAACTGCCGGGGCTTCGACATGCGTGTAAACCGGCGCTTCGACCTGCGCGACCGGTTCCACCAGCGAAACCGTCTCGCTGGCAGCCGGAGCGGCTTGCGCTGCTTCGACCGGCACGGCTGCTGCTTGCGCAACCGGCGCTTCCACCATCGGCTCGACCGCAGCCGGTGCTTCCGCAGCCGGCACGACGGCTTCAGTCGTCACCGCTTTCTCGACGGCCAGAGCCGGCGTTTCGGTTGCGGCATGCAGTTCGGTGACCACGGCGGTTTCGGTCGCGACAGCTGCGACGACCACTTCCACCGGCTTCACTTCGTTCGCCTCGTTGACCTCAGCCTTGTGTTCGACCGGCTGATGCGCAGTGCGCACCGGAGCTTCGTCGTTCACATTGGTGCTGTCGCCTTCGGCTTCCGCGACGTCCGCAGCCAAGTTGCCGTTCACGTCTTCTTCACGCTCACGACGTCCACCACGACGGCCACGACGGCGACGACGACGCTCTTCACCTTCACGCGCCACGGCTTCCTGATCGATCGGCATGCCGTTTTCGCCCAAAGCGGCCTGGTTTTGCGCCAGTTCCTCCGCCGTCTGCGTTTCGCTTTGCGTCAGCGCGTCCGCGGTTTCAGCTTGCGGCTTGCGACGTTCGCCGCGCTCCGCACGCTCGCCACGTTCACGGCGCTCGCCGCGCGGTGCGGCTTCGGCGGTTTCAGCGCGCTCGCCACGGTTGTCGCGATCGCGGTTCTCACGCGGTTCGCGACCTTCACGCGGCTCGCGAGCCTCGCGCGGTTCACGGCCTTCGCGGCCTTCACGCGGCTCACGCGATTCACGGGCGCCACGCGGTTCACGGCCTTCACGTGCCTCGCGCGGTTCGCGGCCTTCGCGGGCTTCACGCACCTCGCGGCCTTCACGCGGTTCGCGTTCCTCGCGACGTTGCGACGACGGCTGCTGGCCTTGACCCTGGCCTTGGCCCTGACGTGCGCCATTCGTACCTTCGGCACGGCCCGCTGCATCGCGGCCGCCTGCGCCGCCACGGCGATTGCGGTTGCGATCGCCGCCGCGTTCGCCGGTGCGCTCACCGCGCTCCGTACGTTCGCCGCGTTGCGGACGGGCCTGCTTTTCCGTCGTAGCCGGTGCGACCGGCGCCGGAGCAGCCGACTGCACGCCGAACAGATTCTTCAGCCAGCCGATGAAACCACCGCTCGCCGGCGTAACCGCGACCGGAGCCGGGGTCGCCGTTGCGCGAACCGGTGCGCTCGGCGCCGGCTTTTCAGGCGTGATGCCCTTAACCGCCGCTTCCTGCTTCGGCTTAACTTCTTCGGCGCGCTTGCTGTAGCCGGTTTCCGACTCCATTTCGCGGGCCGCTTCTTCGGCCATCTTCCACGAAGCGCGCGGCTCGTCCAGGCGTGCATCGTCGTGACGCAGACGCTCCAGCTTGTAGTGCGGCGTATCGAGATGCTTGTTCGGGATCAGAACGACATTGACCTTGAAACGCGATTCGATCTTGTTGATTTCGGCGCGCTTCTCGTTCAACAGGAAGGCGGTCACTTCGACCGGCACCTGGCAATGGATCGCCGCGGTGTTTTCCTTCATCGCTTCTTCCTGAATGATCCGCAGCACTTGCAGCGCGGACGATTCGGTATCGCGGATGTGGCCCGTGCCGTTACAGCGCGGGCATGTCACGTGGCTGCCTTCCGACAGCGCCGGACGCAGACGTTGACGCGACAGTTCCATCAGGCCGAAGCGCGAGATCTTGCCCATCTGGACGCGCGCACGGTCGTGCTTGAGCGCGTCTTTCAGGCGTTGCTCGACTTCGCGCTGACTCTTGGCCGATTCCATGTCGATGAAGTCGATCACGATCAGGCCGCCCAGGTCGCGCAGACGCAACTGGCGGGCCACTTCGTCGGCGGCTTCAAGGTTGGTGCGCGCAGCGGTTTCCTCGATGTCGGCGCCCTTGGTGGCGCGTGCCGAGTTGACGTCGATCGCGACCAGTGCTTCGGTGTGATCGATCACGATCGCGCCGCCCGAGGGCAGCGGCACCGTGCGCGAGTACGCCGTTTCGATCTGGTGTTCGATCTGGAAGCGCGAGAAGAGCGGTACGTCGTCGTGATACCGCTTCACCTTGCTGACATTGTCCGGCATCACGATGTCCATGAAGGCGCGGGCCTGGTCATGGATTTCAGTGGTGTCGATCAGAATTTCGCCGATATCTGGCTGGAAATAGTCGCGAATCGCGCGGATCACCAGGCTCGATTCGAGATAAATCAGCATCGGCTGACCGTTCGAACCGCTTTGCGACGCGGCTTCGATCGCGCGCCACAGTTGCATCAGGTAGTTCAGGTCCCATTGCAGCTCTTCGGCGCTGCGGCCAATGCCGGCCGTGCGCGCGATGATGCTCATGCCTTCCGGCAATTGCAGTTGCGCCATGGTTTCGCGCAGTTCCTGACGGTCGTCGCCTTCGATCCGGCGCGATACGCCGCCGCCGCGCGGGTTGTTCGGCATCAGGACCAGATAACGGCCGGCGAGCGAGATGAACGTGGTGAGGGCTGCGCCCTTGTTGCCGCGCTCTTCTTTTTCGACCTGAACGATCAGTTCCTGGCCTTCGCGCAGCGCGTCCTGGATGCGCGCGGAGCGCATGTCGACGCCGTCACGGAAATACTGGCGGGCGACTTCCTTGAACGGCAGAAAACCGTGACGGTCTTCGCCGTAGTTGACGAAGCAGGCTTCGAGCGACGGCTCGATGCGGGTAATGATGCCTTTGTAAATATTGCCTTTGCGCTGTTCGCGCCCGGCGGTTTCGATGTCGATATCGATGAGTTTCTGCCCATCGACGATGGCGACGCGCAGTTCTTCCTGCTGCGTCGCGTTGAACAACATTCGTTTCATTGAACGGCTCCAGAGCGGCTTAGCCACCCCTCCACTGCGCGGTTGTCAGTCGCGAAAGCGAAGCGGGCAAAGGCATGCCGCGCCTTATTGTGTTTTCACAAGCACGCTGGAGCGGGAAAAATGGCGGGAGAATTGCCTGGGAGGGCCCGGCCCCATCAAAAAGGGGCACGGTGCCGCAGGGCACATGCGAACACGGCTTCAAATAACGACCCGACACGCCGCCGGTTCTGCCAGCAGACCTTCATAAGTCTTCGTCCACTCGCGCCGGTGCGCCGGGTGGGCGCGTGACCGGAGGGTCGAAGGCTGCGGTCATGCCGCAGCGGGAAGTTCGCGCAGTCGGCGCGTCTTTTCCTGCTGGGGGTGTCTCGCCTCATTTTGACGTCGCCATGTCTTGTACTTTCTACAAGACGCCTCGGGCGCACGCCGTATTTTCGCAACCTGCAGCTTCGTACAGCAGGGCGTCTACCGCCCGATACCGAAGCTGAAAGTTAAATTCTTTTTTACCAAAATTCCGTTACCGTCGAAGCCGACCTTGACCGAACGCGCCTGTGGGCGCCGTCCCTGCCGGGCACTGACTTCGTGCGTGCAACTTGTTGCATCTCATTTTCAGGGTGAGCAACCAGACCCCGGCGCAAGTAAAATAACGGTTTCAAGCTTGCACCTGCGCAATCCGCCCGAACTCGGACACTGCGCCGGCCGCCGCAGACTGCTGGGCAAATTATATTCAGAATGAAAGAGTTAGGCAAAATATCCCAGAAATCGGTCACAAGCGACCAGGTCTCCATGATCGAGATCGACGACAGCGCGGCCGGACAGCGCATCGACAACTTCCTGTTGCGCGTCTGTAAAGGCGTGCCAAAAAGCCATATATATCGCATCCTGCGCAGCGGGGAAGTGCGTGTGAATAAGGGCCGGATAGACGCGCAGTACCGTCTCGAGCTCGGCGATCTGGTGCGCGTGCCGCCCATTCGCGTCGCTCAACCGAACGAGGCGGCGGCTCACGCGCCGGTGCCGAGCGCCGACTTCAAGATCATTTTCGAAGACGAGCACATGCTCGTGATCGACAAACCGGCCGGCGTGGCGGTCCACGGCGGCAGCGGCGTCGCCTTCGGCGTGATCGAGCAGATGCGTTCGGCGCGGCCGCAGGCGAAATTCCTCGAACTGGTGCATCGGCTGGATCGCGAAACGTCCGGCATTTTGATGCTTGCCAAGAAGCGCACCGCGCTCGTCAACCTGCACGAGCAGATTCGCGAGAACAAGATGGATAAGCGCTACTATGCTTGCGTTCACGGCGAGTGGGCGAGCGATTGGGGCCGTCGCCGCGCGGTCAAGGAGCCGCTGCACAAGTATCTGACCGCGGACGGCGAGCGTCGCGTGCGTGTGCAGGCGGACGGCCTGGCGTCGCATACGGTGTTTAATCTGATCGACCGCTGGCCGGAATACGCGCTGCTCGAGGCGGAACTCAAGACTGGCCGTACGCATCAGATCCGCGTCCACTTGCAGCATCTGGAACTGCCGATCGTCGGCGATGCCAAATACGGCGACTTCGCGCTGAACAAGGCGCTGGCGCGTGCCAACGCGAAGCCGGGCCTCAAGCGCATGTTCCTGCACGCCTACCGGCTGAAGCTCACGCACCCGGCAACCGGCGCGTCGATTCAGTTCGAAGCGCCGTTGCCGGCCGAGTGCCGCAGCTTCGTCGCGCAGCTCAACGAATTACGAAATGGGTCACACCCGGAGACGACACCGCATGGCTAGAGAGCAATTTGATCTGATCGTCTTCGACTGGGACGGCACGCTGATGGATTCGACCGCGCACATCACGCGCAGCATCCAGTCCGCCTGCCGGGATCTCGGCCTACCGGTTCCCGCCGATGAAGCCGCCAGCTACGTGATCGGTCTCGGCCTGCGCGACGCGCTGCAGATCGCCGCGCCCACGCTCGATCCGGCGGATTACCCGCGGCTCGCCGAGCGCTATCGCTTCCACTATCTGGTGAAGGATCAGACCACCGAGTTGTTCGTCGGCGTGCGTGAAATGCTGCAGGAGTTGCGCGATCAGGGTTATCTGCTGGCCGTGGCGACGGGTAAAAGCCGCGTCGGACTGAACCGCGCGCTCGACCAGTCGCGCCTGATCAGCCTGTTCGACGGCACCCGCTGCGCCGACGAGACGTTCTCTAAGCCGCATCCGGCCATGCTGCATGAATTGACGCGCGAACTGGGTCAGGATCCGGCACGCACGGTGATGGTCGGCGATACGACGCACGATCTGCAGATGGCGATCAACGCGGGCGTCGCCGGTATCGGTGTCACCTATGGCGCGCATCCTGCGGCCTCGCTGACTGCGCTGGAGCCGAAGTTCGTCGCGTCGAGCGTGGGCGCGCTGTCCGGCTGGCTGCGAAAGAACGCATGAGTACGGTCGGCACCGAAGCAGACGCGGCGGAGGCAGTGCGCATCTGCGCGTCCGAGGAACTGGTCGACGGCGGCATGGGCGTGCGGCGTGCCGCCAAACTGGGCGGTGGCGACGTCGTGGTGTTTTTCGTTCGCTATGATGGCCGGGCGTACGGCTACCTGAACCGCTGCGCGCATGTGCCGATGGAGCTCGACTGGGCCGAAGGGCAGTTCTTCGAATCGTCGGGTTTATACTTGATGTGCGCTACGCACGGCGCGATTTACGCGCCTGATACCGGCAAATGCATGGGTGGTCCGTGCCGCGGCGGCAGATTGCGCGCCGTTCAGGTGGACGAATACGATACGCCGGAAGGCCGTGCCGTGTTCTGGCTGCCCGACGGCGAACTGCGTCCGGCCGCACCCTGACTTTCCTCTTCGACCTTTCCACTGCACCGCATGTCCGACAATTTGACTCCTGAGCCGAAGGAACCGTCCCTGACAGGCAGCCCCCGATCGCCTGCCGATGAACCCGGCTGGGAACGCGCGGCGCTCGAACGCATCGCGCTGGCGGCGATCAACGAACAACGCGCGGCGCGCCGCTGGAAAATCTTTTTCCGGTTCGTGTTTCTGATCGTGCTGCTGCTGGTGATCTGGGGCGCGATCGATTTCTCCGGCGACAAGGTTGCGACCACTGGGCGTCACACGGCGGTGGTGGCGCTTGACGGCGAAATCTCGGCCGATACCAACGCGAATGCGGAAGATATCAACACGGCGCTGGAAAGTGCGTTCGACGACGCCGGCACGGCGGGCGTGATCCTGCGCTGCAATAGCCCGGGTGGCAGCCCGGTGCAGGCGGGCATTATCTACAACGAGATTCGTCGGTTGCGCGCTAAATATCCGTCGATTCCGCTGTACGTGGTGGTCGGCGACATGTGTGCGTCGGGTGGTTATTACGCTGCCGCGGCCGCCGACAAGATTTACGTCGACAAGGCAAGCATTGTCGGTTCGATCGGCGTGTTGATGGATAGCTTTGGTTTCACCGGTCTGATGGACAAGCTGGGGGTTCAGCGGCGCCTGCACACATCGGGTGAGAACAAGGGTTTTTTCGATCCGTTCTCACCGGAAACGCCGAAGATGGACGAACATGCGCAAGACATGCTCGATCAGATTCACGCGCAATTCATCGACGCGGTGCGCCAGGGGCGCGGCAAGCGCCTGCATGAAACGCCGGATATGTTCTCGGGGCTGTTCTGGACCGGGCAAAAAAGCGTGGAGCTAGGTCTGGCGGATGGTTTCGGCGACGCCGATTACGTCGCCCGCGATCTCTTCAAGGCGCCGGATATCGTCGACTACACGGTGAAAGAGAGCATTACGGACCGGGTTGCGCGCAAGTTCGGCGCGGCGGTGGGCAGCGGTGCGGTGCATGCCATGGCGCTTGGCGGGAAGATGAGCCTGCGCTGATCGGCCGTGTGTAGCGCGTAACGATGCAATGTGAAAAGCCCCGCACGATCGAATGACGATCGTGCGGGGCTTTTTCTTTGTGCCGCGTTTTTGCGGTGAGCGTTGCCGCTTTATCGGTCGCCGATCAAACGGCCAGAATCAGAAAAATAGCCGGCCGCTTGTGCAAATCGAGCGCCGGCTTCTTCTTCCAGTCGGCCACGCTACGACTGGCAATGGTTTCCGTCTCCAGCGTCAGATCGACCGCCACGCAAACCAGCGTGGACGGCGCGCACGTCGCGAGCAACGTGTCCAGCAAGGCGCGATTCCGATACGGCGTCTCGATAAAAATCTGCGTCTGCTTGCCCTTGCGCGACTGCTGCTCCAGGTCACGCAGACGTTTGGCGCGCTCAACGGCGTCGACCGGCAGATAGCCGTGAAACGCAAAACTCTGACCATTGAGCCCCGACGCCATCAGCGCCAGCAAAATCGAACTGGGTCCGACGAACGGCACCACTTTGACGCCGCGTTCATGCGCGCGCCGCACCAGCAGTGCGCCGGGATCCGCGACCGCCGGGCAGCCGGCCTCGGAGACGAGACCCGCGTCGGTGCCGGCCAGCAGCGGCGCGAGCAGCTTGTCGATCTCGCCGGCCGGCGTGTTGACGTTCAGTTCGCGAATCTCGATGTCCTGGATCGGCCGTTCGGTGCCGACCTTTTTCAGGAAAGCGCGAGTCGTTTTCGCGTTTTCGCCGATGTAATACTGAAGCGCCGCCGCGCGAGCCCTGACGGGTGCGGGCAGGACGGCGTCGAGCGCGTCGGCGTCGCCTTCCCCCAAGGTGTTCGGAATCAGGTATAGCGTGCCGCTCATTTATGCCCCCAGAAGTGGATAGCCCGCTGCGAGCAACATGCGCGACAGTGCAATCAATGGCAAGCCGACGAGCGCGGTAGGGTCGTCGGAGTGGATGGCCGCGAGCAAGGCAATGCCGAGCCCTTCGGATTTGGCGCTGCCGGCGACGTCGTACGGCGTTTCGGCGTGCAGATACGCTTCCAGCGAAGCGTCCGGCAAGTCGCGGAATTGCACGCGGGTGATAACGTCGAGCGCTTGCGCCTTGCCCGAGCGGTTGTCGAACAGGCACAGCGCGCTATGAAACAGCACTTCGCGGCCGCGCATCGCCTGTAATTGGGCGAGCGCCTTGTCGTGCGTGCCGGGCTTGCCGATCTGCAGGCCGTCGTAAGTGGCGACCTGGTCGGAGCCGATCACGAGCGCGGCGTCATTCGCGCCGAGCTTGTCGGCCACCGCGCGAGCCTTGGCTTCGGCGAGCCGCAGCGCGGTGACTTCGGGCGTTTCGCCGGCGAGCGGCGTCTCGTCGATGGCGGGCACGACGACGTCGAACGGCACGCGCAGGCGCTCGAGCAACTCGCGACGGTACGGCGAGCTCGACGCCAGAATCAGGCGTGGCGGGCGGTTGAGGGAGTTTGACATGGTCAATCAGCGGCTAGGGAGGGGGGCGTACGGGGTTGCGCGAAATATGCGCAGGTACGGGCTTAAGTGTTTGACTCGAAAAGACAAAACGGATATGATTTCCGGCTTTTCATCGGTGTGCTTGCGCTACGTGGGTCTGGGCGCGTACAACTTGTGTGTACGAATCTCCAAGACTTACTGGCTGTTTGCGAACCGATTTACCCCGGCGAAATCCTTGCCGACGCAGGAGCGCACATGACTCAACATCCTGGCAACCCTGCTGGTCTGTCCGACCCGCACGATCTCGATCTGTTCGAATTTGCGCGGAGTGGGCGTCAGGCCGCGGGTGTCGTGCGCGTCTCGCAACTGCCGCGCATGTTAAACGAAGTCCCGGCAGAAGCGCCAGACCGCGACACCGCGTTCACCTGGCAAGCCGAAGGCACGACGCAGCCGGAATTGCAGGACGACGGCGCCGAGGGTCCGCAGCCTTATTTGAGGTTAGCGATTCACGGCGCCGCTTGGCTCGACTGTCAGCGGTGCATGACGCCGTATTTGCAGGCATTCGACGTCGACGCAACTTATCGGATCGTCAACACTGAGGCGGAAGCCGAAGAGTTTCCGCTCGACGAGGATGAAGTCGAAGTGATCGTGGGTTCGCGCCAGTTCGATCTCATCGACTTGATCGAAGACGAGTTGCTGCTTTCGTTGCCGGTCGTGCCCAAGCACGAAGTCTGTCCTGAAGTGCACGAGAGCCTCGTCTCTGGTGTGGCCGGAGCAGAAGGCGAGGGCGACGAAGCCGAGTCGGACGAAGCTGGCGAGGGCGATGAGCCCGAGCGGCCCAATCCGTTCGCGGCGCTCGAAAGTCTCAAGCGCGGTGAGCCGGACGACAAGAAGCACTAAACAGTTGCGTGGTTGCGCGATGCGGGCGCATTGGCCATTCGGCCAGTGGCGGAGACCCGATCGGGCTGTGTTAGAATTCGGAAAATTTTTAGGAGTTAGTCATGGCAGTTCAGCAAAACAAGAAGTCGCCGTCGAAGCGCGGCATGCACCGTTCGCACGATTTCCTGACGGCAGCGCCGCTGGCCGTGGAGCCGAGCACGGGCGAAGTGCATCTGCGTCACCACGTTAGCCCGAACGGCTACTATCGCGGCAAGAAAGTCGTCAAGACGAAGAACGACTAATCGTTTCACTGCGTTGCGCCCTTTGGCGTTTCGCGTGGCGATCGGCTCGCTTGACATTTTCCCGGCTCGGCAAAAAGGCGGCATTCAACTGCCGCTTTTTTGCGTCGGTCGCACCTGGCGCTTTAGTGCTTTCTGCGATCCCATGCAGGGCGCCTGAAATTCGTCGCATTCCATGACAGTAAAGCTCACGATAGATTGCATGGGAGGCGACCACGGCCCGTCCGTGACCGTTCCCGCTGCCGTTAACTTCGTTCGTTCGCATCCCGACGCGCAACTGCTGCTCGTTGGCATTGAAGGTGCGATTCGTGCGCAGTTGAAGAAGTTGAAGGCGCAAGACCTGCCGGCGCTGACCGTCGTCCCCGCTTCCGAGATCGTCGCCATGGACGATTCGGTTGAAGTCGCGCTGCGCAAGAAAAAAGATTCGTCCATGCGCGTTGCGCTGAACCGCGTCAAGGAAGGCGAGGCGCAAGCCTGCATTTCTGCCGGCAACACCGGCGCGCTGATGGCGGTATCGCGCTACGTGCTGAAAACGCTGTCGGGCATTGAACGCCCGGCCATCGCGTTTGCCATGCCGAATCCCGACGGCTATACGACCATGCTCGACCTGGGCGCTAACGTCGACTGCGAACCGCAGCATCTGCTGCAGTTCGCGGAGATGGGGCACGCCCTCGTGTCGGCGCTCGAAGGCAAGGAGCGGCCCACCATCGGGCTGCTCAACATCGGCGAAGAAGTCATCAAGGGCAACGACACCATCAAGCGTGCCGGCGAACTGTTGCGCGCGAGTACACTCAACTTTCACGGTAACGTGGAAGGCAACGACATCTTCAAGGGCACGGTCGACGTGATCGTCTGCGATGGTTTCGTGGGTAACGTCGCGTTGAAGACGTCGGAAGGCCTCGCGCAGATGCTGAATGACATCATCAAGGAAGAGTTCGGCCGTTCGTGGCTCACCAAGCTGATGGCAGTGCTCGCTTTGCCGGTATTGATGCGTTTCAAGAAGCGTGTGGACCACCGGCAATACAATGGCGCCGCGCTGCTCGGCCTGCGTGGCCTTGTGATAAAAAGTCACGGGTCGGCGGACGCCTACGGGTTTGAGTGGGCTATCAAACGCGGGTATGATGCCGTCAAAAACGGCGTGCTGGAACGCCTTGCGCGAGCAATGGAAGAGAACGCGAGTTCTCTCGAACAGGCAGCGCGCGACGCGAGTGGTGCGGGTCACGCAAGCCCGATCGCAGGCCAGCCGGCCGAGCCCTACGCTGCGCAATCCTCGAAGGCATAATGGCTCAATCGACAATTTATTCCCGCGTGCTGGGCACCGGCAGCTACCTGCCGCCCGGGCGCGTCACCAATCAGGATCTGGCCGAACGTCTCGCCCGCCAGGGCGTCGAGACCAGTGACGAATGGATCGTCGCCCGTACGGGCATCCATGCGCGTCATTTCGCCGAGCCCGATGTCGCGACCAGCGACCTGGCGCTGATCGCCGCACAGCGCGCGATCGAAGCGGCGGACGTCGATCCGCAAACCATCGACCTGATCATCGTCGCCACCTCCACGCCTGACTTCGTGTTTCCGAGCACGGCGTGTCTGTTGCAGAACAAGCTCGGCATCAAGAACCACGGCGCGGCGTTCGACGTGCAAGCGGTCTGTTCCGGCTTCGCCTATGCGGTCGCCACGGCGGACAGCTTCATTCGCAGTGGCCAGCATCGCACAGCACTCGTGATCGGCGCGGAGACTTTCTCGCGCATTCTCGATTTCAAGGACCGCACCACCTGCGTGCTGTTCGGCGATGGCGCCGGCGCGGTGATCCTGCAGGCCTCCGACGAACCAGGCGTGCTGGCTAGTGCCCTGCACGCCGACGGCAGCCATTCGAACATTCTCTGCACGCCGGGTAATGTGAACGGCGGCGTGATCGAAGGCAGCGCGTTTCTGCACATGGACGGCCAGGCAGTGTTCAAGCTCGCCGTCAACGTGCTCGAAAAGGTCGCGGTCGAGGCGCTCGCCAAGGCGAATCTGTCGGCCGAGCAGATCGACTGGTTGATTCCGCACCAGGCCAATATCCGCATCATGCAAAGTACTTGCCGCAAGCTCGGCTTGCCGCAGGAGCGCATGGTCGTCACGGTGGGCGAGCACGGCAATACGTCGGCTGCGTCCATTCCGCTCGCATTCGACGTCGCGGTGCGCGACGGCCGCATCAAGCGCGGCCAGAACGTGCTGATCGAAGGCGTCGGCGGCGGCTTCACGTGGGGCGCGTCGGTCATCCGCTACTGATAGCGGCGCCCGAGCGCGCCGGTGCGATATCGTTCGATGTCCGCGCCGCGCGCCACCCACATCTGACTCAATCGATTTTGGGGACGTTATGAAATTTGCGTTCGTTTTTCCTGGGCAGGGTTCGCAGACGGTCGGCATGCTCAACGCATTCGCCGATCACGCGATCGTGCGCGAGACGGTTCAGGAAGCCTCCGACGCGCTCAATCAGGACCTCGGCAAGCTGATCGCCGAAGGCCCGGTCGAAGATCTGAATCTCACCACCAACACCCAGCCGGTCATGCTGACCGCCGCTTACGCGATTTATCGCGCGTGGCAGCAGGCGGGCGGCCCGCAGCCGGCCATCGTCGCCGGTCATAGCCTCGGCGAATATACGGCGCTGGTTGCGGCCGGTGCGCTCGCGTTTCGTGACGCCGTGCCGCTCGTGCGCTTCCGCGCGCAAGCCATGCAAACCGCGGTGCCGGTCGGCGAAGGTGGCATGGCCGCGATTCTCGGCCTCGACGACGATACGGTGCGCGCGGTGTGCGCCGAAGCGTCGGTTGCGGGTGTCGTCGAAGCGGTCAATTTCAACGCGCCGTCGCAAGTCGTGATCGCGGGCCACAAGGCGGCGGTCGAGAAGGCCTGCGAAGTCGCCAAGGCGAAGGGCGCCAAGCGTGCGTTGCCGCTGCCGGTGTCGGCGCCGTTCCACTCGTCGCTGCTCAAGCCGGCTTCGGACCAACTGCGCGAGTATCTGGCCAGCGTCAACGTGCTGGTGCCGGCGATTCCGGTCATCAATAACGTCGACGTCGCCGTCGTCAACGAACCGGCTCAGATCAAAGACGCGCTGGTGCGCCAGGCAGCGGGTGCGGTGCGCTGGGTCGAAAGCGTGCAGGCTATCGCGGCTCAGGGCGTCACGCATGTGATCGAATGCGGTCCTGGCAAGGTCCTTGCGGGTTTGACCAAGCGTATCGACGGCAATCTGATCGCCGCTTCGGTGTTCGATCCGGCTTCGCTCGAAGAAACGCTCAAGCTCGTGACGGCCGGCTGAACGCCGCTTCGCAGCGTGTCCGGCAACGGGCGTCGAAGCGTGGCATCGGGACACTGCATCAGCAATCAATCAGCCCTCCGAAGGGCATTCGGACTGACAGATGGAAAAGACTCTCGACAAGCAGATCGCAATCGTGACGGGCGCATCGCGCGGCATCGGCCGTGCGATCGCGATGGAACTGGCGCGCCAGGGCGCGACGGTCATCGGCACGGCGACTAGCGAAAGCGGCGCGGCCGCGATCACCGAGGCGTTTAGCGCGGCCGGCGTGAACGGTCGCGGCGCGGTGCTCAACGTCAACGACGCGGCCGCGGCCGAAGCGTTGATCGACGGCACGGTGAAGGAGTTCGGCGCGCTGCACGTGCTGGTGAACAACGCCGGCATCACGCAGGACCAACTGGCCATGCGTATGAAGGATGACGATTGGGACGCGGTGGTCGACACTAACCTCAAGTCGGTCTTCCGTTTGTCGCGCGCGGTGCTACGCCCCATGATGAAGGCGCGGGGTGGCCGCATCATCAACATCACGTCGGTGGTCGGCTCGGCCGGCAACCCGGGGCAGGTCAACTACGCGGCCGCGAAAGCGGGCGTGGCGGGCATGACGCGCGCGCTGGCACGCGAGATCGGCAGCCGCGGTATCACCGTGAATTGCGTCGCGCCGGGCTTCATCGATACCGACATGACCAAGACCTTGCCGGAAGAGCAGCAAACGGCGCTGAAGACGCAAATTCCGCTCGGCCGTCTGGGTAGCCCGGAAGATATCGCGCACGCCGTTGCCTTCCTGGCGTCGCCGCAAGCGGGTTATATCACCGGCACGACGTTGCATGTGAACGGCGGAATGTACATGTCGTAACCAAATTCGGTTACTATCCGCGCCTTGATGCGTTTGCAAAAGCGTAAGGCGCATGCCTTGACAGCAACCCGATGCGCCGCTTTTTTGCCGGGTCAAACCTGATAAAATGCGCGCACCTGTATTTTTGAACTTCTTTTCCCTTTGGAGGGGTAATGGACAATATCGAACAGCGCGTCAAGAAGATCGTCGCAGAACAACTGGGCGTTGCAGAAGCTGAGATCAAGAACGAAGCTTCGTTCGTGAACGACCTCGGCGCCGACTCGCTCGACACCGTTGAACTCGTGATGGCCCTCGAAGACGAATTCGGCATGGAAATTCCGGATGAAGAAGCCGAGAAGATCACTACCGTTCAGCAAGCGATCGACTACGCTCGCGCGAACGTCAAGGCCTAAGGTCATTCGCGCCTGCGTTTCTGCGTTGGTGGCGTATGACGCCCTGCCGTGTCGGTTGCCGACGCCAGCAGGGTTGGCGCTTTTTGCCGTGCAGGAGCCAGCGATGTTGACAGCGCAACTTTTCGCGCGATTGGCGACTTTCAAGAAAACACCGGGCCGCCCCAAGTTTTCTTGCGTTCCCTTCGGGGGGCTGGTGCGAAGCACCAGATTCGGGGGCGGTTAACAGCCACAGGGCATACAGGGCAAGTTCCTGTGGCCGCTGTGGCTTTTGCTTTTGTCATCTATGAAAAAGGGGTTACCGTGAGCCGCCGTCGTGTTGTTGTTACAGGCCTGGGGCTGATTTCGCCTGTTGGCAATAATGTTGCCGACGGCTGGGCCAATCTGGTCGCCGGCAAGTCGGGTATTGCCAATATCACGAAGTTCGATGCGTCGAACTTCTCGACTCGTTTCGCCGGCGAGGTGAAGGGCTTCAATATCGAGGACTACATCCCCGGTAAGGAGGCGCGCCATATGGATACGTTCATCCATTACGGCGTGGCTGCAGGCATCCAGGCGATGCAGGACAGCGGCCTCGAAGTCACCGACGAGAATTCGGAGCGTATCGGCGTGGTGGTCGGTTCGGGCATTGGCGGTCTGCCGATGATCGAAGCCACGCAAACGGAATATGCGAATCGCGGCCCGCGCCGTATTTCGCCGTTCTTCGTGCCGGCGTCGATCATCAACATGATCTCCGGCCATCTGTCGATCAAGTTCGGCATCAAGGGTCCGAATCTGGCGATCGTCACTGCGTGTACCACGGGTCTGCACTGTATCGGCGAGGCTTCGCGCCTGATCGAATACGGTGACGCCGACGTGATGATCGCGGGCGGCGCGGAATCCACCGTGTCGCCGCTGGGTATCGGCGGCTTTGCGGCGGCGCGCGCGCTGTCGCAACGCAATGACGATCCGGCAACGGCGAGCCGTCCGTGGGACAAGGATCGCGACGGTTTCGTGCTGGGTGAGGGCGCCGGCGTGATGGTGCTCGAAGAGTACGAACATGCGAAGGCGCGCGGCGCGAAGATTTACGCCGAAGTCAGCGGCTATGGGATGAGCGGCGACGCCTATCACATGACCGCACCGCTGGAAGACGGTGATGGCGCACGCCGCTGCATGCTGGCCGCGTTGAAGAACGCGGGCATCAATGCCGATCAGGTGAATTACCTGAACGCGCACGGCACCTCCACGCCGCTCGGCGACCTGGCTGAAACGACCGGCATCAAGCGCGCTTTCGGCGATCACGCCAAAGACATGGTCGTGAACTCGACCAAGTCGATGACGGGTCACCTGTTGGGCGGCGCCGGCGGTCTGGAGTCGGTGTTCACCGTGCTGGCCGTGCATCATCAGGTGTCGCCGCCGACGATCAACATCTTCAATCAGGATCCGGCCTGCGATCTGGACTACTGCGCCAACACCGCGCGGGAAATGAAGATCGACGTCGCGCTGAAGAACTCGTTCGGGTTCGGCGGCACGAACGGCACGCTGGTTTTCAAGCGCACGTGATCGTCTGATCGTTTGGTGATACGCCAGTCGACACCGCCGGTTCGTCCGGCGGTTTCCCCCGAATCGGCTATGCCTGACGGAGCGCCGCAACGGATTACGTTGCGGCGCTCTTTTGTTATGCGCGTTGCGTTGGGGGCGTTCATTCTGACTGCGGTGTGGGCTGTTTATGCGTGCGGTGCATCGCATCTCGGCTCAGCGAAGGCCATGCCGTTGACGCTCGCCGTGTGCGCGCTGCTCATCTTTCGGGCGATCAAACACGAGCGGGCGCAGCCCATCGCGCTGAAAATCGGGCCGGGCGGGCTGTCCGTCTGGGACCGCGCTGGGAGTTTGTCCGCGCAAGGGCGTATTGCCGGTTGTGCGCACTGGAGCGACCGCCTGCTGGTTCTGGCGCTCGCCCCGGAGCAGGGGCGCGTACGCACGTTACTGCTGGCCGCCGACGCTCTCCCGCCCTCTGTCTTCCGCGAACTGGCGGTGCTGGGCCGGCGTGCCGCGGGCGCCTGACTGTAACGACTGTAACCGCTGTTACCGGAGTAACGTCCCATGGTTGATGGGGACGCTACAATGGTCCCCCGCCATGCGCCCTAAAGTTAACGGATTTATCAGGTGAGCGAAAAAGAAATTGATCAGGTGCTGGTCGAGCGCGTCCAGAAGGGCGACAAGGCCGCGTTCGAGCTTCTGGTCACCAAATACCACCGCAAGATTCTCCGGCTGATCTCGCGCCTCGTGCGGGACCCCGCCGAAGTGGAAGACGTTGCCCAGGACGCCTTTATCAAGGCGTATCGGGCATTGCCGCAGTTTCGCGGCGATTCGGCCTTTTATACGTGGTTGTACCGAATTGCGGTCAACACGGCAAAGAACTACCTTGCGACCCAAGGGCGGCGCGCGCCGACATCGACCGAAGCAGATGCTGAAGAAGCTGAAACTTTCTCGGACGCGGACCAACTAAGGGATATCAACACGCCCGAGTCGATGTTGATGAGCAAGCAGATCGCTGAGACGGTCAATGCTGCGATGGCGGTTTTACCGGAAGAGTTGCGCACCGCCATTACTCTTCGTGAAATTGAAGGTTTGAGTTACGAGGAAATCGCTGAGATGATGGGTTGCCCAATTGGCACAGTCAGATCACGAATTTTCCGCGCTCGCGAAGCCATTGCGGCAAAATTGCGTCCGTTGCTTGACACACCTGAAGGCAAGCGCTGGTAAACACCAGCCGGGCCGTACGGGGCAAGGGTGCAATATCTGGATTAGTGGTGTCACTACGGGGTATTCGTAAGATGGGGAGCATCATGGGGTCGGTCTCGGTGCAATCGCAAGCTAGCTCGCGCGGCGAGCGTCTGTCCGCTTTTGTCGATGGTGAGTTGTTCGGCGAAGAGCATCTGAATCTGAACGCGTTTCTTTCCGGGCTAAATAGCGAGGATCGCACCGCGTGGTCGAGCTATCACCTGATCGGCGACGCATTGCGTTCCGACGATCTGGCGGTCAGCCCGGCGACGAGCAGCGCGTTCCTCAGCGGTTTCGCCGCGCGTCTCGACAGCGAGCCGCACGTGCTCGCGCCCGCTGCCATGCCGGTTGCGCGCCGTTTGCTGGCGCTGCGCCGTCGTGTGGTGCCTGCCTTTGCGGTGGCGGCGGCCGCCGCTACGTTGACGTGGATCGTCGTGCCCCAACTGCAAGGCGTGCCGGGCGGTTCGGGCGCGGGGCAGTTCGCGTCGGTCCAGTCGCATGGCGACTCGCTGCAACGCGTGGCCATGGCTTCGGTGCCGGCCGCGACGGTTCAGCCGATCGCGCAAGACGCCAATATCATTCGCGACGCCAGTCTCGACCAGTATCTGGAAGCTCACCAGCAATTCGCGCAACAACCGGTCATGCCGGGCTCGATGCCGCTGATTCGCGCTGCCGCAGTTTCTACGCAAGGCCAATAGTTTGATGCAGACTCCGCGGTTGAATAAAACGACTATCTGGGGGCGGCTGCCGGCATTTCTGTTCTGCGCAGCCGTATTGTTGTCCGCTACACCGCGGGTCTTTGCACAAACCGACGATCCGCTCGTCGCCCGTCGCACGGCCGCGGATCTGCTCGATCGCATCCATCAGGCCGCCCAGCAGCAAAACTACGAGGGCGCGTTCGTCTATCAGCGCGGCAATTACGTGCAGACGTCGCGGATCGCGCATTACGCGACCCGCAATGACGGCGAATTCGAGCAGCTCGAAAGCCTCGACGGCAAGCCGCGCAAAATGCTGCGCCATAACGAAGACCTCTACACGTTCGTGCCGGAACGGCATCTGTGCGTGGTCGAGAAGCGTCAGAACAAAGACTCGTTCCCGGCGCTGCTGGCTGTCAGCGGCGAACAGGTGCTGTCGGTGTATGAGCCGAAGCTGCTGGGCGACGACCGCGTCGCGGGCGTCGACAGTCAGGTGATCGAGCTTGATCCTAAAGACGCCTATCGCTTTGCGTACAAGCTGTGGGCCGACAAGAAGACCGGCCTGTTGCTGCGCGCGCAGACCCTCGACCCGAACGGGCAGGTGCTCGAACAACTATCGTTCTCGCAGATTCGCATCGGCGTGCCGATGGATAAGGCCGGGATCGTCAACGGCATTCGTAATCTGGCTGGGTGGACCGTGGTGCGTCCGCCAGTCGAGCCGGTCGACATGGCCGCGCAAGGCTGGCAGATCACGCCGACGGTGCCGGGCTTCCGCAAGATTCGTGAATTGCGCCGCCCCATGGCCGCACGCGACGCGGGCCAGCCGACCATTCCGGTGGATCAGGCGGTTTTCTCCGACGGCCTCGCGGCCATTTCGGTGTTCGTCGAGCCGGTTGAGAACAACACGCGCAAGGAAGGCGCGGGCAGTAGCGGCGCCACCCATGTACTGGTGAAGCGCCGTGGCGACTTCTGGATTACTCTGCTTGGTGAAGTGCCCCAGACCACATTGCAGCAATTTGCGTCTGCCATAGAATACAAAGCTCCGAAGTAATCCTCCGAATCCTGAATCCCTCGGCTTGCTACGATATGACGACTTTCTCGGTGCGCAAATTCCTCGCGGCCGCGGTAGTGGCGGCGTGTTTGCCGCTCATGCCGCACACGGCGTCGGCGGCTCCTGCCGCGGCCAATCTGCCCGACTTCACTGATCTCGTCGACAAGGTCGGTCCGGCGGTCGTCAACATTCGCACGACCACGCGCGTGTCCAATAGCAGCGGCGCCCGCGGCGGTTTGCCGCCGGGTATGGACGACGGCGATATGTCGGAGTTCTTCCGCCGCTTCTTCGGCATTCCGTTGCCGCAGTCCCCGCAGTCCCCGCAATCGCCGGGTTCGCCGCGCGGTGGCGATAACGGTGGTAGCGGCGGGAGCCAGGACACGCCGGATAACACCGATCCGGAACAGAACAGCGGCGTCGGCTCGGGCTTCATCCTGTCGGCGGACGGCTATGTGATGACCAACGCGCACGTCGTCGACGACGCGGACACCATCTACGTCACGCTTACCGACAAGCGCGAATTCAAGGCCAAGCTGATCGGCGTGGACGATCGGACCGACGTCGCCGTCGTCAAGATCAGCGCCGCCAATTTGCCGACCATCACGATCGGCGATTCGAACAAGGTTCGCGTCGGCGAGTGGGTCGTCGCGATCGGCTCGCCGTTCGGTCTCGAGAACACGGTGACGGCCGGTATCGTCAGCGCCAAGGGGCGCGATACGGGCGACTATCTGCCGTTCATCCAGACCGACGTGGCTGTCAATCCGGGCAACTCGGGCGGTCCGCTGATCAACATGCAAGGCGAAGTGATCGGCATCAACTCGCAGATCTACAGCCGTACTGGCGGTTTCATGGGCATTTCGTTCGCGATTCCGATCGACGAGGCGATGCGCGTGGCCGACCAGTTGAAAACGTCGGGCAAGGTGGTGCGCGGCCGGATCGCGGTGGCGATCGGTGAAGTGACCAAAGACGTGGCCGATTCGCTCGGACTGCCGAAGGCGCAGGGCGCGCTGGTCAGCAGTGTCGAGCCGGGCGGCCCAGCGGACAAGGCGGGCGTGCAGCCGGGCGACATCATCCTGAAGTTCAACGGCCATTCGGTGGATACGGCAACGGATCTGCCGCGCATGGTCGGCGATACGAAGCCGGGCACCAAATCGACGATCACGATCTGGCGCAAGGGTCAGACGCGCGACCTGCCGGTCACGATCGCCGAAATGCAGCCGGACAAGACCACCAAGGCGGATCAGAAGAAGCCGCAGCCGCCTAAACAGCGCGCGACCAACGTGCTGGGTCTGGCCGTCAGCGATATCCCGGCCGACCAGTTGAAGTCGCTGAAGCTGCACAACGGCGTGCAGGTCGATGCGGCTGACGGTCCGGCCGCGCGCGTCGGCCTGCAGAAGGGCGACATCGTTCTGCGGGTGGGCGATACGGACATCACGAGCGCGAAGCAGTTCGACGATCTGAGCGCGCACCTCGATCCGTCGAAGATGGTCGCGCTGCTGGTTCGTCGCGGCGAGAACACTCAGTTCGTGCCGGTCCGTCCCCGAAGCAGCACCCAGAAATGACGAAGGCGGCGCTACTCACGCTCTACGGGCGCGCGTGGTGCCACCTGTGCGACGACATGCGCGTCGCGCTCGAGCCGTTCCTGGCCGAGTTCGGGGCGCAGGTGGAAGTCGTTGATGTTGACAGCGATCCGGTGCTGGAAGCGCGTTACAACGAACTGGTGCCGGTTCTGCTCTGCGATGGCGTCGAACTGTGCCACTATCACCTCGACGTCACACGGGTTCGCGAGGCGCTGGCCGCAAGAATCACGCGCACGGCAGCGACCCCCTGAGTTCGCTCAGGGCTTCAAACAGGGCGCCAACGGGCGCCATTCACACCAGGCTTCACGTCTCTCTCAAGCCGTCTTTTCCGCCCGGACCTCGCAAGATGCGCCGGGCGATAGCCTTTTCGGCTAAAATAGATAGGTTTTTCACCTACTTACAAGGCGTGCTCCGCTATTGTCCGAGCGCGCCTTTTTCGCTTGATCGGTACTGAATGGATCATATTCGTAACTTCTCGATCATTGCGCACATCGACCATGGCAAGTCGACGCTCGCCGATCGCATCATCCAGATTTGCGGCGGCCTGTCCGACCGCGAGATGGAATCCCAAGTGCTCGACTCGATGGATCTCGAGCGCGAGCGCGGCATTACCATCAAGGCACAAACCGCCGCACTGACTTACAAGGCACGTGACGGTCAGGTCTATAACCTGAACATGATCGACACGCCGGGCCACGTCGACTTCTCGTATGAAGTCAGCCGCTCGCTGTCCGCGTGCGAAGGCGCGCTGCTGGTCGTCGACGCGAGCCAGGGCGTGGAGGCGCAGACCGTCGCCAACTGCTACACGGCAATCGAACTCGGCGTCGACGTGATTCCGGTGTTGAACAAGATCGACTTGCCGGCCGCGAACCCCGAAAACGCGATCGCTGAGATCGAAGACGTGATCGGGATCGACGCGACGGACGCCACGCATTGCAGCGCAAAGACCGGTCTCGGCGTCGAAGACGTGCTCGAAGCGTTGATCCTGAAAGTGCCGGCGCCCAAGGGCGATCCGGAAGCGCCGCTGCAGGCGCTGATCATCGACTCGTGGTTCGACAACTACGTCGGCGTCGTGATGCTGGTGCGTATCGTCAACGGCACGCTGCGTCCGAAAGACAAGATCCGCATGATGGCGACCGGCGCGCAGTACCCGGTCGAGCATATCGGCGTGTTCACACCGAAGTCGAAGAATCTCGAATCGTTGTCGGCCGGGCAGGTGGGCTTCATCATCGCCGGCATCAAGGAATTGGCCGCGGCGAAGGTGGGCGACACCGTCACGCTGGTGAACCGTCCGGCGGCTGAAGCGCTGCCCGGTTTCAAGGAAGTGAAGCCGCAGGTGTTCGCCGGCCTCTATCCGGTCGAAGCCAACCAGTACGACGCGCTGCGCGACTCGCTCGAAAAGCTCAAGCTGAACGACGCGTCGCTGCAGTACGAGCCGGAAGTGTCACAGGCGCTCGGTTTCGGTTTCCGTTGCGGCTTCCTCGGGCTGCTGCATATGGAGATCGTGCAGGAACGTCTCGAGCGTGAGTTCGACATGGACCTGATCACCACGGCGCCGACGGTGGTGTACGAAGTCCTGCAACGCGACAACACGATCCTGATGGTCGAAAATCCGGCCAAGATGCCGGAGCCGTCCAAGATCGAAGAAGTGCGCGAGCCGATCGTCACCGTGAATCTGTACATGCCGCAAGACTACGTCGGCTCGGTGATCACGCTGTGCACGCAAAAGCGCGGCAATCAGATCAACATGCAATACCACGGCCGTCAGGTTCAGCTCACGTACGAAATCCCGATGGGCGAAGTCGTGCTCGATTTCTTCGATCGTCTGAAGTCGATTTCGCGCGGCTATGCGTCGATGGATTACGAGTTCAAGGAATACCGCGCGGCGGATGTCGTGAAGGTCGACATGCTGATCAACGGCGACAAGGTGGACGCGCTGTCGGTCATCGTGCACCGTTCGCAAAGCCAGTATCGCGGCCGCGAAGTGGCGGCGAAAATGCGCGAGCTGATTCCGCGGCAAATGTACGACGTGGCAATTCAGGCCACCATCGGCGCGAACATTATTGCGCGCGAAAACATTAAAGCGTTGCGTAAGAACGTGCTGGCAAAATGCTACGGCGGCGATATCTCCCGTAAGAAGAAGCTGCTGGAAAAGCAAAAGGCAGGCAAGAAGCGAATGAAGCAGGTGGGCTCGGTCGAGATTCCGCAAGAAGCTTTCCTCGCGATTCTGCGTGTCGAAGACAAATAAGACGAACAACGGAACTCTATGAATTTTGCGCTGATTCTTTTTGTGCTCGTCATCTTGACGGGCGTCGCATGGGTCGCAGACAAACTGGTTTTCCTGCCGCAACGGCGCCGCGCGGCGGAGGCCGTGGTCGCCGAGTTCGACCGCCAGCAGGCACGCGTCGGCGAGCGTTTCGCCGACGAAAACGCGGCGCAAACGCGCGCCCGTCTGCGTGACGACAAGCTGCGTCAGCCGTGGTGGCTCGAGTATTCGGCGAGCTTCTTCCCGGTGATCCTGGTGGTGTTCGTGGTGCGCTCGTTCGTGGTCGAGCCATTCAAGATTCCGTCGGGTTCGATGGTGCCGACGCTGCTGGTGGGCGACTTCATCCTCGTCAATAAATTCGAATACGGCATTCGCCTGCCGATCACCAACACGAAGATCACCGAAGGCCGTCCGCTCGAACGCGGCGACGTGGTGGTGTTCCGCTATCCGAAAGACGAATCGGTCGACTACATCAAGCGCGTGATCGGCCTGCCGGGCGACACGATCGCTTATCAAGACAAGCAGTTGACGATCAACGGCAAGCCGGTGCCGGAAACGGCGCTGCCCGATTACCTCGACGACGAACGCATGGGCTATGCGAAGCAGTTCGAAGAAGATCTGGGCGGCCGCAAGAACGCGATTCTGAACAATCCCGCGGTGCCGCCGTTCATCGTCGGTGCGGAAGATTATCCGTATCGCGATAACTGCACGTACAACGCACGCGGCGTGATCTGCAAGGTGCCGCCAGGTAATTACTTCATGATGGGCGACAACCGCGACAACAGCGCGGACAGCCGGTACTGGGGTTTTGCGCCGGACAAGAATGTCGTCGGCCGCGCGTTTTTCATCTGGATGAATTTCAGCAATCTGAAACGCATCGGCTCATTCCACTGAGTTCGCCTGCAGCGATTGCACAGCACGCCGCGCGCGTGACCCCACTGAGGTCAGGTTAGTCGCGGCGTGTTATCACGCTACTTTAAGAACACGCGGTAACGTCGCTTCACCACGCTTTTTCCGCAGGCCGCCCCGCGTTTTCGCCGGGTCTGGCGCCCGCGTTATACTCTGCCCATGCCCCTATCTCCGTTGGAAAGCCGTCTGCGCTACGAATTTCGCAATGCGGAATTGTTGCGCCAGGCTTTAACGCACCGCAGTCATAGCTCCACGCATAACGAACGGCTCGAGTTTCTCGGCGATTCCGTCCTAAATTGCGCGGTGGCTGCGCTTTTGTTCCAACGTTTCAGCAAATTGGACGAAGGCGATCTGTCGCGCGTTCGTGCCAATCTGGTCAAACAGCAGTCGCTTTACGAAATTGCTCAGGCCCTGAATATCTCCGAAGGCCTCCGGCTGGGCGAAGGCGAGTTGCGCAGCGGCGGCTTCCGCCGGCCCTCGATCCTCGCTGACACGCTCGAAGCAGTGCTGGGGGCGGTGTTCCTCGACGGTGGCTTTGACGCCGCCCAGACGGTCATCAAGCGCCTTTACGTGCCGATTCTGGATCACATCGACCCGCGCACGCTCGGCAAAGATTCCAAAACGCTGCTGCAGGAGTACCTGCAAGGTCACAAGATCGCACTGCCCACCTACACGGTGGTCGCAACGCATGGTGCGGCGCACAATCAGCAATTCGAAGTCGAATGTACGGTGCCCAAGCTGGACGTGAAGGTGTCCGGTTCCGGCGCGAGCCGCCGCGCGGCCGAGCAGGCGGCGGCCAAGAAGGCGCTTGACGAAGTGATGGCCGCGGCGCCGGCTGTGGTCGCCAAGCCGAAGCGCTCGAAGAGCGCTCGCGCGGCAAAGAACGCTGAGCCGGAGATCGTGCCTGGCGTGACCGGCGTGCAGGCCGCGCTGGATTTGCGCAGTCCGGACCGTAAGAGTGAACGCGGCCTCGGTCGAGGCGAGATTCGTGCGGCGTTCGCAGCGGAATCCGCCGCGGAACGGGCAGCGTCGACCGTTGCGGCCGCGCCTCTCGCAGTGATTCGTGCCTCGCACGTCGAATACAGCGGGCAGGACCGGACTGAACGCGCCGACAAAGCCGACAAAGCGGATAAAGCGGAACGGGCGGATAAAGCCCAAGCCCCGGCCCACTCAGCTACACCCGGTGCAGCCGCCGCCACTCCGAGCGCACCGGCATCTACCGAACACGAACCCGGCGTAGCCGACGCGGTGCATACCCGCGTCGCCGATGCGGGCCATTGATTGCCGTCGGCGCGCCGATCCCGCGCGCCGATCTGAACTAGCCGTAGCCTGAATATGAACGCTCCCACACCCACTGGTTTTCGTTGCGGCATGGTCGCGATCGTCGGCCGTCCGAACGTCGGTAAATCCACGCTGATGAACGCGCTGGTCGGCCAGAAAGTCAGTATCACGTCACGCAAGGCGCAGACCACGCGCCATCGCATCACAGGCATTCATACGCTGGACGATGCGCAGTACATTTTCGTCGACACGCCCGGTTTCCAGACCAAGCACAGCGGCGCCCTGAACCGTTCGCTGAATCGCGCGGTGACGTCCACGCTGACCTCGGTGGATGCGATCCTGTTCGTGATCGAAGCCGGCCGTTTCGGTCCCGACGACCAGAAGGTGCTCGACCTGATCCCGCCGTCGGTGCCGACGCTGCTGATCGCGAACAAGCTCGATCGCGTGTCCGATAAAGCCTCGCTGTTCCCGTTCATGCAGGAGATCAGCGCGCTGCACAAGTTCGCCGAGATCGTGCCGCTGTCGGCCAAGCACGTCGACGACGTCAAGCGTCTGATGGCGACGGTCAAACCGTTCCTGCCGGAAGGCCAGCCGATCTATGGCGAAGACGACCTGACCGATCGCAGCGAGCGCTTCCTCGCGGCCGAAATCCTGCGTGAAAAAGTGTTCCGCTGGACCGGCGACGAGTTGCCGTACACCAGCACCGTGCTGATCGAGAAGTTTGAAACCGAAGGCCGTCTGCGCCGCATCTTCGCGACCATCATGGTCGACCGCGATACGCACAAGGCCATGATCATCGGCCAGAAGGGCGCGAAGCTGAAGCAGATCAGCACCGAAGCGCGCCTCGACATGGAACGGTTGTTCGACGGCCCGGTGTATCTGGAAACCTTCATCAAGGTGAAGAGCGGCTGGGCCGACAACGAAGCCGGACTTCGCGCGTATGGGTACGAATGACGCGTGGATGACGCTGAATTCCGCGGGCGAGCCGGACGATTCGGAGCCGGCCGCACCCGCACGCGAGCCCGCGAGGCCCGCGCGTAGCACCAGAAAATCTTCCAGTAAAAGCAGCCAGGGCAGCGAGGGCGAACCGCACAAGGCGGCGAGCTCTTCGCCGGCGCGCCGTGCGCCGCGCACCTCCGCATCCGACTACCGGATCTCGGAACAACCCGCCTTCGTTCTACATAGCTATCCGTACAGCGAGACCAGTCTGATCATCGACGTGCTGTCGCGCGATCACGGCCGTCTCGCGCTGGTCGCGAAGGGCGCGAAGCGTCCGCACTCGGCGTTGCGCGGCGTCTTGCAGACGTTTCAGCCGCTCGCGCTGTCGTGGTCCGGCAAATCCGAAGTGCGCACGCTGACCGGCGCCGAGTGGGTCGGCGGCATGTTGCCGTTGTGCGGCGGCGCGCTGCTGTGCGGCTTCTACGTCAACGAACTGCTGGTCAAGTTCTGCGCGCGCGAAGACCCGCATCCGCAACTGTTCCATCACTACGTTGTCACCATGACGCGTCTCGCGCACGACGAACCGCCCGTGCAGGTGCTGCGTTCGTTCGAGCGCGTGCTGCTGCGCGAAACCGGTTACGCGATGGCGCTGAATCGCACCGTCGCGCGTAAAGCCGTGGTGGCCGAAGGCCGCTACGTGTTCGATCCGGAGCGCGGCGTGCGCGAAGCCTCCGACGATCTGCCCGCGCAGTGGCCCGTGGTTTCAGGGCAGACCTTGCTCGACATGGAGCAGGACGATTACCATCGTGCGCAGACCGTGGCGCAAAGCAAAACGCTGATGCGCTTTCTGCTCAACACTTACCTTGGCGGCACGCCGCTCGCGACGCGCCAGATCCTGATCGACTTGCAGAACTTATGAGCTTCTTTCTTACGTCGCCGAACGTCATTGACCTGGGCGTGAATATCGATCACGTCGCCACGCTGCGCAACGCGCGCGGCACGTCCTATCCCGATCCGATCCGTGCCGCGTTGATGGCCGAAGAGGCGGGCGCCGACGTCATCACGCTGCATCTGCGTGAAGACCGCCGCCATATCGTCGACGCCGACGTGCGCAAGCTGCGTCCGCTGCTGAAAACGCGCATGAACCTCGAATGCGCGGTCACCCAGGAGATGCTCGACATCGCCTGTGAAGTGCAGCCGCACGACACCTGCCTCGTGCCCGAAAAGCGCGAGGAACTGACCACGGAAGGCGGCCTCGACGTCGCCGGCCAGTTCGAAGCGGTGCGTGCCGCGTGCAAGCAGCTCGCGGAAGTGAACTCGCGGGTGTCGCTCTTCATCGACCCGGACGAAACGCAGATTCGCGCGGCGCACGAAGCCGGCGCGCCGGTGATCGAACTGCACACCGGCCGTTACGCGGAAGCGCACGATCCCGCCGAACAGCAGCGCGAATTCGAGCGCGTGGTTCGCGCGGTGGAATTCGGCGCGACGCTCGGCATCAAGGTGAACGCGGGCCACGGCCTGCACTACACGAACGTGCAACAGATCGCGGCGATCGAAGGCATCGACGAATTGAATATCGGCCACTCGATCGTGGCGCATGCGATCTTCGCCGGCTGGGACAACGCGGTGCGCGAGATGAAGGCGATCATGGTCGCCGCGCGTCTCGGCGCGCGCGCGTAATGCGGCAGATTCGGCGACGGCACCGCACATGACGATCTACGGCATCGGCACGGATATCGTTCAGGTTAGCCGCGTGGCTGCGGTCATGACGCGCACCAACGGCCGCTTTGCCGAGAAGGTGCTGGGGCCGGACGAACTGCGCGTTTATCACGCGCGTCAGGCCCGGTCGGCGGCGCGCGGTCTCGCGTTTCTCGCCACGCGGTTCTCGGCGAAAGAAGCGTTCTCGAAAGCGATTGGCCTGGGTATGCGTTGGCCGATGACCTGGCGTGCGCTGCAAACGCTCAACAAGCCGAGCGGCGAGCCGATGGTGGTGGCCTCCGGCGAGCTGGCCGAATGGCTCGACGCGCGCGGCATCACGGCGCGCGTGACGATCAGCGACGAGCGGGATTACGCGGTGTCGTTCGTGATTGCGGAAACCGGGCAGGAGAGCGGGACGATGCAAACGGAAACGCAAGCGGCACCGGCTGCTCAAACGCAAGTGCAGACGCAACCGCAACCGCCAACTCAAACCCAACCGCCAACTCAAACCCAACCGCCAACTCAAACCCAACCGCCCCCGTCGACCCCAACGCCGGACGCTCCGCACGCTCCCGCCACCGACGAATAAAAATTACTTTGAACGCGGCCTGCATGGGCCGCGTCTCTCTTTGTCTCAAGCTTTTTTCTAGCGGAATTCGATGAAAACCACTCCCGGACCGGTGATGCTCGACGTGGTCGGCAAAACGCTGAACGACGACGACAAGCGCCGCCTTGCCCATCCGATGACAGGTGGCGTGATCCTGTTCGCGCGCCACTACGAGAGCCGCGCGCAGTTGCTCGCGCTGACCGCCGCGATCCGCGACGTGAGCCCGGATCTGCTGATCGCCGTCGACCACGAAGGCGGCCGCGTCCAGCGCTTTCGCACCGACGGCTTCACCGTATTGCCGTCGATGGGCAAGCTCGGCACGTTGTGGGACAGCGACGTGCTGCATGCCACCAAGGTCACGACCGCAGTCGGTTATATCCTCGCGGCGGAGCTGCGTGCGTGCGACATCGACATGAGCTTCACGCCCGTGCTCGATCTGAACTACGGGCAGTCGCAGGTGATCGGCGATCGCTCGTTTCATCGCGATCCGCGCGTGGTGACGCTGCTGGCCAAGAGCCTCAACCACGGCCTCGCGCTCGCCGGCATGAGCAATTGCGGCAAGCATTTTCCGGGGCACGGTTTCGCGCAAGCGGATTCGCACGTCGCGATGCCGGTCGACGACCGTTCGCTCGAAGACATCCTGCGCGACGACGTGGCGCCGTACGACTGGCTCGATTTGTCGCTGGGATCGGTGCTGCCCGCGCACGTGGTGTATCCGCAGGTCGATTCAAAGCCGGCGGGGTTTTCTCGCGTGTGGCTGCAGGATATTCTGCGTAACAAGCTGCGCTTCGAGGGCGCGATTTTCAGCGACGATCTGTCGATGGAAGCCGCGCGCCAGGGCGGCACGCTGACCGAAGGCGCCACGGCCGCATTGCAGGCCGGTTGCGACATGGTGCTGATCTGCAATCAGCCCGATGAAGCGGAGAAGGTGCTGGACGCGCTGCGCTTCACGCCGGCGAAGGAATCGCAGCAGCGCCTGAAGCGCATGCGGCCGCGCGGCAAGGCGCTGAAGTGGAGCAAGCTGGTCGCCGAGCCGCAGTATCTGCAAGCGCAGGCGTTGTTGCGCAGTGCGTTTGCCGGATCGGCTTGAGGTCGGTTCGCGCGGGGCATCGACTGCCTGAGCATTAGCAGCGCGATAAAGAAAACGGCGCCTTCAATTGAAGGCGCCGCAGACTGCTGACAAAGTACCCCCAAAGCCTGGCCTTGCGTCGGGCTTTGTCGTTTAATTGGGGCATGCTGAAGACACCGACGCCCATGCAGCACGAACTCGAGATGGTGACGCTCGAGGAACTCGTGCCGAAGGACCACCTGCTGCGCCAGATCGACGCGGCGGTGGATTTCGAATTCATCCGTGAGAAGGTGGCGCACCTGTATTGCGCGGACAACGGGCGCCCAGCGCTCGATCCGGTGGTGATGTTCAAATTGCTGTTCATCGGCTACCTGTTCGGGGTACGCAGTGAGCGCCAGCTCATGCGCGAGGTGCAGGTCAACGTGGCCTACCGGTGGTTTGCACGCTTTCGGCTCACGGACCGGGTGCCTGACGCCTCGACGTTCTCGCAGAACCGGCGACGGCGCTTCACCGACACGACGGTCTACCAGGAGATCTTCGACGCAATCGTGCAGCAGGCGATCGGGCGCGGCATGGTCGAGGGACGGGTGCTCTACACCGACAGCACCCACCTGAAGGCGAACGCCAACAAGCGCAAGTTTGATCTGGTGCAGCTCGAACAGGCGCCTTCGGCTTATCTGGCGGCGCTGGACGCTGCGGTCGATGCGGACCGGGCAGCGCACGATAAGAAGCCGCTGCGGCGCGACGAACGCAAAGGCCCCGACGACGATGAGGGCTCGAGGTCGGCTGCCACACCGGAGCGCAAGGAAACGAAGGTCAGCCGCACCGACCCGGACAGCGGCTACATGGTGCGCGACGACAAGCCCACGGGCTTCTTCTACCTGGATCACCGCACGGTCGATGCGCGCTATTCAATCGTCACCGACACGCATGTGACACCCGCCTCGGTGCACGACAGCCAGCCGTATCTGGCGCGGCTGGACCGGCAGCGCGAACGCTTTGGCTTCCAGGTGCAGGCGGTGGGGCTGGATGCGGGCTACTTCACGCCGGCAATCTGCCAGGGGCTGGAGGATCGCGGCATTGAGGGCGTGATGGGCTACCGCACGCCGAATCACAAGCCCGGGTTCTTCTACAAACGCGAGTTCAGATACAGCCGGTATCGCGAGGAATACACGTGCCCACGCGGGCAGGTACTGCGCTACAGCACGACAAACCGCGCGGGCTATCAGGAGTTCAGGTCCGATCCGTCGCGCTGCGGCACCTGTGAGGCGCGCGGCCAATGCACGACGAGCGCAAACCATGTGAAGGTGGTCATCCGGCACGTATGGGAGCGCGCGAAGGAGCGCGTCGATGCGCGTCGCCTGACCGACTGGGGCAAGGCGATCTACAAACGGCGCAAGGAAACGGTGGAGCGCAGCTTCGCGGATGCCAAGCAGCTGCATGGGCATCGCTACGCGAGGATGCGCGGGCTGCGCAAGGTGGCCGAGCAGTGCCTGCTCGGCGCTGCGGCGCAGAACATCAAGAAGATCGCGCTGCTGGTGGCACGCCTGCGGGCGTGTTTATGCGTGCGCCAGCGGCCCGGCAATCGCCTGCAGTGGCTCATCGCTGCACTTCTGGCCCGTTTCAACCGCCACGTCGTGCTTCACTGCCAGATTTGCTTTGCCTGAAAAACAAAACCCCACGCTCCGAAAAACGTGGGGTTGGTCAGCAGTCTGCGGCGCCTTCAATTGAAGGCGCCGTTTTTTCATGAACCTCGGCGGCCTGAAACGTGAAACGCGCAGCAGGCAACGACCGCCTCGCGCGTCGCCCAACCCAAACCTCAATTCAACCGCATCCGCTGCAACTTGTTGTACAGCGTCTTCGGACTGATCCCCAGCAGCGACGCCGCACGGTGCCGCGTCCCGCCGACCGCATCGAGTGTCGCGCGAATCAGCATTTCCTCGACGTCCGCGAGCGGTGTGCCGACGGTCACCTGCACGCGGCTGCCGTTCAGATCGCGGCCATTGGCCGAGCCGGCTTCGTCGGCGCGCAGCGATTCCACCACGTCGCCCGACGCGTGATACGCGCGCCGCGCCCGTTCCTGCAACTCACGCACGTTGCCCGGCCATTCGTACGCGAGACATTCGCGGATGAAGTTCGGCCCGACCTGCTTGGCGGCTTCCGCCGTCCCGCGTGCGGCCGCTTCGTGGTTCAGTTCGTCGACGATCGCCTGAGCGATCAGCGCCGGATCTTCGCCGCGCTCCCGCAGCGGCGGCAGGGTGACGGCCGCGGCTTCGAGACGCAGCGCCAGGTCTTCGTGCAGGCTGCCGTCGGCCACCGCTGCGCGCGGCGCTTTGCGCGTCGAGGCGATCAGCCGGAAATCCGTCACGACCTGATGCGTACCGCCGACCCGCATGAAGGTCTGCGAGTCGAGCGCGCGCAGCAGCGCTTCCTGCTGGGCGCGCGGCAATTCAGCAATTTCGTCGATGAACAGCGTGCCGCCGCTCGCCTGTTCGAACAGGCCCGGCTCCCGCTGCTCCGCGCCGTTGAATGCACCGCGCTCATGACCGAACAACACGCTATCCAGCGAGCGATGCGCCGCCGCGCTGGCCGCGGTCCGGCAATCGAACGTGATGAACGGGCCTTTGCGGCGCCGGCTCATGTCGTGCATCGTGCGCGCCGCGACCTGCTTGCCGGTGCCGGCTTCGCCGGAAATCAGCACAGCGGCCTCGGTCGGGGCGATATGTTCGATCGTGTCGTACACGTGCTGGATCGCCCCGCTGCGACCGAGCATCGCGCCGAAACGGCCGAGCTGCCGCAGCGAAGCGCGCAGCGTCTGGACCTCTTCGGTCAACTCGTAGGGCCGCGGAATCCGCGCCAGCAGGCTGCGCAAGCGCGGAATGTTGACCGGCTTGAGCAGATAGTCCCAGATGCCGTGCCGCAAACCTTCGATCGCGCTTTCCACCGTCGCGTTGCCGGTCATCACGATCACCGGCAACGCGCCGCCGGGCGGATGCGCGGGCAGATGCTGCAACACGTCGAGCCCGCTGCCGTCCGGCAGATTCAGGTCGACCAGCACGACATCGGGAATGAAGCGTGTCAACGCCGCCCGCGCTTCGGCGATGGTGGTCGCGGTGTCGACGGAAAAGCCGTCGGCCGCGAGGATGGCGGACAGGCCTGACAGGCTATTGGGATCGTCTTCAACAATCAGGGCGTGTGGCATGGCGAGCGCAATTTTTAAATGGATGGAATACCGATGCATCGCGCCGGGATACGGGCGCGCAGCATGGGCGCGATAGCTGGCCGGTACTGCCGGTCGAATGGGGCGGCGATTCCACTCACATTCGACTCACGTAGTTCTGGTCCTTGGTTTGATCTGAGCCGGCCTGTTTCGACGCGGATGCGCGTCGATAGACCGCCTGTACTTCCTTCACTCGGCCTGTCAAAAATGCCGATTACTGTCGAAGAAACGGCGCACTTCCAATTCCGCCTGTTCACGCGTCTTGCCGTAACGTTCCTGGATCAGCCCGGCGAGTTTGTCGGCACGGCCTTCGGCCTTGGTCAATTCGTCGTCCGTCAATTCGCCCCATGCGGTCTTGGCTTTGCCCAGCATCTGCTTCCACTTGCCTTCAGCGATGTCGTTATTCATGTCGCCTCTCCGGAGTTGAAGAAAATAAAGTCGTACTGGCCTCTCTCGAAGATAAGCAGGGACTGTGCCAAAGGCGTTTGCTCAGCTTTATCAAGGATTTGTCGGATGCAAGCTGAGTCAATTCGCGTCTCGACCAGGCAATTTTAGACAGGCTGCCGGTAAAGTTTTCCTAACCATACACGGCGGCGCAAAAAAGAAAAAGCGCCTAAATTCAGCCGCCATGGCAAGGCTAATTTTTCTTCATGGCGGGTGATCCGGGCGACGTCCCGCGACTGACGGTCTCTTCGCAACGAATGGCGCGTGCCGCTACGCGTTGCTTTGAATCGATTTATCCGCCACAACCGAAGGAGCAGTCCATGATTTGCCAATGTGTCGCATCGCTGGGTCGCCGGATCACCAACACGGCCGTGTGTGCCGCACTGCCGTTCGCGGCCGCCGGCGCAAACGCCGCGGCCGAGCCGGTCTCTTTCCCGACGCCTACCGGCGACATGACGCTATCGCCGTCCGGTCCCCTTGCTGTGCCCGTCCCGCAGTCGCGCGCCATGCCGGTTGAGTCCCCGTCGGCCTTACGCCGGGGCAACGACACGTACACCTATCTGCGCTGCTGGTATCGCAGCAGCGCAGATCCGCTCGAGCCCAACGCGAGCTATGAATGGGCGCTCGATCCGAGCGGCGGTGACTGGTATCGGGTGCCTGGTTTCTGGCGGGCGGACGGCGTGACGCAATGGAAGAACATGTTCTACAGCGTAAGGACGCAAGACACCCTCAACGACGTGTGCCGTAAGACGCTAAACGCGCGGGGTATCCGGGCGGAACTCACGCAGGCGGTGGCGGCCAACAACACGTTGTCGTTCAACTTCACGATCTGGAGTATCGACAGCGCGTGGCAGGAGCCGCGCATCAACAAGCTGATCGTATTCGGCGACAGCCTGTCGGATACGCAAAACACCTTCAATGCAAGCCAGTGGACGCTGCCGAATCGCGCAAGCTGGCATGCGGGACGTTTCAGCAACGGGCCCGTCTGGCCCGAGTATCTGGCCGGCGTGTTGCACCTGCCGATGTATAACTGGTCAGCCGGAGGGGCCGCGACCAATCAGCACTTCGTCGTGCCCGGCCTCGTGCAGCAGGTCGAGTCATGGCGCGACTATATGAAGTTCGCGCCGGACTATCGACCGGGTAACACACTGTTCGCGGTGCTCGCCGGCGGCAACGATCTGGTCAGTTACGGCCGCACGCCCGAACAGGCGGCGAATGCCATGCGCGACAGCCTGGAGCAGCTCGCCGCGGCCGATGCGAGGCGCATCTTGCTCGTCACACTCCCTGACGTATCCCGTGCGCCGGTCGTCGTCGCGCGTGGCGACGCAGTGCGGGTGGCCGCCGAGGTTCAGGATTACAACCGGAGGCTGGTCGAGGTGGCAGCGGCGTTGCGCCTGCGATACGGCGCGACGCTTCAGCTCGAGATATTCGATGCCAATGCGATCTTCGACGACTTGCTGCGCCATCCCGAACAATACGGACTCGACGATACGACGCACTCGTGCCTCGACATTCCGAATCCGTCCGCACTCACTTACCTGAGCGCGCAGATCCCACGCGCGATCTGTGACGACCCGGCGCGCTTCCTGTTCTGGGACGCGCTGCATCCGACGACCGCGACGCACGCGCTGCTGGCACAACGTATCGCATCGTTCGTGCGGGAGCGATTTGGAAACGGAGAGCTTCAGGTTGCCGCACAATAAAAAACGACCCGATCGCTTGCGCGGTCGGGTCGTTTTTGCCATTTGCTCCACGACGCCGGCAGGGCGCCGGCGCGCGACTCAAACGGGCGGCCAGGCGCTTACGCGCGGCTGCGGTATTCGTGCGTACGCGTGTCGATTTCGATCTTGTCGCCGATGCTGCAGAAGAGCGGCACTTGCAGTTCGAAACCCGTGGTCAGCTTGGCGTTCTTCAACACCTTGCCCGACGACGTGTCGCCCTTGACGGCCGGTTCCGTGTAGATGATTTCGCGAACCAGCGTAGTCGGCAGTTCGACCGAGATCGCCTTCTCGTTGTAGAACACGACTTCGCAAGCCATGCCGTCTTCGAGGTAATGGAGGGCGTCGCCCATCATTTCGCCTTCGACTTCGAACTGGTTGTAGTCGGCGTCCATGAACACGTACATCGGGTCAGCGAAGTACGAGTAGGTGACTTCCTTGCGTTCCAGCACGACGACGTCGAACTTGTCGTCGGCCTTGTACACGCTTTCCATGCCTGCGCCGGTCAGCAGGTTCTTGAACTTCATCTTGACGACGGCGGAGTTGCGGCCCGATTTGTTGTATTCGGCCTTCTGCACAACCATTGCGTCTGCGCCGATCATCACGACGTTGCCGGTGCGGAGTTCCTGTGCGGTCTTCATAAAACTGTCCTGTACGAAATGAGTAGCTTCAACTAGTGCTCAACGGCATACGGCGCAAGCGGCTTCGGCGCTTCTCTCACTGCGTGCCGCGCCGCATGGGAGCGGTACGGCGGGAAGCTAGTGCATGAAGCGTGGCCAGTATGCCGCGAGGATTCGCGGGAGGCTGCATGATCTGCCGCCTCGATATGCTTGCGTCCGTTACCTTGCTTTTACCCTGTGCGGGCGTGTACACGAGTGGCGCCGATTCGCAACCTACCTTGCAACCTGCTTTGCTGCGATCGGGCCGCGCTTGCGTCGTCGGCCGTTGGATAACCGCTCATTTTAACTGAGTTTTTGCGAACAAGGCCAGATTTCCAGCGAGGTCGCCTACTTCGGCCAGTTCGACCGCCCAGTCGGCCGCGCGCTGCTTCAGCGCCGGGAGGTGGCGCCGGAACGCCGCCCAGTCCGGCTGTCCCGCGCCGTTCCACGCGTGCCAGAAGCGCGCCAGCGCGTCGCGGGCGTCGGCGGGCAGCGTGCGGGCGTAGTGGGCGAGCGCGGCGTCGAGCTTGGGCAAATGGGCGTCGTCGGCTTGCGGGTAGATATGCCAGACGAACGGTTTGGCCGCCCATTGGGCCCGTACGAACGAATCTTCGCCACGCACGAAATTGATGTCGCTCGCCCAGAGCAGCGCGTCGTAGCCCGGCTGGCTGGTGAACGCGAGCGCGTGTGCGCTGAGGTTGCCGCGTTCGGCGTGCTTGCCGGCGGCGAATTCGGGCAGCCCGAAAAAGCGTGCGACCGCGCCCGAGACGCGGCCTTCCGGCACCAGCAGCACAACCGGCTCGGCGTTGTCGCGCCATTGTTCGAGCAGGCCGTCGACGGCCGGGTTTTCGTACGCGAACAGCGAGACGACCGTGGCCGCGGCGGAGGGCGGCGCGCGGCCGACGGTCTGTTGCCACCATGCGGCGCGTGCCGCCTGCGAGGTTTCGAAGGCCGCGCGCGCGGCGTCGAGATGCCGTTCTTTCAGCACGCCGCCGGTGCCGGGTCCGAGTCCGGGGAAGAAGAACGTCTTGGTCAGCGGATGGCGCGGATGCGGCGACGGCCGCAAATGAAAATCCGCGACCCAGTCTTCGGCGCTCAGATATTCCAGGTTGAACCATACCGGCGCGCGTTCGCGCCGCGCCATCGCGGCGACGTAGACCGGCGGCAGTTCGCAGGCGAAGGCTTCTATCACGACGTCGGCGACGTCGAGCGTGTCACCCGCATGCGCCGGCTGATGCCAATGTTCGACGACGATGCCGCCGATCGTCTGGCGAGCGCGGTCCAGCGCCAGCGACGGGCACAGTTTCTGGAACGCATGCAGATCGTCGACGAATACGCGCACCTGCCAGCCGTGCTCGCTCGCGAGCTGACGCGCAAGACGCCAGCACACGCCGATGTCGCCGAAATTGTCGATGACCGCGCAGAAGATGTCGCAGGCGATCGCGGTGGAAGGGGCTTCGACGGGTCCGGAAGAGCGCGCAGCGGTGGACATGGTGGCCTGGGTTGCGGATGCAAAAAAGGGTGGGGTGACGTCGCGGCGCATGCAGACGCGGCTTGCGGTGAATTGCCTTGGCGCGTTACTTGGCGCTTTGCCGTGGCGCGTTCCCCGGCGCTTTGCCGAGTATTGCACCGGCGAGTTGCCGAGGCGCCGCCAGACAACGCCCCGGCGCATTTCCGCCGCGCTACCGGATTCGCGGCAGCCGGTTCGAACGGGCGTGGAATGCTCTAAACTGGCGATTCTAAAGCACCCGTCCACGACTGCGCACACCGGTTTTGCTCCGGCGCACGGCGCGAGGCGAGGCCCCGCGAGACAGTCCCACCCAACCGATTCTGCATGACCGAACCTGAAGCAACCGACGTCTTCGAGCCGAAAAAAGTGCTCGCCCAACTGCCGCATCTGCCCGGCGTGTATCGCTATTACGATACGCACGGCGCGGTGCTTTACGTGGGCAAGGCGCGCGATCTCAAGAAGCGCGTGTCGAGCTACTTCACGAAGACGCTGCTGTCGCCGCGCATCGCGATGATGGTGACGCGCATCGCGCGGATCGAAACGACAGTCACGCGTTCCGAGGCCGAGGCGCTGCTGCTCGAGAACAACCTGATCAAGGCGCTCGCGCCGCGCTACAACATTCTGTTTCGCGACGACAAGTCGTATCCGTACCTCAAGCTGACCGGTCACAAATTTCCGCGCATGGCGTACTACCGTGGCTCGGTGGATCGCAAGAACCAGTACTTCGGGCCGTTTCCGAGTGCGTGGGCGGTGCGCGAGAGCATTCAGATCCTGCAGCGCGTGTTCCAGTTGCGCACCTGCGAAGACTCGGTGTTCAACAACCGCACGCGGCCGTGCCTGCTGCATCAGATCGGCCGTTGCACCGCGCCGTGCGTCGCGGCGATCAGCGAAGAAGACTATGCGCACGACGTCGCCAACGCGTCGCGCTTTCTGCTCGGTCGTCAGGGCGAAGTGATGAACGAGCTCGAGGGCAAGATGCATGCGTTCGCGAGCGAGCTGAAGTTCGAGCAGGCCGCGGCGGTGCGCAACCAGATGAGTTCGCTGTCGACGGTGTTGCATCAGCAGGCGATCGAAGTCGGCAGCGATAGCGACGTGGATATTCTCGCGGTGGTCGCGCTGGGCGGCCGGGTCTGCGTGAATCTCGCGATGGTGCGTGGCGGCCGGCATCTCGGCGACAAGGCGTATTTCCCGGCGCATGTGGAAAGCGCGTTGACGGTGGATGAGGGCGGCCTCGAAGAAGGCGCTGAGGGCGTTGCGGTGCTGGCGGGCGTGGCAATGAGCGTCGCTGTCTCGGACGCAGCGGACAACGTGAGCGGCGAGACGGAAGCGTCCGACGTGGATGGCGATGCGCTCGCGATCGCGGCAGCGCTGTCGGTGGAAGACGATGATGAGGCGGCGTTAGACGCCGACGCCGACGCCGAACAAGACAACGACGCCCAGAACGCCGGCTCTGACGCCGAAGCACAACCCGCGAAACCGCGCAAAGGCCGCGCGTCCGGCGGGATCGAAGCCGAGGTCCTCGAGGCGTTCATCGCCCAGCATTACCTCGGCAATCGCGTGCCGCCGGTGCTGGTGGTCAGCCACGCGCCGGCCAACCGCGAACTGGTCGACGTGCTGATCGAGCAGGCCGGCCACAAGGTCACCGTGCTGCGTCAGCCGCAAGGCCAGCGACGCGCGTGGCTCGCAATGGCCGAGCAGAACGCGCGGCTCGCGCTGGCGCGCCTGCTCTCCGAACAAGGCTCGCAGCAGGCTCGCACACGCGCGCTGACCGACACGCTCGGCATGGAGTGCGACGATCTCGCGCATCTGCGGATCGAATGCTTCGACATCAGCCATACGATGGGCGAGGCGACGCAGGCATCGTGTGTGGTGTATCACCATCACAAGATGCAGTCGTCCGAGTACCGCCGCTACAACATTACCGGCATCACCCCCGGCGACGACTACGCGGCCATGCGCCAGGTGCTCACGCGCCGCTACGAGAAGATGGTCGCGCAAGCCGCCGCGAATGCCGGCGAGAGCGCTGCTGCGGGTGATGTCGCGAATGATGTAGCGAGCGACACGTCGAGCGACGCCGCCAATGCCACCGACGAGGCCGTCGATTTGCCGGTCGATACGGCCAACGGCGTTGCCTCTGGGCCGGTCTCCGACCCGGCACTCGCGCCGGAAACGACCGGGCCCACGCTCGCGTCCGAAACCTCCGAACCAGCGCCCACGGGCGGCATTCTGCCGACCATCGTGCTGATCGACGGCGGCAAGGGTCAGGTTGAAATCGCGCGCCAGGTGTTCTCCGAGCTGGGCCTGGACATCGGCATGCTGGTCGGCGTCGCGAAGGGCGAAGGACGCAAGGTCGGCCTCGAAACGCTGATTTTCGCCGACGACCGCGCGCCGCTCGAACTTGGCAAGGAAAGCGCCGCGCTGATGCTGGTCGCGCAGATTCGCGACGAAGCGCACCGTTTCGCGATCACCGGCATGCGCGCGAAGCGCGCCAAAACTCGCCAGACCTCGCGGCTCGAAGAACTCGAAGGGGTCGGCGCGAAGCGGCGTCAACGGTTGCTCGCGCGCTTTGGCGGACTGCGTGGCGTGGTCGCGGCGAGCGTCGAGGATCTGGCGAGCGTCGAAGGGATTTCGCAGGCGCTCGCCGAGCAGATCTATCGGCAATTGCACTGATTGCATTGATGACGGTAGCGCGGCCAAGCCCGCTCACCGGCTGCGACCCAGCGCCCAGGCGGCGCGCCGTGCCATGGCCCGTGCGCCGCTTTGCTTGTGGCAGGCCTTGTGACACGGCACAATTGCATCTCCCTTGCCCGACGCTGCGCCTGCCCATGCCGTTTAATTTCCCGATTTTCCTGACCTGGCTGCGGATCGTCCTGATTCCGCTCGTCGTCGGTGTGTTCTATTTGCCCGACATGATGATGAGCCCCGCGCACCGCAATCTGGCGGCCGCGACGATCTTCATTCTGGCCGCGCTGACCGATTGGTTCGACGGCTTCCTGGCGCGCAAGTGGAATCAGACCTCGGCGTTCGGTGCGTTTCTCGATCCGGTCGCCGACAAGCTGATGGTGACCGCGGCGCTGCTGGTGCTGGTGCAACTCACGCGGATCGATTCGGCGATTGCGCTGGTGATCGTCGGGCGCGAGATCGCGATTTCGGCGCTGCGCGAGTGGATGGCGCAGATCGGCGCGTCGAAGAGCGTGGCGGTGAACTCGCTCGGCAAGTTCAAAACCGTGTGTCAGATGGTCGCGATTCCCATGCTGCTGTTCTACGGCCCGTTGCCGTTCGGTGGTGGCGTGGTGGTCGATACGCGCGTGTGGGGCCTGTGGCTGATCTATCTTGCCGCGTTCCTGACCATCTGGTCGATGCTCTATTACATGAAGCTCGCGTGGCCTCAGATCCGCGAACGCGGCGGGGCGGCATGAGTGAAATCTGTTCAGTAAAAGACATTCGCAAAAGGGGTTGACACGTTTCAGTCGATTCTCCATAATCTCGTTTCTCCGATGCACGCAGTTCGAGGCAGCAACGGAAGTAGCAGAGCAGTTACAGGCAGTATTGATGTAGTAGCACGGCAATAGCAGCACAAAGCGGGAGTAGCTCAGTTGGTAGAGCGCAACCTTGCCAAGGTTGAGGTCGCGAGTTCGAGCCTCGTCTCCCGCTCCAAATTTTTGAAGCAATGCGTTGTTTGGCGAAGTGAGAAATGCAGCGCGTTGTGAAGCAGTTCAATGCGGGAGTAGCTCAGTTGGTAGAGCGCAACCTTGCCAAGGTTGAGGTCGCGAGTTCGAGCCTCGTCTCCCGCTCCATACATAAGGGGAAGCAAGGCTTCCCTTTTTGTTTGATGGGCTGAAGGTTTCAGCCTCACCGGTTGTGCCGGTGGCCCACCAGACAAACCTGCGAATCTGCAGCTAGATTCCAGTCCGCTTGCGGCGCGATAGCAAAGCGGTTATGCAGCGGCCTGCAAAGCCGTTTAGGCCGGTTCGACTCCGGCTCGCGCCTCCAGAAGTTGATGTAAAGAAAAGCCCCGACTTGTCGGGGCTTTTCTTTTTGGCGCGTCTTTTTCCACGTGTGGTAATGGATTGTTGAAAGTGGTACACAGCCGTCTTCGATCGCTCAGAAAGTGCGCAGGAAATCCGTGGGTTCAGCAGTCGAATTGGATCAGACCGGCCGCTTGACCGAGGCGGCCAGCGCCACTGAAATGCTGCCTTCCTCCGCCGCGCAAACGCTGCGCATCCTTGCAGTCGGCGATAGTCATACCTGTGTGTGGGATGGAGAAGACCGGTTGTTGGGTGTCGGTATCTCCCGCAGCAAGATGTTCGCGGGACTCGATATGCTTCACTTGGGGCCGGTGCCTTCGAATCCACCGGAAAAGCTGCTGTTTATCGCAAGCCATCCAACCGTCGGCTCGGTGGAGTAGCGGAATCACGCCGCGCGGATTCTCAATGAAACGCTTGGTGTCCTCGCGACCGGGTGCCAGAACATTGCGCATGTCGATCTGTACAGCGGCTTGACCGACCTCTTTGGAAGAACGCGTGCCGAGCATTTTTACGACGGCATCCATCTCGCCGGTTCTTTTCTCGCAACCGCGGCCGACAAACTGCGCGCGGCATCGTCGCTCGGACGACGGGCGCTGGCCGATACGGCATTGACTAGCGTGGTCACGGTCGGATCCGAATGCCGGTTGCGCAATATCGCGACAGGCCTGCCGTACCATGTCAGCAGTATCTACGGATTTCAACCTCAACCGTTCCTCGCCGAACCTTCCGGCAGCCTAAGTTTCCACGACGAGGCGCCGGCCATCGAATTCGACCTGCATAGCGCCTATTGGATCGAAGGGATCGTCGTTCACAACTCGGTCGCAGGGCCGGACCGGGCGCGCTCGCTGGCGGTATCGCTGTCTAACGATCGCGTCGACTACCAGCCGGTATTCGCTCCCGACCAGGCGGCGTGGCCGGTGTTCGGCGCTTGGCAGGACGCACTGACCATTGAGATCGACGCCACCGCTCCGCAGCGATTCGTGAAGCTTCATCTGCGTGAAAAAACCTACTTTCATCTGGATTGCGTTCAGGTTTACGTCAGAAGCTTTTTGTCGGATACGGATTCGCGTGGTGATACACGACGGTAGCGCAAACGCAAAAATTGCCATGGCGCGGATGGATAAGAGCGCCGCGGCCATGAATCGAGAACGAAGCTCAAATCCACGACGGGTCGCGGAAACTCGCCCGCCTATTTCAACAATATTTTGAAACATTACGACTTGTTGTAAATCCAGTAATTCGGTGAATTGAATTGCAGGTGGGGCAAGCTTCGGGTAATTTTTTGCCTCGGTATTGGAAGCATATGTTTCCGTTATTCAAGATAAATAGAAAGAAAATGACACGGACACCACAGCGAATTCTGTTTTTCGTGCTGGCGCTGATGCTCTCGACGCTGACCCGCGCGGCATTCGCCGACGACGCGGCCGATGCGTCGAGGGAACCCGAAGCGCCGCTCAACGAGCGCGTGCTGAGTGTGCCGGGCGATCCCGAGCGGCCGGACACATTGCAGGTGACGGTGTTCACGCCGAGCGGTCCTGGCCCTTTCCCGCTTGCGGTGATGAACCACGGGTCGACGTCGAGCGAACCGCCCGCACAGCAACCGCGTTATCACATCTCGTTCTCTGCTTACTATTTTCTGTCGCGCGGCTACGCCGTCGTCATGCCGATGATGCGCGGCTACGCCGGTTCCCGCGGGACACTAAGCAAGTACGGCTGCGATGAGGTCATGACCGGTCTCGACGCAGCGCGAGACATCCGCGCCGTCATCGACTACATGAGGCAGCAGCCCGGTATCGACGGTTCACGCATCGTGGTGGCGGGGCAGAGCTTCGGTGGATGGAACACGCTCGCGCTAGGCGCGCTCAAGGTGCCCAACGTGCGAGGCTTGATCAGCTTCGCCGGCGGCATGAGAGAGTCGGATTGCGACAGTCAGGATTCAAGTCTGATCGACGCCGCCGGTCAGCTTGGCGCTCAGACCAGCATCCCCTCCATCTGGTTTTTTGGTGACAACGATCGCATCTTTCCCGTCGCCACCTGGCGCGGCATGTACAAGCAATACACCGCCGCCGGCGGCCGTGCCGAACTGGTCGCCTACGGTCCATTCGAGACGGACTCGCACAACATGCTGGGCTCCGGCGCGGCGCTGTCGATCTGGGTGCCGAAGGTCGATGCTTTTCTTGCGAGCATCGGTCTTCCGAACAGCCCGATTTATCCGCAGTACATGCCTGGCCCGCTTCCTCCTCCGAGTCATTACGCAAGTCTCGACGACGTGAAGGCGTTGCCGTATCTCGGCGATCAGGGCAGTGACTACTACAGGAGTTTCCTGGCCAAGCCGCTGCCGCGCGCGTTTGCTATTGGGCAAGGCTCCGCGTCGTCGTACTCGGGCGGCTTCGATCCACGAGCTCAGGCGTTGAAGGCCTGTCAGCAGCGCGGCCGGAATTGCCAGCTTTACGCGGTCGACAACGAGATCGTTTGGGTGCGGCCGACGAAGGAGCCGCCGCCCACGCAATTCGCCGTCCTCGAAGACGAAAAGGCGGTGCCCTATGTGAACGAGGGTGGCCGCGCCGGGTATGAGAAATTTCTTGCGATGCGCAGGCCGCGTGCCTTTGCCGTTTCGCCCGACGGGGGCTGGGACGCCGCCTCGCTCGGCGCCGACCCGCTGGCCTATGCGCTGAACGCGTGCAACAGGCTCCATCACGATTGCCGGCTCTACGCGGTGGATGGCGATGTCGTCTGGGCTGGCGCCCATCCGTGAACGGAGAGTGAGTTCGCCGCCCGAGGGGCGGTGCGGCGGGGCGATATCCGATGGCGAACCCGTTCACATTCGGGGCTTTTTTGCGGATACTTCGCTACTTCGAAACCTGCCAGGCGCGTCCATGCAAGGCCCCCAACGCCGCTCCCTCCAACTGCGCGTAATCTACGCGCTCTGCCTTTGCGGCGCCACCTGGACGCATCTGCAAGTCGCGCTGACTCACGGTCTCTGGTGGGACTACGGCGGCGCCGCGCCGCTCACGCGCGTCTACTGGACCTCGCTGCTGTTCATCGACCCGTTGACCGCGCTGTTGCTGCTCGTCGCGCCGGTCGCTGGACTCGTACTCTGCGTCGCCGTCATCGCAACGGATGTAGCGCACAATTCGTGGTTCGCGCTGCATCATCCGATCCGGATCGACCTGTATCTGTCGCAGATCGTCTTTCTGCTGTTTGTCCTGTCCACCGTCCGGAGCGCCTGGCGCGGCGCCATCCGCGCGCGTCCAGCGCTGTCCGCCGTCGATTGAGGCGTGCTCGCCGGCGGCGTTATCGACCGTCCACACCGAGGTTGCATGTATCTACAACTCACCGGCACCCAGCTGCGTCTGCTCGGCTCGATGCATCTTTTTCCCGCGACGAGCCGCCGTACCCCGCCCTGGATCGCCGAGGCCTACGACTGGGCCGAAACGCTCGTGTTCGAGTCCGACGCGCCGACCATCCTGCCGTTCCTGAAGGCCGCCACACAAGCCGGCGCCGATCGTCTGCGACCGCTGCTAGTCGACGACACATGGCAGCGGCTCAACGCCGTCTGGCCCACCGAAGGCCCGCTCGCACCGCTCGCCGAGCTACGTCCGTGGGCTGCGATGATCGTCGCGCCGACGCTGTTCCAGCAAGTGGTTGAAGGCGTCGAGCCGCGTCTGTTGCGCTCGGCGCTGACCCAAGGCAAACCGTATCGCTACCTGGAAACCTCGCAGGAGGTGGCGACGTCGCTCGATTCGATTCCGCTCGACGCGATCGCCGCGGCGCTTGACCTGCTGATGGCCGATCTCACCGAACCGCAGCGCACGCTCGAGAGGATGCATGCCGCGTGGATCAACGGCGATTTGCCGGCCGTGCAACAGATCGCCGTCGAATCGCCGATGTTCAATCTGCCTGGCATACGCGAGGCGATCCTCGACGCGCGCAATCGCGCGTGGGCAGCGCATCTGACGGCGCTGATCGAGCGACCGGAGCGCACCTTGGTGGTGGTCGGCGCGCTGCATCTGTGCGGCCCCGGCAACCTGATCGAATGTCTCGCGCGGCCTGTCGATCCGGTGCTGGACGGAGCCTGATAAAAACCGCGCCAGGTCATGCCAGGTCATACCACGACGGGCTTTACGCTGCGTGCAACCCCGCTACGAGCTTAACGGGGCGGAACTCCGCCCCCCGGGTTTAAATCCCACTGAAAACCTGACCGCAAAGGTTTGCCCCGAAGTTTGCCGCTATACACTGAGTGCCAGTAACCGCAGCCAACCCAACGGCCATAGGAAACACGACATGCATGTCCCACCGACGCCCAGCAATGAAAGCGCCCGTCTCGACACCTTGCGTGCGCTGCATATCCTCGACACTTCGCCCGAAGAGCGGTTCGACCGCCTGACGCGGCTCGCCAAGCGGCTGTTCGGTGTGCCGATCGCGCTCGTGAGCCTCGTCGACGCCGACCGCCAATGGTTCAAGTCCTGCGTCGGCCTGACGGCCAGTGAGACATCGCGCGACATCTCGTTCTGCGGTCACGCGATTCTCGGCGACGAAATCATGCTGGTGCCCGATGCGTTGGCCGACGCGCGTTTTCACGACAACCCGCTAGTCATCGACAACCCGAATATCCGTTTCTATGCCGGCTGTCCGCTGACGGTGCCCAACGGCAGCAAGCTCGGCACGCTCTGTCTGATCGACGTCAAGCCGCGCGGTCTCGACGAAGAGGAGCGCGAACTGCTGCGCGATCTGGCGCGCATGGCGGAGCAGGAACTGGCCGCCGTGCAGCTCGCCACGCTCGACGACCTGACGCTGCTGTCTAACCGGCGGGGTTTCGAAGCGCTCGCGCAACATGCGCTGAACGTCTGCAAGCGGCTGGAGAAACCGGCGTCGCTGCTGTTCTTCGACCTGAACGACTTCAAGCAGATCAACGACACCCACGGCCACGCCGAGGGCGATCGCGCACTGACCACGTTCGCCGACGTGCTGCGCACGGCGCTGCGTGAGAGCGACGTGATCGGGCGCTTGGGCGGCGACGAATTCGTTGCATTGCTGACCGATTCGAGCAGCGCCGAAACGCACGAAGTCACGCAACGTCTCCAGCATCTGCTGGACGCGCGCAATGCCGAAGAGAAGCGCGGCTATCAGATCCGTTTCAGCGTCGGGCAGATTCAGTACGAGCCCGCGCGGCATGCGTCGATTGCTGAATTGCTGGCGGCCGCGGATGCGGCGATGTATAGCCACAAACAGGCGTCGAAGGCACGCGCCGCGCAGCAGCGCATCTGAGCGCGCGATAGCGTGGGGCTGCCGCGCGCGGCATAATCGTGGGTCGCCGCGGCGCCTGGCCGCCGGTTCTTTTTCGAAGCGCTTCCATGACCGAACCGCAACACACCGCCGCCACGCGGCGGGCACAACTCGAATGGCGCTGGAAAGCGTTCAGCGACCTCAGCAGCGCCGAAGTCTATGCGATGCTGGCGGCGCGTAGCGCGGTGTTCGTCGTCGAGCAGAATTGCCTGTATGGCGACATCGACGGGCTCGATCTGGACGCGTGGCACCTGTTTGCGTTCGGTCCCGGCGAAGAGCGTTATCCGCCGTTGGCGGGTTATCTGCGTGTGCTGCTGCCCGAGGCTGAAGACAGCGATATCCGCATCGGCCGCGTGCTGACCACGGTGCCGTTCCGCGGTATCGGTCTGGGCAAAGCGATGCTCGAGCGCTCGCTCGAGCACATCCGCGCGCAGTGGCCCGGCACGCCGATTCGCCTGCATGCGCAAGCGCATCTGCAAGGCTTCTACAGCGCGTTCGGCTTTACGCCGGTGTCGGACATTCACGACGAAGACGACATTCCACACGTGTGGATGCGCTCGCGCTGAAGCGAAGGCGGCGCGTTCGGCGGACTAAGCTCGCCGGTTAGCGAGCTAGCTGGCTAGCTTGCGCCGCGCAGCCGCCGTCAAACCCCAGCAGTTCGTCCAGTCTCACTACTGACTACCGCTCGCCGACGCCGACGCGCCCGGCGGCGTCGACCCCTGTGCCACCGTTACGCGACGTTCATTGCGCAACCGTCCACGCGCCGACAGCCGCATCCAGTGACGCAACGCGATCAGCGCGCCGATCACGCTCATCATCGAACCCGGAATCCACAGCAGCAGCCCGCCGATCTGCTGATCGCGCATCGGGCTCAACCAGGTGAACGCGCGACCGCAGATCGAATAGATCGGATACAGCTCGCGCGGCGTAAAGAAGATGAACGCGCCGAGCATGATCTGCGGCGGAATCGCGGCGATCACCACGAGAACGCGCTTGCCCGGCGACAGCCGCGCCGGCGGCGCCGGACGCGGATCGAGCACGAGCCACCAGAACAGCAGGCCGTCGATCACCATGCTCCAGTTCATCACGCGATAAAGCCGCCAGTCGAGCATCGCGACGAAATGAACCGGCGACATCAACCAGAAGTAAATCAGCCCGACGAACAGCGTGACCGCGACCACCGGATGCATCACGACGTCGAGCGTCCGGCGCACCAGCGGCGTCGCCAGCGCGGGCCGCACGAAACGTTGCCGCCAGCGGAACGGAATCCCCGCACGCAACGCGGCGCCCGGATACGACAGCGCGATGAAGAACGGCCCGAGATGATGCAGCACCAGATGCTGCGCGCGATGCATGAAGAACTCATGCTCGAAGAAATAATCGAGCCGAGTATGCAGCGCGACGTACAACGCCACCAGCCCGAACCAGAACGACAGACGCCGGCGGATCGACACCTTCGCCTTGTGCGCGCCGCGCACGAACAGGATCGCCGGAATCAGCAGCGCGATCACGACGGTCGGCGAAAACTCCCATGGATCGAGCCAGTAGAGCAGATTCATCGCAGCGTGCTAGTTGGTTTGGGCGGGCGACTTGACGGCAAACGGCGTGTCGAGCGTTTCGCCGTCGGAGAACTTCAGCGTCAGATGCACCGTGTCGCCCGGCGCGACCTTGTGCTTCGCATTTTCGAGCATCACGTGATAGCCGCCGGGCGAGATCGCGACCTGGCCGTGCGCCGGCACCGTCAGTTTGTCGACCATCACCATTTTCTGCGACGAACCGTTCGACACGGTCTGATGCAGCATCGCGTCGCCGTAATCGGCGCTCGAAATATCGACGAGATCCACGGGTTTATCGCTCGCGTTGACCAGCGTCGCGTAGCCGGCGGCGGGCAGGTTGTTCGGCAACCAGCGGACCCAGGCGTTCTTCACGCTGATTGCCCGTGCGTCGGCACCGGCGGCTTGCGCGACGGGAGCGAAGGCGAAACCGAGCGTGAGCGTGAGGGCGGCGGCTAACGAGGCGGATGGTTTGAACTTGATCGACATGAATGATCTCGGGAAAAGTCAGGAACGGTCGTCGACGATACGGCGCAGGTCCTGCGCGATCGCGTCGGGGGTGTCGTGATCGGTGGCGAGCAGGCGCGCGTGGCCTTGCTGGTCGAACACGTAGACGGCGGAGCTGTGGGTCACTTCATAGCCGCCGTTGGGATCGCGCTTTTCCATCTGATACGCGACCCGGTAGCGCTTGGCGAGCGACTCGATCTGCCAGTCGGTGCCGGTCAGCCCTTCGGCATGCTTCGCGTCGAATGCGCCGACGTAGTCGCGCAAGGCCTGCGGCGTGTCGCGCGCGGGATCGACGGTGATGAACAGAATGCGCACCTTCTGCGCATCGGGCCCGAGTTTGGCGAGCACCTGCATCAGGCGGCCCATCGTTTCAGGGCAGACGTCCGGACAATGCGTGTAGCCGAAGTAGACGAGCGAGGTGCGGCCTTTGAACGACTCGCCGGTCACGGGACGGCCGTCGTCGCCGGTGAGCTTGAAATCGAGGTCCGGCAGATGGCCGGTCACATCGGTCAGTTGCCATGTTTCGGCGCGATGCGTGCAACCGGCCAGCGACGTGAGCGCGCCGGCGGCAAGCACGACACTCAGCGCGAGCCGTCGCGCGAACCGGGGCTGAAGGCGCGGCGCATGGGCCGGTGGCGACTGTCGGGAGGAGAGGATCGGGAACAAAGCAGGGTTCAATGACTCGATTGAAGAGCGGCGCATGATGTGCCTGTTGAGCGGCGCGCGGCGTCGTCTGCAAGATGGGTTGGCCGGTTGTCTCCGGGGCTGCCTCTGAACGGCGCCGCTCGATCCACACACAGTGCGCGTGGCCCGTCATGGCGCGCACAACAGCGTGGCGGCGGCCATGATCCGCGTGGCAGCGACTGTATCGCAAAATCATCGTCGACGCCGCGCACCGCCCGCGGGCGCGCCGTTTGCGAGGCAATTTGACGCAGCCGGCTGAAAGCTCGCTGAAGCCGGAATGTTCGGCTTTTGAACGCGATCGGCTGACACCTTGGGGCGCGCCGCCCGGCTGGGCTTGTGTCCTGGCTTACTTTCTCGAAAAATTGACCGATGCGCGGTAAGATGCGCACACTTTTCCGGCCGCAAAAGGCTGAAAGGCAAAACACTCCGATGCAAGCACTTCCGGCTGTTCTGTCTCCGAGCGAGACGGCATTTTTCTTCGATTTCGATGGCACGCTGGTCGAACTCGCGCCCACGCCGGATGGCGTGCTGGTGGAGCCCCGCGTGATCACGCTACTCGCCGAGCTGCGCAGTCTGACGAACGGCGCGGTCGCGATCGTGTCGGGGCGCGGCATCGACAGTATCGACGGCTTTCTCGGCATGCCCGATCTGCCGATTGCCGGTTTGCACGGCGCCGAACGGCGCGACGCGAACGGCGACACGCAGCGGATCGGCTTCCACGACGAGCGGTTGCTGCGCATGGAGCAGGTGCTCGCGCAGGTCGTCAACGAGCATCCCGGCATGCTGCTCGAGATCAAGGGCGCGGCGCTCGCGCTGCACTACCGCAATGCGCCGGACCGCGAGCCGGTTGCGCGCGAGGCGACCGAGCGGCTGGTGGCCGATTACCCCGGCGCCTACGTGCTGCAGCCGGGCAAGATGGTCTACGAAATCAAACCGAAAGACGTCGACAAGGGCCGCGCGATGCGCGCGTTTCTCGACGAACCGCCGTTCGTCGGCCGCCGGCCGGTGTTCGCCGGTGACGACCTGACCGACGAGAAAGGCTTCGCCGTCGTCAACGAGCGCGCCGGGCTGTCGATCAAGGTCGGCGCGGGCGAGACGCTGGCGCACACGCGCATCGACTCGGTGCCGGTGCTGCTTGACTGGCTCGCCGTTATCGTCACGGCGGCTCGCGCAGCATGAGAGCCGCGCCGCATCGTTTGAAAAACTCAACGTATTGCTTCGGGAATCGCGCTTCATGAGTCGACTGATCATCGTATCGAACCGGGTTGCGCCGATCTCGGAGGGCGGTCCGGCGGCGGGCGGTCTGGCCGTCGGCGTGTACGACGCGCTGAAGGAAACCGGCGGCATGTGGTTCGGCTGGAGCGGCGACGTGCTCAGCTCGGGCCAGCCGCAGATCAAGGTCGAAGAGCGCGGTCCGGTGACTTTCGCGACCATCGCGCTGATGCGGCGCGACTACGATCAGTACTATCGCGGCTTCTCGAACGCGACGCTGTGGCCGGCGTTTCACTACCGCGCTGACCTGGTGCAGTACGACCGGCATGATTTCGAAGGGTACTGCCGCGTCAACGCGTGGCTCGCGCAGCAACTCGTGCCGCTGCTGCGCGACGACGACGTGATCTGGGTGCACGACTATCACCTGATCCCGTTCGCGCAGGCGCTGCGCGCGGCCGGCGTGAAGAACCGCATCGGCTTCTTTCTGCATATTCCGTTTCCGGCTTCGCAGGTGTTGCTGGCGGTGCCGCCGCATCGCGAACTGGTCGAAGCGCTCTGTTCGTTCGACCTGCTCGGCTTCCAGACGGCGCCGGATCTGCGCGCGTTCTGCGATTACATCGTCAACGAGGCGAACGGTTCGGTCGATGTATCGGCTAGCGGTCCGTCGACGATTCATGCGTTCGGCCGCACACTGCGCGCGGCGGCTTATCCGATCGGCGTCTATCCGGACGAGATCGCCGAACTTGCGAAAGCGGGCGAGCGCGGCAAACCGGTACGCACGATGAAAGCGACGCTGCATTCGCGCAAGCTGATCATGAGCGTGGACCGGCTCGATTATTCGAAGGGGCTGGTCGAGCGGTTTCGCGCATTCGAGCGGCTGCTCGAACACCACACCGGGCAACGGAACAAGGTGTCGTTCCTGCAGATCGCGCCGCCGACGCGCGCCGACCTCCACGCGTATCAGGACATTCGGCTGCAACTGGAAGGCGAGTCGGGGCGGATCAACGGACGTTTCGCCGAACTCGACTGGACGCCGATTCTGTACATCCACAAACAGTACGAGCGCTCGGTGCTGGCCGCGCTATTCCGTACCGCGCACGTCGGCTATGTGACGCCGCTGCGCGACGGCATGAACCTCGTCGCCAAGGAATACGTGTCGGCGCAGGATCCGGAGAATCCGGGCGTGCTGGTGCTGTCGCGTTTCGCGGGCGCCGCGCAGGAGTTGGACGGCGCGCTGATCGTCAATCCGGTCGATATCGACGGTATGGCCGAGGCGCTGGCGAGAGCGCTCGAGATGCCGCTCGCCGAGCGTCAGGCGCGTCATCGCGACATGATGGTGCAGTTGCGCGAGAACAATGTGTCGGTGTGGCGCGATAACTTCATGCGCGATCTGCAGGGTGTGGATGGTGCGAAGCGCACCGGTAATGGGAAGAAGCGCGCCGCGACGGGGAAGAAGGCGGCGAGTGCTTTGGCTGGATAGGGTGCTTTCAGTGGCGCCTGGTTTGAGGCGTGTGGTGTAAAAAAAGCCGCTCGAATGTTGAGCGGCTTTTTTATCGGCGGGCTGCGGTGAAGGTGAGGGTGACGTCTGCGACCAGGTTTGACGCCTGGTAGCTTCAGCGCGCGTGGCTTCAAACCACGTGCTGTTCGTCCACCTTCTTACCGCCGACATGCAGCGTCGTGCCCTTGCCATATTGCTTCGCGAGCAGATCGCGATACAGGCCCGGACGTTGGCGCAGCTCTTCGGGACTGCCGTCGTCGATCACCTTGCCGGCGCTCATCACGATGATCCGGTCGAAGTTGTTCAGCGTGGACAGCCGGTGCGCGATCGCGACCACGGTGCGGCCCACCATCAGCCGGTCGAGCGCTTTCTGGATCGCCTCTTCCGATGCGCTGTCGAGCGCCGACGTCGCTTCGTCGAGCAGCAGGATCGGCGCGTTCTTCAGGATGGCCCGCGCAATCGCGATCCGTTGACGCTGCCCGCCGGACAGCTTCACGCCACGGTCGCCGACGATCGTGTCGTAGCCTTCCGGCATCGCTTCGATGAAGTCGGCGCAACGCGCTTCGCGCGCGGCCGCCAGCACTTCTTCGCGCGTCGCCTCGGGGCGGCCATAAGCAATGTTCTCGTACACCGAGCGATGGAACAGCGAAATATCCTGCGGCACCAGCGCGATCGCGTGGCGCAAGCTGTCCTGGGAAATCGTGGCGATGTCCTGACCGTCGATCTTGATCGCGCCGCCTTGGGTTTCATAGAACCGTTGCAGCAGCGCCAGCACGGTGGATTTGCCCGCGCCCGATTTGCCGATCAGACCGACTCGTTGACCCGGCTGGATATGCAGATCGAAGTGATCGAGAATCGGCCGGCGGCGCGGATAGGCGAACGTCACGCCTTCGAACGCGATGCGGCCGCCTTGCGGCACGAGTTCGGACGCGCCGTCGCGGTCCGGCATGCCGTGCGGTTCGAGCAGCGTGCGCACCGCTTCCGCCAGACGCGCGACATGCTGCGTCACGTCGACCAGCGCCACGGCCAGATCGCGCGTGCCGTGCAGAATCGTGAAGCCGAGCGAACTGACGAGCACGATGTCGCCCGAGGTCGCCTTGCCCTGATCCCACAGCCACAGCGCCCAGCCCAGCAAGCCCGCCGACAGCAGCGCGGTGATCACCGCGTGCAGCAGGCGCAGCTTTTCCAGATACAGCAGGCTCTGCTGGCGGGCGTCCATCTCCGCCTTGACCGTCGCGCCGAATCGTTGCTGCTCGCGAAACGTCATGCCGAAGGCGCGCACGAGACCCATGTTGCTGATCACGTCGACCAGCTCGCCGTCCACCGAAGCCGCCTTGGTCGCGAAATGGTGATGCCGCGCCGAGCCGCGCCCAGCCAGTTTGTACAGCACGACCGACAGAATCGCCGAGCACAGCATCAGGCCGCCCGCCATCAGCGGATTCACCGCGGTGATCATGACGATCGCGCCGAGCACCGCGATGCACGGCGGCAGCACGTTCCAAGCGGTGGTGTTCTCGGCGGTGTAGACCGCGTTCGAGGTGGCCGTGATGCGGCTGGCGAGCATGCCGGGCTGCTTCTCGGCGTAATAGCTAGGCGAGTGGCCGCTCAGATACTGGAACAGATCGCGCCGCAGATCGCCCGTCACGGCGACGAACGTATGCGCGGCGACCCAGCCGCCGACCCGCCACAACAGGTTGTCCGCGGCGATCAGGCCGACCAGGATCGCGAACGCGCCCCACAGCGGACCCGGATGGTGCCGGCCTTCGCCGAGCACGTCGATCAGATGTTTGATCGCGTATTGCGAAGCGAGCGCACAGCCCACGGCCGCAAACACGCTGCACAGGACGATCGCGTGCGCGAGCGGATGGCGGCGGATAAAGCGGAAGAGAAACGCAAGCGGCCGGTGCGCAAAGCTCGCGAGCTTTGCGTTTTCGGCGTTACGCTGGGCAATGGTTAAATGTTCCAATTGATCGTGAGTAGGTCGATGTGAGTCGGGTTGTGCATGCAATGCGCGGGCCAGACGGAAAAAACTGTTGCCGCGAGGCCGATGCTTCGCATTGTAAACATGCAAAAGCGATTGCGCCCTGTGTATCCGGGCGTTGACGCGACTGATTTCGCGATAGACCTCCGCAACCTACTGGTGCTCGACCCCGAGAACCGCTCAGTGGTTCACGCAAGTTGCGGAAAATTTCGAGATATAATTACAAATTGCATTCAACCGCGCTGCGGCATTTCTTCAACGCTTGCCGGCAAAGTTGACGCAGAGCCTCGCGGGGCCGGTCAGTCGGTTTATCCCGCAAACCAGTTGCCACTGTAGAACTGTCATAGAAAACAAGGGTTTGCAAAGTGTTTCGCGTGTGTAACAACGTAAAGACTTTGAAATGTTGTGGTGCAGCGAGATGCCCGGCATCGATAATGCATGCTTCGTAGGCCCATGAAATATCTGACAGTTTGTCAACGTAGCGGGTGCGGGTGCGTTTACCGGCACAGGCGCAGACGGTGACCCACTGGTCTGGGCTCACTACCCCAAGCGATCCATCGCAGGATTTCTCGAAAGAATCAGGCCCGCGCCGGCGATCCCGGCCAGACTGCCCTGGCGAGCAAGCGAGTCGCTTTTAACAAACGCAGTATCTTTGCCTGATTTTTTACGAGGACTTTCATTATGCGAATCGCTCAAATCGCTCCGTTGCACGAGGCGGTTCCTCCCAAGCTGTACGGCGGGACGGAACGCGTGGTGTCCTACCTGACTGAAGCGCTGGTCGAGCAGGGCCACGACGTCACGCTCTTTGCGAGCGGCGATTCCATCACCTCGGCAAAGCTCGAAGCCTTCTGGCCGCAGGCGCTGCGCCTCGACCCGACGATCCGCGACGTGATGGCGCCGCACATGCTGCTGCTCGAAGAAGTGCGCCGCCGCGCGGACGAATTCGACGTGCTGCATTTCCACATCGACTATTACCCGTTCTCGTTGTTCGCGCGTCAGCCGGTGCCGTTCCTGACCACGCTGCACGGCCGTCTGGATCTGCCGGAACTGCAGCCGGTCTTCAACACGTTCAGCGACGTGCCGGTGGTGTCGATTTCGGACAACCAGCGTATTCCGCTGCAACAGGCTAACTGGTTGCAAACCGTGTATCACGGCCTGCCGGAAAACGTGCTCACGCCGATCCCCGACGTTGAGCCGGGCTACCTCGCTTTCCTCGGCCGCGTTTCGCCGGAGAAGGGCCTCGACCGCGCGATCCGCATCGCCGGCCAGGCAGGCATGAAGCTCAAGGTCGCCGCCAAGATCGACAAGGCCGACCGTGCCTATTACGAAGAAGTGATCAAGCCGCTGATGGCGCTCCCGCACGTCGAGTACATCGGCGAAATCGGCGAGACCGAAAAGCGTGAGTTCCTCGGCAACGCGCATGCACTGGTGTTCCCGATCGACTGGCCGGAGCCCTTCGGTCTGGTCATGATCGAAGCGATGGCATGCGGCACGCCGGTGATCGCGTTCAATCGCGGTTCGGTGCCGGAAGTGATCGAGAACGGCGTGTCGGGCTTTGTCGTCGAAGACGAAATCAGCGCGGTCGCGGCGGTCAAGCGCCTGCACACGCTGCCGCGCGCCAACGTGCGCAAGGCGTTCGAATCGCGCTTCTCGTCGAAGGTCATGGCGAAGAACTACGTCGCCACGTACGAAGAACTGCTGCGTCAGAAGCATCGCTCGGTGCTGCGCGAAGTCAACGCCAGCTAATGGCTGGCGGGCGGCCCGCGGTGACTCGCGGGTAGCCGATTAATGCCTGGCAGATAAGGCATCGGCAAGGCGCTCGTCATCCAGACAGACCGGCCGCCAGCGTGCTTCAGGCACGCCGAAGCCACCCACAACGCCTCGCGCGCTAACCGCTCGCGGGGCGTTGTTGCATGCGCGCCGCGTTTTTTGCGACAAGCGGTGGAAAGTGGGGTTTTCGGGGCGGTAAGAATGAGCCACTCTCCGTAATATCCCTATAATGGCCGTGCCGCAAATTTGGCTGCGGCGCCGCCGACGACAGGAGGATGCCTTGGCGAGAACGAAAGAGACGCGTGCGAACGCGGCGCCTGGCGCCGGAACGATTTTCGCGTTGCGCGCCGTCGGTCTCGTGCTGCTGGCTCGCTGGCTTTTTTCGATGGCGCAGATGGACCTGGGCGCGTCGTTGTCGGCGATGGTGTCGTCGCCATGGGCGTGTATCAACCTGGTGTTCCTGTTCCTGCTGATCTTTCTGCCCGGTGCGCGCGCCGTGGCCGAGCGACCGCTTCATCCGTTGCCGCAATGGCTGCGGCAAGCAGTGCGTCTGTTCGCTTTCCTCGGTTTGCTGTTTGCGGTCTGGTCGGTCGGGGCATTTGCGGCGAGCGCCGGCTGGCGGCGCGCGGCGCAAGCGGTGGCTTCCACCAACGGCTGGCTGCTCGTCGCGCCGGCGCTGTATGCGGCGGTGGTGTGGATCTGCCGGCCGCGCGCGTTGTGGCGAACCAATATCGCCGCGCGCCGTTTCGCGATTGGCCGCTACGCGGTCGCGCTCGATCCGGCCACACGCACCGTGATCGTGTGGGCTGAGCGTCGCAAGGTCGGTCAGTACGACGCGCGCGAATTGTCCGTGCGCTGGGCGCTGGGGCAGGACGCCCGCGTAACGCCTACGCCTACGCCGGTGGTGGCCTTCAGTGCAGCCGGCGACCCGGGCGGATCGGCTGCGTCGCTTGGATCGGCCGCCGCTCCTGCGATGACGCGTGGCATTTTTGGCCGTCGGCCGAAGATCGAATTGCTGTGGGATTCGCCGGCCGCCGCGGGTCACAACCGGCAAACCGTATTCCGCGCCGCGTTGACCACCGAAGGCGACCGGGTCGCCGCGCGAGCACTCGACACTTCCTTGCGGCAGGTTTGATCCCGTAAGCTTTGTGCAGTCGGCCACACCCGTGGCCAGCGTGCGCATCGTAAAGTCAGCATTAGTCGATAATGAAGTCATGCCGCCCGGCGCTTCACGACGGGCGAGTCAGACGTACAACGATCGTATTGCGTCTTTTCCAGGAGTCGCCATGCTGGTTCGCTGGTTGCTTGCCGCCCTTCATCTGCTCGCTTATGGTTTTGCGCTCGCGTCGATTCTCCGGCGCACGTGGGCGTTGCGCCGCGCCGCCGTGCCCGCTGCCTTGCGCTCCGTGTTCCGCGCCGATACGCGCTGGGGCATTTCTGCGCTGGTGTTGATCGTGACTGGCTTGATGCGCGCTTTCGGCGGTTACGAGAAGGGCGCCGACTACTACCTCCACGAGCCGCTCTTCCACGTGAAGATGACGCTGCTGGTGGTGATTCTTATCCTCGAAGTGCCTTCCATGCTTGCATTGCTACGTTGGCGCGCGGCAGTCAGGAACGGCGTGCCGCCGGATCTGCGCAAGGCGCGTTCGTATGCACGCTACAGCGTGATTCAGACGGTGCTGCTGGTGTTGATGGTGTTTGCGGCGACCGGCATGGCGCGCGGTATTGGCTTGCCGGCGGGCGTGGTGTGAGGCAAGGGGAGGCGAGGTGATTTGATGTGATGGGTGTAGGTGGAACGCCAGAATAAAGCGCCGGTTAGCGACGGCTTCTGCCTGACGTCCCACCCATTTGCTGCAGTTTACTTCCCGACCAGCAAGCTGGAATCATCGGTTCGGCTGGCCCTGCTGCCGGCGCCGTCCAGCATGATGTCCGACTCGCCCAGACCCTTGATCAACTCCAGCGCCTGGCGTTCGAACAGCCGCCGGTACAGGCCGTTCTCGAGCCTGATCAGCGTTTCGTGACTGCCTTCCTCGATGACCTTCCCCTTGTCCAGCACGAGCAACCGATCGAGCGCCCGCACGGTAGACAGACGATGCGCGACCACCAGCGTGGTGCGGCCCGTCATCAGCCGCTCCATGGCGCGCTGGATCAGCACTTCGCTTTCGCTGTCGAGGCTCGACGTCGCTTCGTCCAGAATCAGGATCGGCGCGTCGGCGAGAAACGCGCGTGCAATTGCCACCCGCTGACGTTCACCCCCCGACAGCTTGACACCCCGTTCACCGACCAGCGTGTCGTAGCCGTTCGGCAGCTCGGCGATGAAGTCGTGCGCGCTCGCGAGCCGCGCGGCCCGCTCGATCTCGGCGCGACTCGCACCAGGCCGTGCATACGCGATGTTCTCCGCCAGCGACCGGTGGAACAGCACCGGCTCCTGCTGAACGATCGCGATCTGGCCACGCAACGACGCTTGCCGCACCTCGGCGATATCCTGACCGTCGATCGTGATCCGGCCGCCCGAAATGTCATAGAGCCGCTGGATCAGCTTGATGAAGGTCGTCTTCCCCGAGCCCGAATGCCCGACCAGTCCGATGCGTTCGCCCGGCGCGATGCGCACGGAGAAGTTGTCGTACAGCGGCCGGCCGCTCGCGCCGTAGTGGAAGGTGACGTGCTCGAAGCGGATCTCGCCCTTGCCGATCGCGATCGAACCCGCGCCGGGATGGTCTTCGATACCGAGCGGCTGGCTGTCCAGCGAGACCAGTTCTTCCATGTCGTTGACCGAGCGCTGCAGATTGCGGATGTGCATGCCGACCTCGCGCAGATAGCCCTGCAGCATGAAGAACATGGTCAGCGCGAACGTGATGTCGCCGACACCTGCCTCGCCGCGCGCCCACAGCAGCAGCGCGACGCCGAGAATCGCCGCCTGGATCGCCACCAGCATGCCGCCCTGCACGCCGCCGTTGATCGTGCCGCGCATCCACGTGCGGCGCGTGCGATGACGCCACTTGTCGATCACGCGCGCCAGCAGCGCTTCCTCGCGGTCTTCCGCGCCGAACGCTTTCACCACGCCGTTGCAACTGACCGCGTCGGCGAGCGCACCGCCCATGCGCGTGTCCCACGCATTCGCGAGACGCGCGGCCGGCGCGACGAAGCCGAGCGACAGCGCCACGGTCACCGCGATGTACAGCACCGAGCCGATGCCGACCACCGCGCCCATCATCGGCCAGCGCCAGCCGAGCAGGAAGGTGGCGCCCATCAGCATCACCAGGGACGGTAACAGCGCGATCAACAGCGTGTCGTTGAGCAGGTCGAGCGCCCACATGCCGCGGGTGATCTTGCGCACCGTGGAACCGGCGAAGCTGTTGGCGTGCCAGTCGGTCGAAAAGCGCTGCACGCGATGAAACGCATTCGCCGCGATCTCGCTCATCATTCTCAGCGACAGCCGGATGATGTTGAAGTACACGCCTTGCCGCAGCAGCGTGGCGCCGAGACCCAGCGCCGCGAGCACGCAGAAGGCCGTGACCGCCGCTTGCCACGCGAGCGCGTCGCGCGCCGAGCCGGACGCGATGGCGTCGACGAGGCGCCCGGCGAACAGCGGCGTGAGCACGTCGGCCAATGCCGAGAGCAGCACCAGAACCGTTATGACGCAGACGCGCCAAGGCTGCTTCGCCCAGTGAAGGAAGGTAAAGCCGAGGACGTCCTTGAAGGCTTGTCCACGAAAGTCGAGTTTCTTTTTAGTCATTGCCACAACCCGATGGCGCGCGAGCGCACCGGGGTTCCAGTCAGAAGCGAAAGGAAGAGACAGTTAATCCGCGTCGGTTCGAATCGAACCCAACCGAACCGGCAACGGGACTACGGACTGTCTGGAAATTGCGCGGAGTGCCTGTTCAGGCCAAACCGCGTAAGCGATGTCGCGGCGACCGTTACGGTCGCGAGAACGCTCGCGAAACCATGGCAAGGAAAGCGAGATGCATGCTGAACATGTGACGCCTCCCTGAGGTTGGTGAGGTGGAGAAAGAAGAGCGGGCGATTGCCCGAAAACCAACTATATCAGCAGTATTTGGCCGCCGCAATCGTACGAAGATTCGGTGTTGACGGCAAAGTCCTGCAATGCGAGTGCTTCAAAATAGCGTCTCGTTCGAACCCGAGAGACCAATTGAAAAAGGGCTTACGCATTGCTGCGTAAGCCCTTTTATCTTCGGTGATCGACACACCAAAATTCTGGTGGGTAGTACTGGGATCGAACCAGTGACCCCTGCCGTGTGAAGGCAGTGCTCTACCGCTGAGCTAACCACCCGAAGAGAGCCGAATTATGTCAGGGATCTTAAGGCTCGTCTAGTACTTTTTAAGCGGTTTGCTCATCCGCGGCCGGTGTCGGTTCGAGGCGCCAAACGCTCGTGCCTTTGACCGCTTTGTCGAGACCGTCGAGCACCGCCTGGTGTGCGGCGAGTTCGTCGTCGCTGGCGGCGACCACGACCAGATCGAGCGATTCGAACGCGACGCGCGGCGCATTCGCGTCGCCACCGCCGTGCGAGTCGCCGAGCATGTCGATGACGAGGCTCTCCTGGCCGCGCGTCATCGCCAGATAGACTTCCGCGAGCAGTTCCGAGTCGAGCAGCGCGCCGTGCAGCGTACGGTGCGCGTTGCTGACGCCGAAGCGGTCGCACAGCGCATCGAGCGAATTGCGCTTGCCGGGGAACATCTGCTTGGCGCGCGCCAAGGTGTCGATGATCTCGCCGCAATACGTTCTGACCGGCGGCAATCCCAGCAACGCGAACTCGGCATCCAGAAAGCCGATGTCGAACGGCGCGTTGTGAATGATCAGTTCCGCGTCCTGAATGAAGTCGCGAATCTGATCGGCGATCTCGGCGAACTTCGGCTTGTCGCTGAGGAACTCGGTGGTCAGTCCGTGCACGGCCAGCGCGCCCGGATCGCTGTCGCGTTCCGGGTTGATGTAGAAGTGCAGGTTGTTGCCCGTCAACCGGCGGTTCACCATTTCGACGCAGCCGAGTTCGAGAATCCGGTCGCCGGTGCGCGCATTCAGGCCGGTGGTTTCGGTATCGAGGATGAGTTGACGCATGTCGGTTTAGCCTGCTTCAGAATTCAAAAAAATTGCCGCGAAAATAATCAGGCGGGAAGGGCGCACGTGCGCTCAGCAAGCACGCAAGCATCGCAGCCGTCGTCACGCCTGCGTGAGCGACGCGACGCCGCGATTGGCCAGTTGATCGGCCCGCTCGTTTTCCGGATGCCCATTGTGCCCGCGCACCCAGCGCCATTCGATTTCGTGTTGCGCGACGAGCGCGTCGAGCCGTTTCCACAGATCGGCGTTCTTCACCGGCTGCTTGGCGGCGGTGATCCAGCCTTTCTTCTTCCAGCCGTGAATCCACTCGCTGATGCCTTTCTGCACGTACTGCGAGTCGGTGTGGACGACCGCTTTGCACGGGCGCTTCAGCGCTTCGAGCGCGCCGATCACGCCCATCAGTTCCATGCGGTTGTTGGTGGTGTTGGGCTCGCCGCCGAACAGTTCTTTTTCCTGGTCGCCGAAGCGCAGCAGCGCGCCCCAGCCGCCGGGGCCGGGATTTCCGGTTCTGTTACTTCATGTTGTTCATGTTCACGCTTGCTCACATTCGTGATTATAGCTTGGGCGGTCTCTTGCCTGCGGGCAAAAGACCGCGTCTATCAAACGTGCTCGTTTGATAGACGAGTGCATGAGAAATATTTTCCCTTCCCTCACCGATGGTTTGACGGGGCGTGATATGGCACTATTATTGAGAAGTTGCTTATGCGAGAGTGTTCCCCATGGATTCCAAACTTGCTGCAAAAACGGGTGTCTTGGTTGAAACACCTAAGGATGAGCGGTGTCTTTCATACTTGGTGTCGAAAAAAGGGGAGGATGCGGTTTGCGACGCTGTTGCACAGTTGGCCGGCAATAGAAAACCCTACGTTTCGAATATAGCGAGAATCTTGGGAGTCGAATTTCCCGACAGCGTTCAGCTGACGCCTCAGGAAGAAGGCCGCGCGAGATTGCGTGATATCAAGGCGATTCTCACAAAGAAGTGAATGGGAGTCCCGCTGCATGGAGTCCCCATCGCTGTTCCTTAGTTTTTGTTTGCGCTCTCGCCCCCAGTGACGCATCGTCATTTCAACTTGGCGTATCCTCTCGATTGCCTGAATCGCCGATAAGCGCGACAGGTGAAAATAAAGATATTCGAGAGGGGGCAACGGGTGCCAGACAAAACGCAAGTCTCAATTCCAGCAGTCCATGAAATTCACGCAAAGATTGAAGGTAACCCGGTAATTCAGCTTGCGAGAGACGTCGTCAGGAGCGACGCCTTCGTGGCGGCCCCAGAGGGGCGAGCCCAGAATTATGTCCTCTTGGATGACATCGCTGGCGAGAGGCTCGCCGTGGCAACCAAGACAATTGCTGTCCCACCAGGTGTAGACCGCGTACTGGTTATTCGAGACGCGACAGTGTTGCCGGAAACATCCGCGGACTGGGACTTGGCGGTACGCCCAACTCGGTGGTCTTATCCACCCGTATTTGACCTCGGCGCGGAATCTATCGAATCCAGCATTAGTCGGACACGCCAAGTTGTCGACAGCTGGAACAGCTCTTTCCAGTTCAAAGAGGAGTGGACAGACGACGAAGGCGTGATTCACCCGGGCCTTCGGCCACCACAGATGGGCGCCCTTTACGCGGCGCTCGCGCATTGGCGAGTTTCAACGAAGCCGGCGACTGTGGTCATGCCGACCGGCACAGGCAAGACCGACACAATGCTTGCGCTGTTGGTCGCTCAGCGCATTAGACGTCTGTTGGTTCTGGTCCCAAGCGACGCGCTTCGCGAGCAGGTAAGCGGGAAATTCGTGAATCTTGGCTGGCTCAAGAAACTGGGATTGCTCGGCGACGAAGGCCTATATCCGGTCGTCGGCCTCCTAAAAAAGATGTCGAAAGACCGCGACTCGCTTAATTTGATGCTGAATCGGTGCAATGTGGTTGTCGCGACCATGAGTATCGCCGCAAATAGCCGCTCGGAATTGCGTGCCGCTATCGCGCAGTGGGCAACTCACGTCTTCATCGACGAGGCTCATCATGTTTCCGCAACTACCTGGGCCGCGTTTCGCAAGGAATTCGGCGAAAAACCGGTTCTGCAGTTCACTGCGACGCCGTTCAGGTCAGACGGCAAGCTCGTCGACGGCAAAGTAATTTTCAACTATCCGCTGAGTCGGGCCCAAGCGGAGAAGTATTTCAAACCCATTCGGTTTCGCCCGGTTGTTGAATACAACGACGACGTCGCCGATATGCGCATCATGGAGGAAGCGGTGGCGGCGCTACGTAGCGACGTGGAGGCAAACCTCGACCACGTACTGATGGCCCGTGTCCGTTCGATTCCACGGGCCATCGAGGTATATCGTCTTTACAAGCAGCACGCACCAGACCTCAATCCACAGATAGTACATAGCGAACAGACGGATATCGAAAAGCTCGCGAGTCTGCGAGCACTGCGTGGCCGAACGAGCAGGATTATCGTGGCCGTCGACATGCTCGGCGAAGGCTTTGACCTGCCACAACTCAAGGTCGCAGCGCTGCATGACATGCACAAGAGCCTTGCTATTACGTTGCAGTTTACGGGCCGTTTCACCCGGAGTTCCGCAACTAACATCGGGGACGCTACAGTTGTCGCCAACATCGCGGATGTGGACGTTGCCGAGAACTTGCAGGCGCTTTACGCCGAGGATGCGGAGTGGGGTGAGCTCTTGCGCGTATTAAGCGAAGGGGCAACTGAGGCGGAAGTGCGGCGGTCGGAATTTCTCGGTGGATTTGGTGAGCTAGCTCCCAAGGTGGCATTGCAAAACATCTTTCCCAAGATGAGTGCAGTCGTCTATCAGACCGAGGGCACCTGGACTCCCGATAACATTGCCAAAGCTATCAAGCCCGCACGGATGTACGCGGGTCCATTCACGAACGTTGCTGAGAAAGTAGTTGTCTTTGTCACGAAGGACCTGGAGCAAGTTCCTTGGGGCGATGTACGAGACCTTAAAAACACGACGTGGAATGTCTTTATCCTCCATTGGAGCGAAGAGCAGCGGCTGCTCTTTATTAACAGTTCTGACAATTCTTCGGTTCACGAAGAGCTTGCACGTGCGGTTTGTGGACTTAATGCGACTCTCATCCGAGGCGAGCAGATATTCAAGTCCCTACACGGCGTTTCCCGATTCCTAATCATGAATCTCGGACTGCGCCACCTGATAAGTAAGACTGTGCAGTTCTCGATGCACAGCGGCTCAGATGTTGGCGCTGCACTCACGCTGGCGTTGCGCCAAAACAGAGCAAAGTCGAACCTGTTTGGACGGGGATATGAGCGGGGCGCGCGTGTTACGGTTGGCTGCTCCCAGAAAGGACGTCTTTGGTCGCATCGTGTTGCCTACGATTTGTCCAAGTGGGTCGATTGGTGCCACGAGGTCGGAGCAAAGCTGACAAATCCCGATATTTCCACCGAAGACATCTTCAAGAATGTCGTGATACCTGAGGTCGTGTCGGCGAGACCTGACGCAGTGCCGTTGGCTGTCGACTGGAGCGAAGAGATGCTGCATCGCCGCGAGGATTCGGTTGACATCGAAATCGCTGGCATAACCAGCAAGTTGTTTGAAGTAGAACTTCAGCCCGATACAGTCGCTTCGGAAGGCCCATTAAGAATCCGAGTGAGAACGCCGGATGCTGAGTCGGTTTACGAGATACGCTTTGCCGCTAATGACGTTTCCTACGTTCTGGTAGAAGGAAGTGCGGTCTACGTAGCAGCGGGGCGAAAACGCGAGTCGCTAGAAATCTGGTGGCGGGCGGAGCCTCCGACGGTCTACTTCTCCGACGGCTCTTCGCTCATATTCAACGAAGCCTACAAACTGCCGGCAACCGAGCGACGTGTGTCTTTCGCCCGTGAGGAACTTGTCTCGTGGGACTGGAACGGCATCAACATAAGGAAGGAATCGCAAGGTCCCACTAAGGCGCCGGACTCGATACAGCGGCGCGTCATAGACCGGCTGCTTGCGGTCAGCGGAGAAAACCGGTTTGACATCATCTTTGACGACGACGGCTCGGGAGAAATGGCCGACGTTGTCGCAGTAAATGTCCAAAACGGGCGAATCGAGGTTTGCTTCTATCACTGCAAATATTCGCTGCAAGATAATCCGGGTGCCCGCATCGATGACCTGTACGTCGTTTGTGGACAGGCACAGCGCAGTGTGTTTTGGAAGGGAGAGCCTGAGCGACTGTTCAGGCATTTACAGCTTCGTGAGGTCAAACGACAACGAACCGGCAGAACCCGATTCGAGCGAGGCGACCTTGCGACGCTCGCAACCGTAAGCCGGTCGCTGCGAGCGAATCGTCTCGCTCTGAAGATTTTTGTCGTTCAGCCGGGTGTAAAGGTAGACGAAGTAAGCCCGGCGCAACTCGAGCTTCTTGGTGTCACCGAGTTATATCTGCGCGAGACCTACGACTGCGAATTCGAATTTGTGGGCAGCTAGTTGCAGAAGGACCGCATCCTCGCGATTGTCGTAGCCTCGTGTTGATGCCTGTAGGCAGGCTAAAAGCGGTTGCCTACAGGCTGAATGAAATCAGCCGCCGCATCTCCGTCGTACCGTTACCTTGACGCCACCGAGCTCGCCGACGTGCTCGGCCTTTCCCTGCGCACAATCACCCTGCGAGCAAAACACCGACCCTGGCTGTTACCACCGTGCGCCGAACTTTACGACCGCGAACTTCTTCGCTGGCGACAGGATGTTGTCGCGTTATGGGTTCAGCCGTGCCACCCAGTGCGTTGACTCTTCAGCTTCTATCTTTCCGCTGGCTTCGAACTTTTGTCGTCTGGTGGCACGAGGGTTTTCCCACCCGGAGAATGGCCCGGAGCTCTTTAGGTCGACTTTCTAGAGGGTCGCCGCCCCAATTTTAGGGTCGTCGGCGGCCCATCGTGCTCGGAAAGCAAATCAGTCAACTCGACCTCGAGCGCAACAGCTATCGCCACCACGGTATCGAGCGTTGGGTTGATTATTTGTCGTTCGAGCTGACTGACGTAGGTACGATGAAACCCCGCTCGTTCGCTAAGTTCTTCCTGAGAAATGCTGTGCTTCGCCCGGAACGACTTTAGGTGGTCCGAGAGGCGTTTGCGAGCAGCTTTTTGTGCTTTTTCGAGCTTGTCCATGTTGGACGAAGCATCGCCGATTACAGCTTACTAATCTACAGATTGAAAATCTACTGTTTTATAATCTACTGTGTTTACATCTCATCATGGCCTGGCTAAACTGAGCTGCATCGACGCCCGGCAACGGCTTGGTCCTCCGGACATCTGACGTTAGCTCGCGTCGACCTCTTCAACGAACGTCCAAAGGAAAGTCTTGGATGGTCAAGATTTCGTCAAAGGAGTGCGCTGAGGGCGTCGGTCCGTACGGGGTGTTGCTATGGTCTCCGCGTAAGGCAGTTGAATAATGGTCGTGCATGTAGTCCCCACCTTAGCGTCGCAGAGAGTAGAGCTTTTTGACTGGCGCATCCTGCGAACGGCTGCTGGGTCCTGTCATTTCGTGGGTTGCAGGACAACACACGGACGGGGACGGGTGAGTTCCGCAATCAAATTGTTTAACCCTACAGGCCAGTTTGGCCTTACGCGCTCGGACACTCTTTACGTCCTTGAGGGGCCCAGCTCGTTTTCCTTGGCCGCGCAGGCTGTGTGGCTGCAGTGGTGCGCTAAGAATGAGGTGGAGAGCTGGGTTGACGTCACTGACAAATGGATTTCGAAGACGGTAGCCGAAGACCACGCTTCGTCACCGAACCCGGACGCAAACGTCAAGTGAGACCCCGCATCATGACGTCACCGGCATAGGCACGCTGGCGATACTGAGGGAAGCTGCGACCAATTGGTTGCGAAGCAACAGGAGTAGTGATGTCGGTTTATGCGGTAGACCACACAACTTTTCGGCAGGGCGAGGACATCGCTATTTGCGTGTGTGTCGGTCGGTTCGGCTCTAATTTACGGTGGGAGCAAGAGTTGTACACCCGTTGCATACAGCACGGCGGCGCTCCAGACATATGGGCTGACGCGTATCACGCATTGCACCGCTATGAAAGCGCTCAGCTCATATCAGACGCTGGTCCGGTAGCGACAGTCAGGCATGAAGGAGCGACGAAGCGAACCCGGGTAGTGAACGTCACTTGCTTGATTGAGCGCGCGCGAGGGTGTGTGCAAGATGCTGCCGCGCGCTTTACTGTGTCCGTTGACTCCGTAGGGCGGGTACGCGGAGAAGCGGTTGCGACTGGCCAGCCAGCAGCCAAAATCGCGCGCATGCGCGTCGACCCATCGCATTCGGCTTCAGAAATCGGTCTCGCCGTGCTGCTTCATCTGGCTAGTAGGGAGCACCACTCAGCAGTCGCGGACCTCATGCATCGAATGCGGCGCGGCGACAAACAATAGGGCCTTGTCTTCTATGGGCTGGTGTCGGATTGTGCTTTGGAAATCGGTCCAGCGCTGAGAAATACCGGCACTGGTTGTTACGTCAATCAGGTGCCGTACAAGCAAGTCAAGAACACGATGAAACTTGAAGCGCGCGTGCTGCGTTCAATCGCCAGGCGCCACAGCATCGTGATACTGCGCTCAGAGCTGGCGCGATTGGGTAGCCCCGCGCAGCTTAGTCGCGTGCTGGCGAAGCTCGTCCGCACGGGAGCGTTAGTGCGAGTCAGTCAGGGCGTATATGCGAAAACGAAAGTAAACAAGTTCACCGGGAAACTGGCGCCAGCCGCTCCTTTCGAAACAATCGCGGCGGAAACGCTTCGAAAGCTACGAATCGAGGTGACGCACGGGACGCTGGCAGCCGAGTACGACCAAGGTCTCACAACGCAAATTCCTATGCTTCCAATTGTAAGCACGGGACGTCGGCGTATAAGTCGAAAAATACAAGTCGGTCGAAAAATCTTGCTGTATGAGCGACCGCCTGCGCGGGCGCGTAAGGGGACGATGCGATGACTGCATGCGACGTGGGAAATGTTTGAAAATGCGGACCCGCAACGGGAGGCGCTCGTGCAGACAGAAGTGGCCGTGTACCTGGGCGACTGTACTGGCGCCACCTTGCTCGTTGTTTGCGACGGAACATCGGTCGAATCAGAAGGGACGATATGGCAGCGTGCCGCAGATGCGCTCGTGAATCCGTCACCTCGGGGCCCTTACCCTGTGTCCGACCGTTTTACGATGTTCGTGCATGAAGCGCGTCTTGAGCCGGGCTGGGGTGACGTTGCGCTAGTTTCGATTTGCATCGACGCCATGTGCAGGGAATCGCTCGTCCATGTGAGCGTGCAAAGTAAGCAATCGCTGGCCGAACTTGCGCCCATCTCATTTACTGTAGGAGATGACGTAGTCACGATAGCTCGCGCGGTGCTGAGGGCACTTTCATGACCAGGTCTTTGCCGCAAACGTGGCGCGAAAATTCGCCGTTACTCGCTGTACCTTTGAGCGCGGCCGTCGTCGGCTACCTAATCGGTCGACTGCTCAGGGGGCGGGATGGCTGATACCGGATGGGATATCGCCATGCGGCGAATCGACGCCAAATATGATTTGCCCCAATTCGTGGCTTCATCGCTTGTGCGAAAAATGGCTGCGAACGACTTCCGACTGCCGGCGGAAGACCGTGCCAAGTATCAGATGCTCCCCGACGAGGTCGTATCGCGCATCGAAAAGATTGTGCGCGAAGCTTACCTAGACGCGGGAGAAGATGTTGGCGGCGCTGCTCTGCGCGAGCACCTTTGGCAGCAAGCCAGACTTGCTCGCCGCGCAATGATTGCAACTGGAGACCTGATAACTCCAGCTGACTTCAGAAGGCAAATCGGCGTGTCTGAAACGCAACTTGCAGCGCTCATCGCCGACGGTAGTGTGTTCATCGTGGAGGTCGACGGAGATTCATACATTCCCGCGCTACTCGCCCATACAGCACACAATCGGGAACGTCTGCAGACAATCTGCCGAATCATTGTGCCCGCTCCCCCGATGAGCCGACTCGATTTTTTGACGTCGCAGCAAGGCAGTTTGAGCGAACGCCGCCCGTTCGAGATGCTCGACGATGCCCGTGACTTCAGTCTGCTCCGAAGAACAGCTGCTGCATGGGCTGCCGAGTGGTCGCGCACGTCAGTAAAAATATACGAAGGCGTGCACGAGACTGAGCCGGGCGACGTTCCGCCGATATACACGGCGAGCGCAGAAATTGACCCGCGCCGACCACTTTGGGAGCGGGCATCGGAGGCGCTTCACTTACACGGATATCAATGGCCGCTCGGCCCATATCCTGACGTCCGAAGCTTCACCCTCTTCGTTGAGCGGCGAACAGCTGGAGATGCTATGCCGACGCCTGATGCTTGCGTGCAAATTGTAGTCCATGGCGAAGATATCGGCATCCGCATTGTCGCTGCGCCCGGCACGACGCTTATGTCAAGTACGACTCGTGCAGGAAATCACAAAAGTCTTATTGATATTGCGAAGCGAGTCATTGCTCATCTCATCCATGCGAAACGTACCTGACGACTTCCCTCGAGACGTGACACCGGCTTCGCTCGCCGGCGCACAGCCGAAGCTCGCCGGCCGTCTCATTGAAGGCAGGTTTCTAGTCGGCCAGACCGACGAGGAGCGCTACGAGCGATGGGACGTGTGTGAAGACCTAGCGCAGCAGCTTGTCGCCAAGGCTCAGAACGACGCAGCCAAATTTCCGCAGAATTCGCACGATGTGACGCTGCGGCGCATAAGACGCGCTATCGAAGGCAAAGGATGGATGACGGTCGTCGAATGTGATTGGTTGATGGTGCGCTTGCAGACGTTACTGGGCTGGTAGCAATCATTTGAAAACGGGCTCGAAGGTGCATCGACTTTTTGCCAGCGTGGACCGATAGCTTGCGTGTTTGACTACGCCAGCACTCCCCCTGTTTCCATCAGGATAGACGTCAACCAGGCCATGACCGCCACGAAGGTGCGACGATGCTTGAAGTTGAGCATGCTCGTGTTGTAGCGAGCGGCTTCTCCTCGACATTCGGCCATTCGTGGTGAGCTTACAGACGACGTTTTAGTCGCTGCCATCAAAGTGCTGGAGGTTGCTTATGCCACTTGAAATATCGTTTTACGATGGCGAGTATTACGGCGACCGCCCTGCGCCAACGCACTTGTGCAGTATTGAAGGCAGCGTTGTGCCCGATGACCGGCCGCCCTTTGATACTCTGGAAGAGGCCTTAAGGCTGCTCGAGATGTGTGCCGACAAATACAGCACGCCTCGTCCGCGCGACACGTGCTTCTCGGTGTTTATTGGTCGCAAAATTGGCGATACGCTTAAGCCGCTGGCACGGCTTTACGTGTATGCCCGTGATGGGTTTGCAAGTGCAGGGGTAGTTGGCTTGGGCCCTAGATGGGACACCGAGCCTGTCTTGTACTCGCCGGATGACGATGTCGTGACGATTGTGCTCAAAGTTTTCGCCAAGCTTTACGACCAGCGTTAGCTGTCTACGCTTGCGCAGTCGCGAGTCAGTTCAGTGCGACGCGCCGTAAAGGTCGCCCCAGACGACCGCCGCTGCGACTACCGACGCGTTGTTCGGCACGTTTGGCGTCTCTTTCGTTTTGTGCCGAAGATACTTTGAAATCAACCCGTTGTGGATGCTTCGATGCAATGGCTATTGCTCGCAGGGTGTTCGCGGCCGGGCTGCCTCAGTGAGCAGCGCTAAATTCAGCCAAAGTCCCTGAGCAGTCCCGCAATCCCCAAGTCTTCATCGATTTGGTTCCCAATGCAGGCCTCTTGATGTAAGGCGCACGGAAGCGCGCCGCTCAGCCATCGAACGACTTCGTCAGGTTGGTTTCAGGCATGTGTACTGGGGATTTTTAGCATCCTTCGTGTCGCGGCATTCGTCCGTGATTTCACCCACCCCGACCGGAACGCGGACGCTTTCCGGCAGACCTTGCCGCGAGAGTGAAATCGGCCCCGTATCCATGGCGTTGTAGCGAGACAGCAGGTTGACGGCGGTCAGTGCGATGAAACCAGGAACGCGGAAGGGGCGTGCGTTTTAGCAGCCGCGTCAAGTGTTGCTACCGGTACTACATGCACGCCCGTAGGTCAGATGCCCCCAGTCCTGAAAAATTTTCAGGCTTTTCCTGGCCGCGCTTTGGCGCAGAAGTACCGGTGTGCCGTCGTCTCTCCCCATTGCTCATGGCGACATGACAAGTAGATGGGGCAAATAGAAGGTTGGATGCCGGGATGAATTGCGACCCTCCTGGACTGCGAAGTCATTCTGCTCACAAACAATATATATTTATATATAATAAAGGTATGTGAAATATAGGATGGCAAAATGAGGAAAAAGGCAAGTCCAATTGACCTGTCGGAGATGCAGGCCTCGGCGAAGAAGGCCTGTGCGCTGCTGAAGGTGCTGGCTAATCCTGACCGGTTGTTGCTGATGTGCCAGTTATCCCAAGGCGAGTTGTGCGTGAGCGACCTGGAAGAGCAGTTGGGCATACGTCAGCCCACACTCTCCCAGCAGCTCGGCGTGCTTCGCGACAACGAGCTCGTGCAAACACGCCGGGAGGGCAAAAGCATCTTCTATTCCATCGCGAGCATGGAAGCGATTGCAGTCATGAACGTGCTGTACGACCAGTTTTGCGCCCAATGAAGATGAGAGGGGACCATGTCGATTGATATCGCGAGTTTCACGCCGGGCCTGTCACTGACTGGCGGCATGGTGATTGGCGGCGCAGCTGCTGTGCTGGTTCTCTTCAACGGGCGTATCGCCGGCATCAGCGGCATTCTCGGTGGCCTCCTCAACATGCCACAGAAAGACGCGGGATGGCGTGTCGGCTTCATTGCGGGGCTTGTCGGGGCTCCCGTCCTGGCAGGCTTGCTGGGTCACCCGATAGCGCCTGATATCCACGCTGGGTGGAGCGAAATACTTGTTGCCGGCTTTCTGGTCGGCATCGGCACGCGTTACGCGAGCGGTTGCACAAGCGGGCACGGTGTCTGTGGCATCTCGCGAGGGTCCGTCCGGTCGCTTGTTGCGACGGCGACATTCATGGCAAGCGGTTCTCTGACCGTGTTCGTGTCCAGACATCTGCTGGGAGGTTGACATGGGTTTGCTCACAGCCTTGCTTTCAGGGCTTCTGTTTGGCGTTGGCCTGATGGTGTCCGGCATGGCCAATCCGGCGAAGGTGCTCGGATTTCTCGACATCGCGGGGCGATGGGACCCGTCACTTGCATTCGTGATGGTCGGGGCGATAGCCATCGGCTCGTTTGCATTCCTGTTTGCAAAACGCCGCAAGAAATCCCTGCTGGGTTTGCCCATGCAGATTCCCGCCAGCACCAACGTGACGTTGAGACTCGTACTGGGAAGCGCTGCGTTCGGCGTCGGCTGGGGGCTTGCAGGGTTCTGCCCGGGACCCGCGCTGGTCGCACTGGGCGCTGGCTTTCCGAAGGCGTGGGGATTTGTGGCCGCGATGCTCGCCGGCATGATTGTGTTCGAGTTAATTGAGCGCGCGAAGCTGGGTTGGCAGCAAGCGTGAGGGGCTGCGAGGGCTCTCTTGGACGCGGACCAAGGGACGGCGCGATATCAACAACCGCAGGGTAACAGGCGCGAATCGTACGTGCTGGCAACCCGCAGTTCGTACTGGGCATGCTTACGGCAAACAAGTGGAGCCTGTTTGCTAGCTAAATTCGCTGTCATCGGTCTTCAATCAGCCGGATGATGTCTTCCAGTGTGACCGGCTTCGTTACGTGCAAGTCAAAGCCTGCGGCTTTTGCCTGTTGAACATCTGATGTGCTGCCCGAGCCGCTTAACGCAATCAATCGGGTTCCGGCAAGCGACGGGCTTCCTCTCAATTTCGCCGCCAGTTGACGGCCGCTCATCTTTGGCATGCGCTCATCAATCAAAGCGACGTCCGGGATAAATGACTCAACAACCTTCAGCGCTGTGGCACCGTCGCAGGCCAGGCGGACTTCGTAACCTTCGAGTTCCAGTAACATCGACAAAGCTTCGACGACATCCAACTGGTCGTCAACAAGCAGGATTCTTTTTTGAATAGACATGGTGACTTTTCGAACCGGAGGACATGGATTGATTCTGGTGCAGTTGACAACGGTACGGTTTCGCGGTTTGCCAAGGTGTCCGGATGCCTTGTATGAGCCAACCTGGACCAGGCAATCGACGCCCCGACGATGACTACGTTCATTCAAATTATCGCAATACAACGCTTGCGAGCAAAGTGACCAGCTTACTCGACTCAACCGGTTTTCCGATATGGCCGTCGAAGCCCGCTGCGTGGGCGCGAAGTCTGTCCTCTTCGCGAGCGAATGCAGTCAGTGCAAACGCCGGTGTCTTTATCCCGTTGTTGCGGAGTGAGGCAACAAACTGGTATCCGTCTTCATCAGGCATGCTGATGTCAGAGAAAATTGCATCGACCGTGTGGCGCGCAAGAATCTCACGTGCATCTTGGGCTGACGCAGCCGCATAAACCGTAAGATTCTCATGCCGGAGGATTAGAGAAAGTGCCTCCAGTGAATCTACGTCATCGTCAACCAGAAGGACTGACAAGTTGCCTGAGGACACGCTAACGCTGTCTGTGCCGACAGATGCGTCATCCGGCGGCATCGCAGATACGATTGTTGGCAACGTGACCGTGAATCTGGAACCGAGCCCGGGGCCGTCGCTTTCCGCAATGATAGTGCCTCCGTGCATCACGACCAACTTGCGCGCAATCGCCAGTCCGAGCCCCAGGCCGCCATGCCTGCGTGTCGTGGACCCATCGACCTGTTCGAACGCGGTGAATATCCTGTCGAGAAAAGGCGCAGGGATTCCTTCTCCGGTATCCGCCACACAGACCTTGACCTCGTTGTTTTCTTCCCAGACTGATACTGTGACTGTGCCGCTCGGGGCTGTGTACCTCAGGGCGTTGCTGAGGATGTTGCCAAATACCTGACGCAGGCGCTGCCTGTCACCCGAGACAAAAGCCGTCGCGCCCAGGCGGCGAACAATGTTTATATTCCTGTGTGCGGCGAGTGGCTCGATTGCCTGAAGTTCGACTTCAAGAACGTGCGCGGGCAAGACGTCTTCCCGGTGTATCTCGAGCTTGCCGGCGGCGATGCGACCGGTATCAAGTAAATCATCGACGAGGCGTGTCTGTGATGCGATATTGCGCCGGATAACCGCGATGCAATGGCTGACGAAAGCGGGCTCACCGACGCGCCGTTCGAGCAGCTCTGTCCACATCTGTATAGCGGTTAAGGGTGTGCGGAGTTCATGAGACACAGTTGCAATGAACGTGTCCTTCAGCGCATTGGCAAGTTCGGCATCGCGTCGCAGCAACTGCTCGTGCTCGAGCAGCCGGTTACGCTCCCGCTCAAGGCGTTTCTGGGCCGAAATGTCGATAGTGATACCGTCGAAGCGAACCGGCTGGCCCGCGTCATCGTAGCGGGGGCGGCCTTTGGCTCTTATCCACCGGATTTCACCCGCCGGTGAAAGTGCCCGGTACTCGATGTCGTAACCGGTACCGTCGAAAACGGCGGCTTCTACGGCAGCGCGCGTGCGTTCACGGTCATCCGGATGCAGCCTTGAATAGAACAGTTCAAAATCGACCTCAGCGTCCGGATGCACCCAGAAATGTTCGGCGCATTTCGCGTTCCAGTAAATTTGCTTCATCGGAACGGGCACATAGAACGTACCAATCTCGGCGGCTTCAATGGCAAGCGCCAGCCGCTCATTGAGCTCTGTTGCTGATTCCAATGACGAATCTGTACCCGGTGCTGGCATCTTCTTTTCTACCCCTTGAGGGTGCGCTCGTTCAGTCTTGCTTGCTCCGCCGAAGCATGTGTTTTTTAGCCTGTTGGCTGGTCTCGACCAATCCGCAGACGCCGAGGTCGCGAGACGTGACGCGAGCCATGTACGTTCAGTACGACGATGCTGGGTCCGTAGTGTTCGTTGCGGCGACCGCAGCCTTTCCTCCATTTCGGGAAGAATGATGCACGTGCTCGATATTTACAAGCTGCCGCGGCTCTGGTGACATCACGTCGTCGCCTGAGGTCTGCATGAGCACCGAGCGCTTCCGGTAGCCGATGGCAGCAATGGCGTGTATGCAGGCATTGGTGACTTATATAGCCAGACTGCTACGCGGTCGGACATCCGCCCGGCGTAGCCGGCTTTTGAGAGCGTGACTTTGCCGTCTCGGCTTCCAGTCCGTAGATTTTGAGAACCTGGTCAAGGACACCCGCGCGCTTCCATTGCAGTTGCTTGATATAACACGTCTGCTCCGGCGGAAAGGACGCCGGCAGATGGTGCCATTTTTCGCCGTTGACGTGGACCCAGAGCACTGCGTCAAGAATTTGCCTGGCTGGCCGGGCAGGACGTCCGAATCGGGGAATTGCATCTTCCGGGAACAGGTGAGCAACCCGGGACCAGTCTTCATCGCTTAAAGGAACGTTCATAGCCGTAGTCTGAGGTCATATTGCAGATTTTACGGAGCGCCTTCCCTCCCGTTCAAATCGATTGCATAGCGCCTGGAACGGGATGGCCTACTTGTCAGGAGATACGCAGGGGCATCGAAAACGGATGCGCTTAAATTTTGCACAGGCCGGTCACAGCTACTTGATGGACGCCACGGAAGAGCCGTCTGCTGCGGCAGTCGTCAACAGTTTGCAGGACATCAGTGTGCGTGCCGGAAGCCTCAAACCGGCGTTGGCTATCCGCCTTGGCGACGCTTACCGTTGATGAGCTGAAGCCTTATGCGGCGGGCCTTCTGCTCGTCTTCGCATAGCTGTCTTGCTGTGGTCAGAAAGAGTTCGAGCGAGCACGGTTTCCGAAGAAAAGCGTTCCAGAGAGCGTCGTCGGGCAGCGCATGGACAGAACTGTGAACGACGATTGGAAGGCTTGCCAAGCGGGGCTGCAGTCGCATCTGACGACACAACTCTGCTCCGCCCATAACAGGCATTGTCCAGTCAGTAATCACAAGGTGCGGGAGATGCTCTGCGAGACTTGCAAGCGCTGCGCGACCGTTGTGCGCACATCTGACGTCGTATCCCTCAGACTCCAAGATAAGCGACCAGGCGGTGCTGACATCAGGCTCATCGTCTACAAGAAGTATCGAGTACATTTCGCAAATCTTTAACTAGCCCGACGCATCTTTTATCGGCTGAACAGCCTGGTTCCGCAAGCGGTTCAGCCCCCCGAACCCTTCCGGTCAGCCGGTTGCCGGCTACCTCAGGGCAATATTGCAATCAAATGTAATTTCTTACTGCAAAAGTGTTCCGTAGCTTGGTGAGCCTGCTTGTCAGCCGACGCGGGAATCTTGGTCAAAGAAATTCAGGCTCGTTGAAGCATTTATCGTACCGGGAATAGGGGTCGATGAGACGGCAGCGCCGCACGTGTGCCGGCGCTGTCGGTTCACTTCTCACCCCAAGTCAGCTCGCGTTTGCGCTTGACAGGATATTTCGCAGCGTCACATGCCATCATCTTTGGTGCGACGAATAGCGAAAAGTGGAGACCTAACAACGGGCAACTATCGCTCGCACCGGCGGGAGGCTCGACAAAGCCGACTCACGCTGCTGTTGTCATGTCCCTTGATTTATCAAGACTGCCCGCTTGATTTGGGGCGACGGAATCAAGCTTTCGGCTGCCTGCACGGCTGGAAGATAGCTCTGCCAGCGAATGGACAAAAAATAGCCCGCACCGTGCGGGCTGAACCATATCGGCGGGGACATGGAGGAGACGTTGAGAGATGCTACCGCGAAAGTATCGGACACAAATATTGCCGACTTGATTGCGACGCCCGTCAGAAAGCAGGTTTGGGATATGTCGGCAGGTCGGGTCCCTCACTACAGAGTGCCTGGTTGCATTTCGCGGGGAATGAAGGCGTCGCCGTGTGGACGCTACAGGCATCACAGACGGAGAAGGTGAGGCCGCTGCATATAATTCCGACAGCCTAATCGGTTTGGACTGCATATTAAAATGAATTATGTCTCACTTACTGTTGTCTGGCGACGGCTGCGGACTTTTTCTTGCGTTACGGATACAGGGCGGTGAATCGGAGCAGCGCATCCGCTGAACTGCTGGCAAGTACTCAGTTTGCACAGTTGTGCCCGGCGAGCGCGGGATGCATGAAGAAGACGCTGTAAAGTCGGAGGCGGCTTTGCTTCGCAACCAGCTTCGGCGTAGACGTCGAGGCGCACCGGGCGTGCACGTTCATCGCATGAAGAACGACATACCGACGAAATGCGAGCTTACGCCTGCTTGTCTTTTCACGGCTTATACTTTCGCAGCTTCGCCCGCTAGATAAACGAGCACCGTCCCTGATGACGGTAACCCCTGTTGCGGACCAGAGGCAGGCTGCGCAGTTAAAACCGCAGGTAACGCGACACACGTGAATCAATCGGATTTGAAAATCCCGTTTATTGCTGGCTATGTCCACTTGGCCACATCGACTGAATGTTTTGCCTGCCACGGACCTTGGTTTAGGGAGGCGCGTTCTCAGGCTCTTCTGATGCGCGAGAGCGAGCCGTCCGATGCGGACCGGATGACTGATAGACTGGCGTGTACGTTGCCCCACGCGCGTTCCAAGCGTCTTGGGGTGTCGTTGTCTTGAGAGCGGGTCGAAATCATGCCGATAAACTATCTCCGAACCTTCACTTCGCCCACACGCAGCGACAGCTCAAACCGGCGGCTCGGATGCGCGCTGGCTTTTGTAGCTGGCGCTGCCAATGCCGGTGGATTTCTTGCCGTTGGTCAGTACACCTCCCATATGTCTGGAATCGTATCGTCGTTTGCGGACAATCTGATTCTCGGTCAAGTAGCGCTCGTAGCTTCCGCAGCAGGGTCGGTTGCCGCATTTCTTCTGGGTGCCGCGAGCTCGGCAATTCTAATCAACTGGGGACGCCAGCATGGCGTACAGAGCGTCTACGCAACGCCTTTGCTGCTGGAGGCCATTCTGCTACTGTGTTTTGGCTTGTTGGGAGCGAACCTCGAAACCCACCGCGTTTTTTATATGCCGCTGACAGTGGCACTGCTTTGCTTCGTGATGGGTCTGCAGAACGCGATGATAACGAAGATTTCGAAGGCCGAAATCCGGACTACTCACGTGACAGGCTTGGTGACCGATATCGGCATTGAACTGGGCAAGAGCTTGTACTGGAATCGTGGCATGCCGCTGACATCCTCTCAATACGTCCGGGCTGACCGACGTAAGCTTGCGCTACTGACTTCCTTGCTCTGCTCGTTTTTAGCCGGCGGTGTTGCAGGCGCGTTTGGTTTCAAGCAATTCGGCTTCATCGCTACAGTGCCACTGGCTGCGGTGCTCCTTGTGTTCACCGGGGTGCCTGTCGGTGACGACCTGACGACCTTGCGACGCCGCAGACGCCTCTGATTTAGCTGTCCATCTGCTTACGTGACCGATGGTGACGACCCAGTTCAGGGTTGTCCGTCTTGTCGCATTCGCCTCTTTTCAAACGACACGGGAGCACGAGCTCGTCATAGACACTATGTGTTCCGTCGTGGGCGTCTATAGTTGAAGAATGGGGAGTCTGGTTCGACTGGCTCGCGAGCAGGCGCTTTCTTACCGGCTAACGGAAAAGTGGCGGTTTGAGCACGATGATGGCGAGAATGACTGCGCTTTCCCACAGCGCACCCTGAGCACATTGTGCGCGCACCACGAAAGGCAAACATTGCAGGCGTGCAGTGAGTCGGACCGTCGGTCCGAGAATTGGGCACGGCCCGTCGTCAAATCTGCACGCGCAGAGCGCAGCCATCAGACGAGCCGGTCTGCATCAGTGGTGTGCGTACAGGGAGGGTCGAGTGGTAGGAGCGGAAGTGCGTTGGCCCCACTGCGCCGCACCGCTTGTGACTCCGCCCACTCCTTGCGTGGCGGTCTGCATTGACGGATTTCCTGCCGCGATGCGTGCTTCGGCAGCCTGAATGTCGGCGGGATAGGTAGCGTTGTCGCGTTTCGCCGGATTGTATCCGGCTTTCTCCAACTGCACGAGTTCGGCGCGCACCTCTGCTCGGGTGACCGGTGCGTTCGACTGCTGAGCAAAAGAAGCGAAAGGTGTTGCCAGCACGGCGGCTATAACGACGGCTTGAAGTGATTTCATGATTCGTACCTCCACAGTTTCTACCGTTGCGAACAGCCCTGTTCACGACCGGTAAGTGCAGAATAAGGTATGCATGCTTAAGCCGAGATGAAGCGATTGGCAGACGTTTGTGACCGCGTCGGTCTCTTCAGGCTGCGCAACGTCTTGCTTTTTTGCAGGCGTTGTTGCGGTCCAGGTCTGTCCGCCATGCGCCAGAGCAATAACTACGGTCCCATGCATCCGGGGGGGCAGCGCCGGCCGGGATGTTCCGAGAGTGGGGCGCATCCGACGGGACACGTGGGTTTTTCCGACCTGAGGACACTTCTTTGCAATTTTGATTCGTATTGCTTCGTGCAGTGGCCGGCGTAGCCAGGTAAACCCAGTGGCGTTGATTCCGCTCCAGCGAGCAATCAACCCATCGCACCGAAGTGGCTTGCTTAGCTCAGATTGAGCACTCAGGCCACTGATAAGCCGATGCTGCATAGCGCTCAAGTTAGAGTGCGTTTAAGGGAATCTTCAAGTAGCGAATGCCGTTTTCCTCGCAAGGTGGAAAATCACCGGCCCGTATATTCACCTGCACAGATGGCAGGATAAGAACAGGCATCGCTAGCGTTGCGTCGCGTGCCTCGCGCATGCTGACGAACTGGTCTTCCGTTACGCCGTCATGCACATGGATGTTATGCGCACGCTGCGCGAGCACCGTGGTTTCCCATTCGGGTTGCCGGCCCTCGGGTGGATAGTCGTGACACGTGAAAAGCCGGGTGTCGCCGGGCAGGTCCAGCAGCTTTCGAATCGACCGGTATAGCGTGTGTGCATTGCCGCGGGGGAAGTCGCAACGCGCGGTGCCGACATCCGGCATGAACGGCGTGTCTCCGACGAACACCACATTCCCAATCTGATAAGCAGTGTCGGCAGGGGTATGGCCCGGCAAATACAGCGCTTTTGCTGTCAGGCCACCGATGGAGAATGCCTCGTCTTCGCGGAAAAGATGGTCGAACTGGGAACCGTCTACGTGGAATCCGGGCTCGAGATTGAAGAGGCTCTTGAAAACCCCCTGAACGGTGCGAATGTGCTCTCCAATCGCAATCCTGCCGCCAAGCTCGCCGCGCAAATAATGCGCTGCGGACAGGTGGTCCGCATGCGCGTGTGTTTCCAGAATCCATTGCACCCTCAGGCCGCGCTGGCGAACGTACTCGATGACCTTGTCTGCATTCGTCGTCGAAGTACGTCCTGCCTTGGGGTCGTAGTCTAGAACGGGGTCAATGACCGACCGAGGTCAATGACATGGCGTTCAGGGAGGCGAGCGCGATGGAGTGGACGCGGCTGCGCTCTAACCGGACAGGCAGAATTCGAGGAAATAACGATGAGCAATCGTGAAGTGTTTGAGCCGGCCGTGTGCTGTGCGACCGGCCTATGCGGCGTCGACGTGGACCCGACCTCTGTTCAGTTCAGCGACCATTTACAGGCGGTATCGGCGGCGCCCACCTCTGCGTCTAAAAAAACGCCGCCGATACTCTGACGGCTTAACACGGGAATATTCTGGGGTGCTCGCGGGGAAAACCCAGGCATCAGTTTCCTGCAGGTTAATGATGAGAAAATAGTGAAGGCTTCGCAGCCGTGGGCGGAGTGACGGTTTGTGATGAACCGCCGACAGTTGGGCCGTACCCTGAGATGTCGAATGCAGTTGCCGTCCTCGACGACGCTGGAACTGTCTTCGGGTATTGCGAATTTGATTGATGCAACAGGCCGTCCCGTTCGGCAGTGACGAGTTGGGCGCGTACTTCAGCACGCGTCAAAGGGCCGTTCGTTTGCTGAGCGAATGACAGTGCCGGAATGGCGAGGATGGATGCGACGATGATGGCAGACATGAGCGATTTCATTTGATGTTTCTCCAAAAAAGACTTGGTCGTCCCGTAGGCACGGGTGCATGTCGTTGTCTGAACGACAAAATTGGTGGGAGAACTTCTCTCAAAACCTGTAAGTGCCTCGTTTTCAGACGGAGCGGTGCGCAATGTTCCCTTGTGGACCCTCCGACGGAGCAACCGCCTATCGAGATGTTTGTCTAGCCGCCAGTCTTGACGGCAGATGGTCGGCGGGCACTGACGGTTCGTCGAGTACTTGCGTTCAGAATATGCAGCTATCCTTAACTCGTCCTTAACGCGACGTTGGCGTTGGACTGACGCTAACGTATCGTGTTATGCCGAACGGATAACACATACGATATTGGCTGCAGTGCCGTCTGCCTGCGAGGCGGTTCCTACACCTTCGTGTTTGCGCTGATAGATTCTGGCGACATGAGCGCGCACGATGCACGGTGCCTTCTCCGCATCGAACCCCAACGAGGTGAGCGCTATCTCAGCGCGCCAGACGATGTCGGCGCATTGCGAAAAGCAAGGTGATTTCCGTTGCGAACGATTGTTAATCGCGTGGCAACTTGCCTTTCCCGACCCGTTAAGTATCCCTTAAGCAGAATTCGTGCAGCATTCTTAGGGCGTAACGTCACTTGAATGGAAAGGACGAATGGCATTCCGTTGCTCGGTGCTGTGGAAATAATCAACGAGTCGGCTACCTCAAGCTCTGGTGGCTAACTTTTCAGGCGGTTCAGCGGAGGTGTATTTCCATTCACCGTACGATTGCCATTCGGTCGTGTGTTCGAGCAAGAATCATTCGCCGTTTGAACGTCGGATGTAGCACCTTCTTTTTCCAGTTCTCTTTCAGCCAAAAATGAATACTCAAAACACAGCGAGCTTTCGCGACACGCCGGCCCGCTATGACGCGGTTTCGCGGGCATTTCATTGGCTAAGTTTGCTGCTTTTGGTGGCACAGTTCAGCCTTGGATGGTTAATGCCGGACGCTGATTCGGTCAAGGCCTCGACTGGTTTGGTCGCCTGGCATGTTGGCGTCGGGACGTCGCTACTGGCCGTATTCACTGTAAGACTTTTATGGGCGGCAATGCGTCGCGCGCCGGGCCCGGTCGACCAGCATGGCGCGCTTCAGTTTCTGGCAGGGGCGGTTCACGTTTCGATGTATTTGCTTCTGTTGCTCGTTCCCCTGCTCGGGTGGCTGAACGCAGGCGGCCGAGGCTGGACGGTAAGGTTGGCCGGCGTATGGTACATACCACAGCTTGCGATGCCAGACTCATGGGGGGCGTCCATTGGCGAGTGGCACAGCGCAAGCGTAACGGTCCTTCTAATCCTGATTGGGTTGCACGTGTTCGCTGTTCTTGTGCATCAAATCGGTTTCAGAGACAGCCTGCTCCGACGCATGTTGTAGCCGGTTCGCAACTGGCGCAAGATACTGACTGACGCACCGTCTAGGTACCCTTTCTGCGGCCGGCTGTCGAGTCCCAGGTGAGTTTTTTGCGTTCAGGAGTGTTGAGGCGAACAGATGCTGCTCCCCCGACGTCTGCATAAGAAATCCTTAAGCTTGCATGGCGCACACTCCGCAGTTAAGGAGACCACGTATGCGCCTACTAATCGTCGAAGACGACATCATGATTGCCGAGAGCGTTCTCGAAGCATTGAGAGGCCTCGGTCACGCAGTTGACTGGGCGGATGATGGGCGAGCGGGCGAACTGGCACTAGGAAATGACGTGTATGACCTTGTCCTACTGGACCTCGGGCTGCCAAAGCAGGACGGCCTGACCGTTCTGAGAGGTTATCGCGCGAGCGGCGGAACCGCTGCAGTCATCGTTATGACGGCGCAGAATGCTGTGACTGACCGAATCTCGGGACTGGATGCTGGCGCAGATGACTATCTCATCAAGCCATTTGATTTGAATGAACTGGCTGCTCGGGTGCGTGCGCTGCTCCGGCGACGCGCCGGGCAATCCCGACCCGTCTACGTTCACGGCGCGCTCAGACTGAATGAGGTCTCGCACGAGGTCACACTTCGTGGCGCAGCAATCCCATTGGTCGCCCGCGAATTCAGTTTGTTGCGCGCGCTTATCGAAGAGCCGAGCAAGGTATACAGTAAAAAAGAGCTGGAAGAAAAGCTCTACGGTTGGAACGAGGAGGTAGAGAGCAATACCATCGAGGTACATGTCCACAATCTCAGAAAAAAGCTGGGTGCTGAGCAGATTGTGACTATCCGAGGCATCGGCTATCGACTGGCGGGGACCGCGTGAGGTCCGTGCGCACACAACTCCTGGTTGGTCTGATTCTAGTACTCGGCGCCATGAGCGCTCTTGCGGGCTACGGTATCTTCCGAAGCGCGCTGGAAGAGGCAAACGAGCTTTTCGACTATGAACTGCGCTCTGTTGCTATTTCATTGCCGCAGTCGGTGGCCGATACAGAATTAGCGAATAGAGAATCCGGCGATTTCGAGGGACTGCAGGATGACCGTGTTGTCATCCAGATTTGGGACGCGTCGAACGTCTTGACCTATGATTCCCTCCCGAGTGCAAAGCTGCCCCGCCAGCATGCGGGATTTCAGTCCATCGAAGTGGATGGGCGTCACTATCGAGTTTTTGGCCTACAGCAGGCTTCACGATTTGTTCAAGTTGGGCAACCCCTGTCCGTCCGTGACGAGTCGGCCTTGGCGCAGGCATCGAGGACGCTTTGGCCATTATTGGCGATACTGCCACTCGAAATCGCCCTCGTGTTGCTGGTTGTGAAGCGGGCGTTGCGGCCTGTCAACCTCATATCCAGGTCCTTGGCAGCGCGGTCGATTGAAACGTTGGCACCTCTCGATATGGCTAATGCCACACCGACGGAAATCGAGCCTCTGGTTGACGCATTGAATGACCTCCTGGTACGTCTCGACAGGGCATTGCATGCGCAGCGCGTTTTCGTTGCGGACGCGGCCCATGAGCTTCGAACTCCTTTGACGGCACTGAAGCTACAGATTCAGGTGGCGCGACGGGACCACACGAAACCGAGCGATGAAGACCTCCTGCGCAAACTGGAGGATAGGGTGAATCGCGCAATTCACCTTGTTCAGCAGTTACTTGCTCTTGCCAGGGAGGATGCCGAGGCCAGCGTGCGCGCCGGAAACGCGGACCTTCGCCGTGTGGCTACCCAGGTAATCAGCGACCTTTCCGTACTCGCAGAGCACAAAGGAATTGACCTGGGTCTGGAATGTACGGGTCTTGTGGTGACGGAATGCCCGATTGTGGTGATTGGAGACGAAACCTCGTTGGAAACGATGGTCACAAATCTGGTCGACAATGCCATCCGATACACGTCGCCTGGCGGCCAGGTTGATGTTCGACTTTGCACGAGCGCGGCCGAAGTAACGTTGGAGGTTGTCGACAACGGACCAGGAATACCGGCGGCCGACCTTGGGCGTGTGTTGGACCGGTTTTATCGGGCAGGAAATGCAAGTGGACAAGGTAGCGGGCTGGGGTTGGCCATCGCAGCAAAAGTGGCGGCGAAGCATCAGGCTGAATTTTCCGTGAGCAATCGAACCGATAGGCAAGGGCTAAAGGTTTCTGTTAGTGGCCTGCGTCGTGCTCTTGCGGGCAATCCTGGCGCGGCGCGCTTCTCAGGTGCGCGCCTTGAACCGAATTGGCACACGCAAACGTGATGCTTACAAGTAGCGATGCAGCTGTCGTCCTATGCTTGCCTGATTGGATGCTGCCTAATTAAACTGGTCGGACTGGCATTTTACGTCGGCGCAGAATGGCCGTGCCCTTCAAGCTCGTCGCCGTGCATCACGGTAGAGTACTATCGGTGATGTGGTGTTTGCATGCAAGTCCGTTCCAGTCGCGGAGCAGACAAAGCTCTGAGCTGCTGGGAGTACATTTTCGCTTTTCTTGACCAGATGGGCGTGTGGCAACCAGTCGAAGCTTTCGTTGTCGCATAAGCTGCCCTTAAGGAGAAGTTGTTAGTCTGAGGGGCAGATAGAGCTAAGAAAACGCGGTTGTGTTCGATGACGCTCTAGATTATTTCTTTATCAAACCATTTCGTTTTCTCGACCACGCAGGTGGTTAGCATAGCTAGCCAAATTTGGCACGGCAACGTGTCGAGCGGAAGCAGCAATGCAAATCCACCTTTTTCGACCTGGGAGCGATTCCGGGTCTCCTTTTATACCTGGCAATAGCGGCGCCTCATCCAAAAGATTCGGGAGGTAATGTCAGCCCACGGCCTGACGACAGCCGACATCGAAGCTCACATTTTCAACAGGAAGCGTGGGCCGAAGCTCGGTGCCAAATCTGTGGTCGTCGCGAAGGCTTCTGCGGCGAAATAGCAGGACCCGAAGAAAGGCGCTACATGGTCCAGACACGGACGCGCGCCGCGTTGGATTGAAAAGGGCAGTTACCAAGAAAGCCGCGGTCAAGAAAGTTGCAACGACAAAGACTGCGCCGACGAAGAAGGTTGCGGCGAAGAAAGTGGTTGCGGAGAAGGCCGTGAGCGCGAACGTGCCGGCTAAGAAGGCACCGGCGAAAAATGCGCCGCGCCAGAGCGTGGTCGTGCCCGCTACTGTGGCCGCAGTCGAGTCTGGCGCAGAGTTGACGACCTAAACATAGTTGTCAGGTGCCCGGTGGACCAGCAATTTTCTGGTTCCACCGGGTACACCACGCCGACGATGTCTTATTGCGCCTGTGCTGCCTGATGCTGCGCGGCCTGCTGTTGAGCGTGTTGCTTCGCAAGGTGCCTGCCGACCATGCAGCCACCGACCGCACCAACGACAGCGTGGTGCCCCGCATAATGCCCAGCGACCCCGCCTACCACCGCGCCCTTGAGGCAGCCTGCGGCATGTGCAGTGCCTGCTGTGGCGAAGGCCAGCGTCGTTGCAATCAAGGCGATTCTTATTGGACCAGCTTTCATTCGAAGTTAACCTGAGGTTGGATTCTTCGGATGTGGCGCCTTCCGGCGTCGTTTCAATACCCGCGCCAATCACGACGCTCGCGCCACTCGTGCTCACGCCATTCCTGGCGGCGCCATTCACGTTCACGCCACTCGCGACGTTCGCGCCATTCACGGGCTCGCCAGTCTTCGTCACCACCGTACCTGACGGCGACAGGTGCGGGAGCATATACGACGGGAGGCGGCGGTGCATACACCGGCTCCGCCGGCACATATACGGCTCCGGGGATGCCCAATCCGATGGCGACGTCGACGTGTGCCGATGCTGCTGTTGATGCTGCCAGCACTGCTAGACCGAGCGCTGCGCCGAGAATCTTCTTATTCATCTTCGCTACTCCTCGCACATTGAGTGCAATGTCAATGACTACGGCTCGGAGTGTAAGGAGCGAGGTCAGACACATGTGAAACGGCGGTGCGAGATTCGTAACATGGGGTTACTCCTGAAGGCGTATCGCGTGGACGGTCCGCCTTCAGGACCTGCAGCCGCGCCGTGTGGCACGTGCACAGGGTAGCGCTATCACGCGACTGAACTTGAACAGTCATGTAGCGTGAGCTAGCCTTAACGTCTAGCCGGAAGCAAGCCTTTGGTATTGAGTTTTGTCGGAGGTGCAAGGCCCCTGTAGCGAACGTTTGGCCTATCCGGTCCTGGCTGGCGCTGGCAGGACAAGGGTTAGAAACAGGTTTGTGTCAGGAGCCCCCCGTGCCGCCCTCCCGGTGATTCCTTCGGGCTGGGACAGTTGCAGGTGGCTTCGTCGCCCTGATGCCGTTATGTCGGAGACAACATGTCCGTTGACAACATTAAAACCATCGTCATAGTCATGATGGAGAACAGGTCTTTCGACCACGTTCTTGGCTACCTGAGTCTCCATGGGACGGATGTCAACGGCCTTTCGGCCGACCCTACCTGGCAGCAGAATTTCACGAACTTCTACGACGGCGAAACGTATGCCATACATGCGCTTTCTCCGTCGACTCAACTAATCCCCGACCCTCCGCATGACCGCACGCCGATTTCGATGCAAATCAATACATCGTGCGCAAATGGAGGCTGCCCAGAACTGGGCGGGTTCGTCGCGAGCTACGCGGCACGAAACCCGCCGCCAGCCGACCTGTCGATGGTGATGGGCTACTACACGGCCGATGCGTTACCTACTTACGACTTCTTCGCAAAGAATTTCACGGTTTGCGATAGCTGGTTTGCTCCGCTTCCGACGGGAACCCAGGCAAATCGCCTGATGGCCATGGCCGGAGAGAGTGCAATTAGCGACAATGTTTCTGGTTTCCTTCCCGAACAGTCCCTGGTGTACGACTGGCTGACCACGCACGGCGCAAGCTGGTGCGTCTATCAGTCTGGAGGATTTTTTCCGTTCTTTAGCTTGATGCCCAAGTGGTTACCGGAGATAGTCACCTCGCTCGCGTTGCCGCTTGAGGTCAATGGAGGCAGATTCAGGCGGTATTCGCGCTTCAAGGCCGACTGGGCGAACAGTGGCAACTTGCCCCAAGTCGTTTTCATCGAGCCGGAATACACGGACGGGCCGCACCTCGTACCGAATGATGACCATTCGCCTACTGGCGTTGCACCGGGTCAAGCGTTCCTTGCCGATATTTATCAAACGATTTCGGCGTCTGACCGGTGGAATGAGACGCTGATGATTGTCACGTACGACGAGCATGGAGGATTTTTCGACCATGTCAGTCCACTGGATATTCCAACCGATGTCGCCGGCTATCAGTTTCAAACTACTGGACTGCGGGTGCCCGCATTCCTGATTTCACCTTATGTGGCGCCTGGGGGTGTCTTCTCCGGCGACTTGGACCATACCTCGTTACTTCAACTGCTCGCGGATAAGTTCAACGCCGGTGGCACGTACTCCGCTCCGGTCAGCGCACGCACACAACTTTCGAAACTCAGCTCTGCCCTTTCTGAAACGAAAACGCCCGGCACCACACCGAAGCTAAACGCCCTTGTACCGATGAACTCATCTGTACCGCCTCTCGTCTCACCACCGACCGGCACCTCGGCATGTGCACAAGCCTTTCGTAGCGTCGCGCTTAAGGTCGAGCAGGACCATCCAGAGTTGTTGTCTTCGCCGAACTGGAGCGACCTCGCGGGATTTATCGCGACGTACAAGGGTGGGTCTTGAATCGATGCCAAGTCTTTGACCGATTCGGTCCTGTTGCAGGGCTCCTGCAGAGCCATTCAGCATGATTCTGTTCGCAGATGTGGATTTTCATCGGCTCGGCGCTCACGGTAAAGGCGGGCTCGGAATCTGCCCGCGGTCCGGATTCGGAGCGCCGGTTTTATTCCGGCCCACTGCGCAATGGGTTCGTTCCGCCAGGTGTCGTCGAACGTGGCGGATAGACCGGATATTTTGTAACCACTGATTCCGCCGATGGCTCGCTTGAATGCACATCGCGCCGTGGCTATACGCAGATAACAAAATAAGGCGTCGACCGAGCGGACAAGAAAAGGTGAGTCTCTCGCGAATCGAGTTGAGCCTCGAAGCTGCTGCGTAAATCCGGGGGCATTGACTTCCCGCAAGTTGGGAGGTGTTGTGGGCCGAGGGATTTGCTGCCGAGACGAAAGTTGGCCGCACCAACGCGGCATCTGCTCCGGACTTCACTCTATGCGCCTGGCTGGCAGCTTTTGCACTAGCGGGTGGATTTCGACAGTCGATGACCTAAACCCATGTTGGTCACTATTTGCCATGTGTAGACTCTCGAATACGTGACTCCGTATCGGCTCGCCACCAGTTCACGCACCCTCCCGTTTGTCCATGCATCAGTCGGGAAACCGTGAATTTGGGCCGAACCCAAAAGAGCCTTTTCAATCCATTTCAACGCCGTTTCGTCCAGCGCGGAAGGGCGACCACCGATACTCATCTCCCTGAGCGCATCAAGACCACCTTCGTCGATGATTTCCTTGTACCGCCGAACCGTTGCGACACCCATCTGCATCTTCTCAGCTACCTTGGCGACAGACGCTCCTTTTGCTAGCATTTTTCCTGCGGTCATGCGTCGCACGACGCTTGGAAGTTTGTCCCGGGCAGTCACGTTCTCTTGCACGAGCTAGATTCCTTGAAAATAACCGTGGTCTTGCAGCACGGAAAGCTTGCAATTACCTGGCCCTACAAGCCTAGCCGGCCTTATGTATCCGGTGGGCATGAGGTGTTCGCCGGATTATGGCAGGAGGCCGGTCCGCAATCTAGAATGGATACTGGTTGCAATACTTCGAGGCCGCCATGACTGATATTGCAGTTTCCAAGGTGGTACCCGGTAGCGAATCGCCGGAGCTTCTCGACGCGGCCTGTAATCACGTCCGGGAGATGACACATGCACGATGCGCCGTCGTCGTTGTCATTGACGGCGAGTCCGGGTCCGGCTACTCCGTCGTCGGCCCGCTGGATGCGCAGGTGCTGTTGCCTGACATCTTGCGGAAGGTCGCGGATTCCCTTCGGGGCCAGTTAAGCGGTCACTTGCAATGAGCACGATGACCAATCCGCTTAACCTGGACCTTCGGGCACGTGCCGAACTGCTTGCGTATCTCGTGGCATCCCATCTCCTGGCGAGACAGATGACAGGCGATTGGTTGTCGTCCGACCACGTTGTGGAATCGACCGCGATATGGCTTAGGAGGAACGGTGGTGGGGCCGATGTCTTGCAGCGAGTAATGCTTTCGACGCGTGCGCTTGAGGTTGCCCAGCACCTCGAAGGCACATCGGTAGCGGAAGTCACGCCCCAGGTGGTTCGCATGTTATTTTGTGAGAATCTGCGCCTCGATTTCCGGTCACCGACGGCGCGAGAAATATACGACCTATGTCTGACGCGGCTGCTAAGCACGCGTTGGTTTGAATAGTCGATTGCGGTTGCGCGCCAGGCTACTTGCCACGTTTCTTGCGGGCCCCCGCTGCACCACCAGATAGAGCGTAAGGTAGCTTCATCGGGCGGGCCGCCTCAATGGCAAAGTCCGACTTGCTCGCCAGGCGGGCAAGCGCGATGGCGCACCTCGGATGATGTGATTCGAGCCAGGACACAATCACCTCGTTGTTCATCCAATTCCGGACGAAACTGGCTGTGAGCGCAAGATAGACCAGGTCGGCTTCGTAGCGCGACCGCTTTTCTGCGGCCTCAACCTGCATTTGAGCGAGCTCCCGCTCCATCCTACCCAGTCGGTTCGCGCAATCGGGATGAGACTGTCGGCCGCGAGCATCGTCGGTTCGCTCGTTGGCGGGCGTGGCCGCCAGCAAAGCGCGCGCGAAATCGCCACTGAGATTGTCCACCGCGACCATAGTCCGGACAGCGGCAACCTGACGCGCCGGGACCATTTTTTCAAGCGCAGCAACTGTTCTCCTCGGCAACGTTAGCCCAGCGACCAGGGCAGCAGCACCCTCACAAAGTCCTGGCACGCTCTGGAGCCCGCCTGTTGCCTTGCTTGAACGGCATATGAACCGTCCAGGTCGAGCTTGTGTCATCGGCGTTGCTCCATGAGACGTTGATGAACGAGCTTCGGTATCCTGGTAAGCCCCTGAGCTCGCAGCAGCGCCACAAAGGCCGGGTCCGAGAGGAGCTCCATCAGGGCCTTGGTCGTCGAAGCCATTTCTCCGCAGATTACGTCCATACATCTGATTGCGGTGCGTTGCCGCGCACGTTCCAGCTTGAGCACCCGCTTGGCTTTCGTCTCTGGGGTCGCGCGCACACTGGACGCACCGCATTTGCGTTGAGGCCGTTTCGAAATTGATGGGCAATCGAGGGGAGGCGCGGTCGGTTCAGCATCAGAAGAGCCGAGCTTCGCCGGGCGAAGGCGAGTCACAGCAAACTCCCGGCGGCTACCGTGCTCGCCAATACTTCGAGAGGAATGCTCTCGGCGATGTCAAGCAGCGACTTCAGGTCCGGTTGCCGATATGCGTCGAAATGTGTGTGGCCGTGTCGGTAAACAACGGTGTAGGCACCTGGAACGAGACTTCCACGCGGGAAAATATGAAAGTCGAGCAGTTCCCTACTTGCGCGCTCTATGCGGGCATATATCAGGAAATCTACAGGGAAACAGTCCGGCCAGCGAGCAACCCAGTACGGCTCATGGCCGCCGATAAGCCATGGGCTGCGCGCAACGAGCTTCAGTCTCAACGAGCCATCGACGCTAAGCGTGTCGGTGTGCTTCTCGTATCGCACCTCATGGTTTCGACATTGCAGCGCTTGAATAGTGACCTCCGCGACCCGCTTCTCCATGACGCGCTCGACAAAGCGATTCTCGGACCGAACGGGGTCCAGGTTCGGTGTGTAGCCTATTGTCTTGTACGCCTCGTTGAGGCTTCCAAACTCGCGCATCACCTGCTCCACGGAAGGCCCGCTACGGTAGTGCTTTAACGTCGCCTGGCTGAGTTTGCCGGCGCGTTTGATGACCTTATATAGGCCGTCAGTAATCTCGGCTCTCGTGGGTCTGCGCCGGGCTCGCTCCATTTTTTGCTGCACGGTGGCGAAGATGCGTTTGTCGACAACAGGCTTGAACGCATTCGGCACGCGTATCCAGTCCTGCTCAGGGACCCGCTCCCATGGGCCGGCCAATTTCGAAGTGGTGCGACTGTAGACGTTACTGCCGATGTACGCCTCATTGTGGAGGATTTTGCGAATGTTCTGGCCTTGCCACGGCCGAGCCCAACCATTGCAAATTCCGAAATCATTGAGACGTCGCGCGATTGCGGTCGCTGAAATTGGCTGCGCTGCGTACCACTCGAAGATTTTTCGAACTACCGCAGCTTCGTTGCCGGCCGCCGGCGCCACAATAACCCGGTCGGTCTGGATACTCTTATATTCGTATCGTTCAAGGGGATGCCTGACGTGCCGGTCGCCATCAACAAGGATGCGGCGCAGCCCATAACCGGGTGGCC